>CAYOZO010000168.1:0-6030 GCA_964408405.1 uncultured Turneriella sp.
CAAATCGGCACGATTTGCGGAGGAATTTTTGCCGATTAGCGGACGCGGTTTGCGCTAAAAATCGCTCCGGCAAGTTGGCGTACAGGCTCTGAACTTGACCACCGGCTGAGATGCCCTAAGTGTTGCAGATCACCACAAAATCGCTGTGGGCACGCTGCAAAGCGCGCGAGGAGCTCATAAAGTTCCCGGACTTCTGCAAGCGGACAATCAGTTCGCGCACGAAGGTGGCGTCATTGAAGTCTGTGACCAGGCCAAGCGGCGTTATGATCCTGCCAGCCGGCAACTGAGAAATATCCAGCGATTGGGGAAAATCGAGGCATGACAGATGCAGGTAGCTTTCACTGATACCGTGTGGTACGGGCCAGGGTTTTTCTGCCTGCCAGCAGATGCGACCGTCAAGCACCTGCCCGTGTCCACGGTAAATCACCATATCCCAGTGTCTGCGAGCAAGCGCGCTCTCAGCCCGGCGCTCAGTCAACTGCCCGTAAATGTGCCGAAAGCGGCAGCCCCCGGGACCCCGCGACCAAAAGTCGAGGTTTTTCATCAGCTGTGGCAAGGCGGGCCCGTTGAGGTTGGTGATCACAAGGACATCCCTTACTTCCCGCTCGCGTCCGCGAATGAGATCGGTCATGCGCTCGGCTTCCAGCAGCAGCGCGCATTCCAGGCTAAAACTGCGCACCTGCGACAACAATTCGCACGATCTGTCAATGATCGTAATGCGCAACCTTCCGTAGCGCAGCTTGAGACGCGAAAGCAGGACGCGGAGTTCGGCTGTGCGCGCGGGTATAACCCGGGAAGCGATAGAACCACCAAACTCGGCATGTACCACGTAACGGTCAGCTATTGCATGTATCGTTACCGCGACCTCGTCGTCAGGCAAGCCATATCGGGCAAGCCTCACAAATTCCCGCAGAACATGACCCTCTATACGCTGCGGGCGCGAGCCTCGCAATCGGTCGGCAACGGTGATATCCAGACCGCGCCGACGCCGAAGCCAGGGTGTCAGGTTGCGGGCTGACTGCAGGCGTTCAATCCGCTGAAGGCTCATGTAATCATCTGTCACAATTGCGGCGATCCCGCTACGTTGTGCAATACCCAGGCGCGCGTATTGCGCCTCTGTCAGAAGCCAGTACTTCAAAATCGCGCTCCCTTTGAGTAAGATTCACACTTGCGCAATGCGACAGCCGCACGTTCAAAGTTGGGAGCAAGGTTGAGCGCCTGCGCGAACGCCGCTTTGGCCTCGGCGATCTGCCCTGTGTTGTAGAAAACTATGCCGTCTGCATAAGCACGCAGCGCTGCGGGGGCAATCGGAATATCCGACTTTGCCCAGCGTTCGCGGTTCAACCGCCCCTCGATGCGCGCGAGCAATGCCCGGGCACGCGTGTTCTGAGGGTCGTCTTCGAGCAGTTGCCGCAGTACGCCCAGCGCCCCCTCCGGGTCAGTCTGAGAGAGCACGAGCGCCTTCTTGTACAGGGCCTCTACGTATTCTGCGGGCTTAACTGCCTTCTTGAGCAGCGTGGTCTTCTCCGCGAGCTCTTTTTCGAGCTGCGCGATTACCGGGTTTTGTGGATCGATAAATTTTAAGATTTCGAACAACCGGCGCGCTTCGTAAGCATTGGTATCTTTCAGCCGATAGATGGCATCGACGAGTTCGCGTACGATGCCGTCCTTGCGCTCTGGGTTGAGTATAATCGTGCAAGAAAGAATGTGCTGGTTGGACAGCCGGTTTTTTGGAAAGATTTCGACAATCGCGCCAAAGTGTTTCAGCGTCGCCTGGCAATCGCGCTGCCGGTAGCTCGTAAGCCCAAGCGTCGTCAGCGATTGTACGAAGGCATAATAGGGCGAATCACGCGTGATAAATTCTTCATCCTGCCGCAGCATAGACTCTTTGGCCTTCTGCAACAGAGCCTCGGCCTGTTTCTGTGTCTCAGTCTGCTTGAACTGCTGCGCAATTGCAATCACCGCTTCCAGGTCTTCGATCGCCGCCGGGTAATTTTCGAGCAGTAACTGCACCATCGCGGACTGGTAGCGCCGCTCCAGTTCTTTGAGCTTTTCGGCAAACAGATTCTCTTCCTGCGCCCTGCGCGCAGCTAATGCCTTTTTGATGAGCGCATCCCAGTCGGCAAATTTGGGATCAAGCGCCTGGCCAATGCGGTACTGGTCTATCGCCTGGTCGTAATCGGCCTTACGAAACGCTTCATTGCCGCTCTGCAGGTACTCTCTCGCGAGATTGCGCCGCTCGTTTTTGCCCAGTTGCTGCTGCATGAAGTCAAGCAGAGCGGCACGCCGTTCGAGCGCCTGGCGGTTATCTGGCTCGATACGCAGTATCTGGTCATAGACCGATACTGCCTGCGCGAAGCGGCGCTCTTTCTCATATTTTTCCGCCTGCCTGAAAAGTATGGTCAGCTTCTGCGCGCTGCCCTGCTGCTTCAGCATACGTTCTGCTTCGGCATAGCCCATCTTTGCATCGAGCGAGTCGGGAGCAACTTTAAGCGCAGTGCTGTAATGGTGCATCGCCTCGGCGTATTTCCCCGCGTCCATGGCAACCTGCGCTTTCTGCATACTCTCTTCGTATTCTTTACGCTTTTTCTCCGGCAGCTTTTCGAGTATTACCTTGGTATTGTCGCTGCGCTTTTTCCTGATCAGGTCACGCAGTGGCGGAATTTCCGGGTGCTCGGGATACAGCGCTTCTGCCTCATCGAGCTCGCGATCGGCGCGCTCGTATTTCTCAAAGACGATCAGCTTGCGGGTATTGCGTATATGAATTTCAGCGGTCAGCCAGTCAGCATAGGCAAGGCCATGGTGAAGGACGGTAGGAGCCCAGGTCGAATCGATGTCCAGCGCGGCAGAAAGACTTGCTTTGGCTTCTGCAAACCGCTTCTGGTGGTAGGCGGCGATACCCGCCCGGGTCAGATTTTTTACCTCGTCATAAGTCTGCGCCGCAAGCGAAAGCGGCAACAGAAAAATAACGAGAGAACTCCGCATCAGCCGTGAGCAGCCAGTTCTTTGGGCAGCTTAAAGGTTACGTCTTCTTCTTTGATGCGTAGTTCGCGCACTGAGGCAAAGCCAAATTCGTTCTGCAACCGGGCGGTGACCTGTTGCACGAGTACTTCCGGCGCCGAAGCGCCCGCAGTAATACCGATGCCCTTAATGACTCCGGCAACGTGTTCCGGTCGTATATCTTCCGCACTGTCGATCAGGTAAGCGCGGCTGCCTTCGGATTCGGCGAGTTCTTTCAGCCGGTTAGAGTTGCTCGAGTTGCGCGAACCGATGACGAAGACTACATCGGTCTGCGGGGCCATCGCAGAAACGGCCTCCTGCCGGTTTGTCGTGGCATAACAGATATCGCTTGAACTCGGCCCCTCAATCTGCGGAAATTTCTCTTTGAGCAGTTCGATGAGCCCGCGCGTATCCCGCACCGACAGTGTTGTCTGCGTGAGATAAGCCACTTTCGCGCCGGGTTCAAAGCGCAGTTTCTCAATGTCTTCCGCTGTTTCAACGATTGTTATCTGCTCGGGCGCTTCGCCGTAAGTGCCACGCGCCTCGATATGATCTTTATGCCCGATCAGGATGATGTGATACCCTTCGCGCGCGTAACGCCTGGCTTCGATGTGCACCTTCGTCACGAGCGGGCAGGTTGCATCCAGAATACGGAGGTTCTTCTGCTTTGCTTCGGAAACGACTGCGGGAGAAACGCCGTGAGCGCTGAAGATCACCGTCTGGTTATCGGGAATTTCGCCGATGGTATCGACAAAGATTACCCCCTTAGCACGCAGACCTTCGACCACATGGCGGTTGTGCACAATTTCATGGTGTACATAAAGCGGCGTACCATATACCTCGAGAGCTTTTTCCACGATGGAAATAGCACGGTCAACGCCCGCGCAAAATCCGCGAGGCGCCGCGACGATGATTTCTTTCATTGCTTACTCCTGCGCCTCGCCCTGCCGTGTCAAACCGAAGCAGACCGGCGATGTCACAAGCTCAATATCGCTGAACTCTCCTGCTTTTTCCAGTACCGACAGCAAAACCCTGTCGCATTGCTTTTGGCGATTTATGAAGTCCGCTGCAGCGGTCTGCTTTTCCGGCAAGAGGAGCGAGAGCGTTACCCTGACACGCTTTGCCTGTTGGGCACTGGAGGCCGCATGCGCGAAGAGGTCAGTCTCTCTGTATTTGCTCTCTAACCGTCCATCGTCATACGCCCGCTGCTCCGCTCGCACTTGAAAACCAAGTGCCTCAAGGTAGCGCCGAACCAGCCGCCTGCGCCGCGCTTCTGCCCAACCATCGCCTGATGGAATATATTCAGCTTCAGCCAGTTTGTTGGCGAGGTCGCTCCACTGAACTTGTCGCCGGCCACATGCTAAAATAGAAAGGGAAAGAGCAAGCAGAAAGAAACGCAATTTCAGTAGTCTTTCCGCTGCCTGCCATTGTTGATTTTGCTCAGCAAGATGACGCTCACTGTTCCCCCCAGCATCGCAGCGATCACATTGACGTTGCTGATATTAAGGCCATTCTGCAGGAACTTGATGATGTCCGACAAAATCCCCTGGAGCAAGAAGGCCCCCAGAATGGAACCGATAAGGGCTACCACGGCACCGCCGACAAATCCGCCAAAGAGATCCAGACGTTTAAAAAAGAAAAAGAACCAGCTAATGGCCGCCGCGAGAGCCAGATAGACCAAAAAATCGATCAGGTATTTGGCAAATTCCATGATGAAATCCTATAGTAAGTTTCGGTATTTTATTCACGCGGCAGAGCATTATTTTGCTGCACGTCGCCTGGACGCTGTAACTTTTTTGGCACTGTCTGATAGCTGATGGAAGAGTGTTTTCTCGTCAGAGGACACGCGAAGCTCGTCTGCAGAAAAAGCCGCGATATGATTTGCCGAACTTTTTGCAGCTTTTTTCGCGCGCGCCGCGAGTTCCGTCAGCCGGGAAAAATCGGGAACCGTATCAGATGTAATATGGTTTATGATGGCAGTCGATATGTCGAGCAACGGGAAAAAACGATAGTTTCCCTGCCTGTCGGTACCGCGGTATCTGCCCGCGCGCAATTCAGCCGCTGTAAAAAAGCCGCGCGTCTCACGGCGAAAATCGCGGCGCAGCCGGCGTGCCGCAGAGATCACCGCAGTAGCACTGCCAAACAAGAGAAAATCGTCTCCGCCAATGTGCCCGACGAACAGTTGCTCGCGCGACGAGTTGGCCCGCAGGGCGTAGAGAATTTTTGCCACACACTGTATTGCCTCGTCGCCTTTCTTCACTCCCTTTTCGTCATTGAAAGGCTTGAAATGGTCGAGATCGGTATAGGCCGCCGAAAATGGTTTCTTTTTTGTAAGCCTGAGATAGAACTCCGTCTCGATCGCAGCATTACCCGGCAAACCGGAAAGCGCCTGCGCATTGAGCTTCCGACGGGTCTGGAAGAGAATATTTTCGATTTTGGCGATCAGAAACCGGGGTATGACTGGCTTGAGCACATAGTCTTCAATGCCCGACTTAAAGGCTTCTTCAATGACCTGCATATCGTCTTCACCGGAGAGCAGAAGCACCGGCACAAGCGCCGTTTCGGGATTCTGCTTGATGAGGCGCGTCGCCTTGATACCGTTCATCGTCGGATGATTGAGGTTGTAGTCCACAATGAGGAGTGTGGGCGAGAATTCGGCAATCAGCTGTGGCAGGCGCTCAGGGTACGAAGTAAACCGGGTTTGTCCCAGATCCTTCAGTACATCGCTCATCAGCCTGGCAAAGGCTGGATCATCCTCGAGTATGAGAAATCGTTCGTTGCCGGCCATAGTTCGAGTTTCGGCAACAGTGACTCTCATCTTGTGTGTAGCGTCAAGACCAATGAGCCTGTGCGCTAACTCATGCAAAGAAACAAAAAGGCGATTTTTCGCGCGAGCCGGGGCCGCGTTTCGCTGAACATATGCGAAAATCGGCAAAAATTCGCGCCTTGCGGCGCCTCGTGGAGCAAATCGTTAGGATTTGCGAAGGAATTTTTGCCGATTAGCGGACGCGGTTTGCGCGAAAAATCGCT
>CAYOZO010000169.1:0-6006 GCA_964408405.1 uncultured Turneriella sp.
GCGGCTTTCGTGGGCTGCCACCCCATGGCAGGTAAGGAAAAACAGGGTCCCGAAGCGGCGGAAGCCGGGCTTTTTGAGGGATCCACCGTGTTCGTTGCCGAGCAGACGGCACAACCTACGCCCAGGCAACAGAATGCGCTCAGGACAGTGACACAGCTTTGGTCAGCTACGGGAGCGCGCACCGCAATTGTTACAGCCGATGAGCACGACCGTATCATGGCGCACGTCAGCCACGGCCTGCACCTGGCAGCCTGTCTGATAGCGCGGCTAAGCGGCAGACTGGATACAGAAAAGCTTACCGCCTCGCCCGCTGCCGGCAGCTACCGCGATATGACGAGAATTGTCGAAAGCTCTGGAGCCATGTGGAGCGAAATTGCAGCCAGTAACCGTGAGCACGTAACTGCCTGGTTGCGCGACCTGGGAACAGAAGCACATCGTCTGGCCGATGACCTGGATGCAGGCAAAGCCGACATTGCAGCGCTCTTTGCCGAAGCCAGCGCCGCGCGCAGTAGGGTCATGCGTAAGTAGAAAATCCCGAAGAGTGGCCTTCGCTGTCTGCGGCTACTTTTTTGTCCTTATCCGCAGCATTTTCTTCAGTTAAGAGCTCAGCATCTTCGGCCTTGCTCTGCGATTGCTTCCCCTTCTTGCTGCCTGAACCGCTCTGCTGTGCGTAATCCGGAGCTTCGTATGCCTCAGCGGAAAACATATCTTCGTGCATGATCTTTGCCTCAGGCTGGTTCACCTGCGCATCGCGCAGGCGCTGCTCGCGCATCGCTTCTTCGCCTGAAAGTCGGTTGAGGACGTGTTCTTTTTCCAGGCGCACCGATTCTACCCGTGCGGCCTCGTACGAATTCTGTATGCTGACGTTAAGATCGAGGGGTTTCACTGTACCTGCCCTTACGCCGTGCTTTCTGGAAATGTTTGTCGTCTTGACCGGGAGGTATGTAGGCTACAATATTAATACGGCCGGCCTCTTCGACGAAGCTCACATTGTTATATTCATCCTGCACCGTGAATGAAGCACCGTTGATTTCAATCGTCACTCCCGGAAAGACCGTTTTTTCGACGTGTACCGCGCCTTCAGACTGCGCATCTTTCATGAAAGTTTCAATATTTTCTCTTTCGCTCAGCGCTTCGCGCAGGCGCTCATTCAGTTTGTCGCGGAAGGCGATTGTTTTCACCAGCTGCTCTTCTTTCGCTTCGCTGAATGCCTCGGGAGCCGCAGCCTTCTGCTGCTGCAATGTCTTGAGGTTAACTTCTGTCTGCGCAATTTTTTCGCGCAGCTGCTTTTCAATCTGGGCTATTTGCTTAAGCTGCTGCATTGCCCGCGGGTTGACGCCGGCCATGATATGCGTCGGGGTAGCCGCCATCGCGCCCAGCGACTTAACCCGCACCACCCCACCGCAGATAATCTCACCGCCAACCAGCTGCGCGCGCTTGCCATTGCAGACGACATTGCCGCCTGCGTAAACGCGGGAGTGCATAATGTTCTCAGCCATGACCACGTCCTGCTCCGCCATGCACACTGCGTTCTGCAGGAACTTGCCGTAAACTGAACCGGCGGTCGATTCCACCTGCGCTTCATCGCGACCAATGATACCCTGCCGTACGATAATGTCGCCTTCTGCCTCGACATAGGCTTTCTGTATCGTACCCGCGACTTCGATCGCGCCTGCTGCCTTGACGTGCATGTTGTCTTCAATATTGCCTGTCACTATGATTGAGCCAAGGAAGGTAATATTACCCGTACCAATACCGACATCGCCATTGACGGTGAACATGTCGTGTACGCTCAGAATTCCTCCGCGATAAATGACCTGACCGTTTTTCTCGGCGAGCAGCTTCTTGCCGTCGTCAGAAAGCATGGTGCCAGGGCCCGGGCGGAGCGTAACCGGGTTTCCGTTTTTGGCTGGAAGAATCCTGTTGAAGAGATCGCGACCTTCCTGCCCGCGCTGTGCAGGTACGAGCTCAGCAAGCACCTGCCCCTGTATGACGTTCTCCACGAGGTCGCGCTGCAGAAAGTCCACACGGCCCGACTCGTCTTCCTTGAACTCGACCTTTTTGTCGATGCGCACCTTATAGTCGATATAACCATCGCGGCCGTTTTGCGCCGGCTTGCCCTCGGCTACTACGACAGGCGTAGAATAAACTTCTTCATCGAGCGCCTTTTCTATTATCTGTTCTTTAAAGCCAAACTGGACCCCATTCGCCTTGAGCGCCTGCATGACGTCTGCCACCTGCAGGTGGCGGCCGCCTGGCCGGGGCCGCGTGACGGTCATAGTAGCCCGCATATGGTCGGCAGAAATTTCTATCTGAAGCTGCGAATCGGCTTCGGGTCGCGGCGTCCACTCGGCTATCTTTACCTGCTTGCCGGAACGCGCCTTGACTTCATTTTCCAGACGACCTTTGTCATATGCCGTGACTCCGGCAGTTCTGAGTCGCTCCATCGCCTGTGCCAGAGTAACCGGTTGTCCCTCGCCCACAGGAGGTCGGACAATCACATAAACACCGGTACGATAGATTCTCACGAGAATCTTGCCGTCAGAATTGATCGCAATGGGAGCGTCGTCAGAAAGCGCAGCCTGAGCCATCGCGCCGGAAAGCGAAACGTTCATGTCCTCAAGATCGCTAAAGCGCGTGTCTTCGCGCGCCGGAAAAACGTGTACCCGGTACGGCAGGCGACGCAAGCCAAAGAGTTGCGAGCCCCCCCGGTTTAAAATCTTATAATCGAGCTGGAACTCATCTTTCTGCATGTGCGCTGCAGCGAGCGAGAGCGCCTGCTTGACGGAATCTGCCACGACAATGACCTCGCGTGGCGGTTTTGCGCGCTCCTGCTCGCGCAACTCATCTTCATTTTCGAGCGCGAGAATTATTTTCCTCAGTTCATCTGCAGCGGATGCCATAAATTGTCGCTACTGCTCGGCTTTCTGCTTTTCGATGAGCGTAACCATTCCTTTGTATTCCTGCGCTTTCTCTGAATCAGGATAGTATTTCAACAATTTATTAAACTGCTCCAGCGCCTTGTCTTTTTCCTTAGTCTTGCGGTAGTAGAGATAGCCAAGGCGTTCGAGGACAATCCGGTCTTTCGGGTTTTCTTTGAGAAAATCGGCATAGACCTTTGCCGCTTTTTCAGGCTGCGAAGTGTTTTCGTAACTAGAAGCGAGCGCCAGTATTACTTCGCGGCCTGCCTCGGTGCGGCGAGCATTCTCAAAATACTCAATGGCGGTCTGGTACTTTTTCTGTTTGAAGAGGGCATTCGCCAGATTAAAATTGGCCTCATATGAAGAGGGTTCCAGCAGCAATGCCTGTCTGTATGCATGCTCAGCCTGGTCAAACTTCCGCGCTAGGGCCGTAACGCGGCCAAGGTTCAGCCAACCTTTAAAATAGCGCGCATCTTTCTGCACGCTGGCGCGGTACTGCCTTTCGGCACCTGCAATTTCGCCGCTCTCTTCGAGCAGTTTGCCATAAGTATAATGCAGGTCTGCAGGAGAGTCTTCGCGAATTACCTTCGAGAGAACTTTGTCGGCGCCTGCCGGATCCCCAAGTTTATGGTGCGCCAGCGCGAGATTGAATGCCGCTTCGTAATGCTGCGGTTTCTCGCTCAGAACCCGTGAGAACGCTTCTTTTGCTTCTGCGTATTTCTTTTGCTTCAGCAGAATTTCTCCCCGCTGGTATTCCACGTCGCTGCCCTTGCCGCTTTTGGCGAGTTCGGAGAGAGCTTCATCATAGCGCTTGCTTTTCTTCAAAAGGATGGCGCTGTTAAAATGAGCCTGTGTGAGGCTACTGTCGGTTTCGGCAGCTTTGCGGTAAGCTGCGAGCGCCTCATCGTTTTTTCCCTGTTTCTCCTGCGCCAGCGCGAGCGAGTAGCGCGCCGGGCCAAATTGACCGTCGGAGTTCACTGACTTCTGGAAGGCACGTTCTGCTTCTGCATATTTCTGCGCCTGGTAAAGCAAACGACCAAGATAGTAGTTTGCCCTGGCGTGTTCCGGCTCTTTTTCCAGCACCTTGCGGTATTCAGCCATTGCAGCGTCTTTTTTTCCCTGCGCATCAAGACTGCGCGCCAGAAAAAAACGCGCCTCCTGCGAGTCGGGCGATTTTTCGAGGGCACGGCGGAAATAACCTTCCGCCGCGCCGTAATCCTTTTCAGCAAAGGCCTTCTTACCCGCTTCCAGTTCTTTGGTTATTCCCTGCGACGCTGGCTCATTGCTTTTTGAATTGCCGGAAAGCCCCGCGTCAGGTATCTCCTGGCTCTTACCTGAAGGCGCTCCCCCGTCTGCCTTTTCATTGCCATTTCCGCGATCTGCCGTGCTCTGCGTTGTACTACCGCCGGTAGTCCCGCTGCCGCTCTCAGCTTCCGCGCCGTTTTTCCCTGCGGCGGAAACCGCCGACCCAGCAGATTTTTTCCCCTGCTCCGCGAGTAATTCATTGTAGAGAGCGTTATATTTCTCCCTCAGTCTCGTATTTCTGCCATCGCGTTTGAGCGCATCGCGGTAATGCGAGAGCGCCTGCTGCCTGTTACCGGCAGCAAGTTCCACATCCCCGAGATCGGCGAGTATTTTCGCATTGTTCGGATCCAGGCTGTGGGCTTTGCGCAACTCAGCCACATAACGATCGCGCTCCCCCATTTTTTTCAGCAGCTTCGCGTACTCATGCCTTATGCCGGCATTATTGGGGTCAAGCGCCAGCGCCCTTTCGTAGGCCTCGCGAGCCTTCTGCAGATCACCGGTGCGCGCGTAGCCACGCGCAAGGTTGCGGAAGGCTACCGCATTTGTGGGATTGCGACGGACTCCCATCTTGAGCCACTCGAGGGCAGCTTTGCGGTTGCCTTTTTTGAATTCCTGCGCCGCAAGCAGCGCGTATGTCTCCGGATCTTTCTCGTCGAGCTTGAGCGCCTTCAGGTACTCGAGTCGCGCTTTGTCATTTTTGCGCTGCGCTTCGTAAACCTGTCCTTTGCGTTTTAGCGGAGCGGTTTTTGTGGGATCACTCTCTGCCGCGCGCGATGCATATTGCAGCGCTTTCTGTTGGTCGCCTTTTGTCTGGTAGATTTTCGATAACAGCAGATACTGATTCGTCATGAAATCCCGGTCGGCATCCTTACGACGCCCCAGTGCAATTGCCGAAAGGGCATGCTGCTCGGCATTATCGAGCTCACCGAGCTCAAAATACAGCTTTGCCAGTTCTGCGTGAGTACGAAAGTCCTCGTTATCGAGTTTTAGAAGCTCGAGCAGCGACTGCACGCGCGCATCGCGTTCATCGACTATACCCGCAGGGTCAAAACCCTCCGGCGGGTCACTCTGGCGCAGACTGAAATATGCTGCACCACCGAGCACGAGCAGCAGGGCAGCACCGAGCATGGCTTTCTGCGGCCGGTACGGAACGCGGGTCATAATACAGTATCGGCATTTTGCCTGAGACTCCAGCGAAGTTTAGCCGCAGTGGGGGCTATCGGCCCGGTGCTTCATAACGCGAGGCACATTTCGCCATGACCTTGTGCGAAACAAACACGTTGCGCGCTGCATCATAATTCCCTTCGACTCCCGCGTCCGCGCCATCCTGGAAAGTATCGGGCAAGAGGGTTTTGCCCGAGTGCTCGACAGCCATTTCGATACCATTGTCAACTATGGTGAAGCGGGCGCGCACTCCTTCACGCTCGATACTCCCTTCTTTGACCTTTCCATAAAGCGTCAGATTGCGGCCAGCCAGCTTTTCCAGCCCCGAACGCTCGGCCTCGGCGCGGAATTCATGCAACTTGAGGTGCACCTGCGCTGCGGAAGTGGAAGAGGTTACGACCAGTATTGCCAAAGCCCCGGAGAGGAGGATGAAAAAAATGGCCAACTTCGCCCGCATACTTTAGAATATGCAAGCAGCGCTGCTTCGGCAAGTTTAAGCGCCGGAAAGATCTGTCTTTCGATTCTTAAGAGCCTGTGCGCTAACTCATGCAAAAAAAAAAGGGCGATTTTTTGCGCGAGCCGGGGCCGCGTTTCGCCTGAACATATGCGAAAATCG
>CAYOZO010000170.1:0-5969 GCA_964408405.1 uncultured Turneriella sp.
CTCCACGAGGCGCCAAAAGGCGCGAATTTTTGCCGATTTTCGCACATGTTCAGGCTAAACGCGGCCCCGCCTCGCGCAAAAAATCGCCTTTTTTTTTGCATGAGTTCGCGCACAGGCTCTTAGCTTTTCCCGCCTGATTCTGCCGCCTTTTTTTTGCTTGAAACCGCGGCAAGCCTGTCCGATATACAAGTGGGTGTCCCGTGTAGAGGGGTTGTTCCGGCAATCTGCGTCTGCGCGCTATGTCCGCTAAAGAGAGGAAAATGCGCTCAATAAAGCCCATAAAGGCATTGCCGCTGAAGGCGTTGATCTTTGCTATTGTCCTTGGTTCGCCGGCCGTTCAGGCCGCCGCGCCGGACCAGGGGTTTGTCGAAAAAATCCTCCGCGAAAACCGCTATTTTATCGAATTCGCCAACGTCTGCGTGTCCAATTTCGGCTCTCCCGAGAATGAAAAATCGCTCAAACAGGCAAACCAGCACAATTTTAACGCCAACCTTTATTACCTCGAAAGCAACTACGTCGATGCCTTCAAGGAAATCCGGCTCAGTCAGGAGATTCTGCTCGACCTGTTTTACGACATCCTGCAGAAGCGTTACATAGAAGATTCGCGCGCGCTGCTCGACCTGAACGCACCCATCATCATCCAGTCGAAAGACCGCAAATCGGCGCATTTCCTGCAGCTGGGTTATCGCGATGTCGAAGTGGCTCGCCAGTTTCGCGATATGGGTTATAACTATAACCGCTTCCTGTTCTCGAATAAGATCCGCTATTACATCGACGGTATCAAGCGCGCGCGCCGCGCGAAGCGTTTTGCCTTTCTGTCGCTGATTGAGAGTAAAACCCCGATCGAAGATAAAGAAGATTACCAGACGCAGACCTGGGACGATGCGCGCAACAAGGACGAACGCGAGCGCATTCGTGATTACGAGCGCGTGAAGAACAACCTGGTAAACCAGATGAACCGCAAGCTCTATAGCGACACGATGAACTTTTTTCTGCATCATGACGACAACTATGGTCTGATTTCCGGGCAGAAGAAATCGTTGCTGAAAGATTCTTTCAAGGAGCTGACGACGAAGCGTCCGGAGAAGCAGGCGCGGGATCCTGAATTCCCTGCAAAAGACCAGCCCGAGGTAAAAAAGGCGGAGCCGGCCAAGAGCGATGCTGCGCCTGCAAAGAAACAGCCGTGACGAGCGCGCGCGGCAGGGCACTTCATGTTTATGGAGCGGCGGTAATAGCTGCCGCGATTTTCCTGCCCGTTGCTACTGCCATTGCCGCTCCGCTCGACATAGAGAAACTGCGGCTTAAGGGCGCGCAAAGCAGCAAGGAGCTGCGGCATTTTCTGGAAACGGGTTTGGTCGCCGAGCGGAAGACTGCGATTGAAATGCAGATTGAGAACTTTGAGCGCAGCCTCACGGCGCATAAAGAAGCCAAACATACGGAACGCAATGCAGCCCTGCGCCAGGTGCAGAATGTTTACGAAAAGTTCCAGGGCGAGTTCCAGGCAGTGGCAGATATCCTGCGCACGCTGGTGGACAAGCACCAGGCTTTTTATAATGAGCGCAGCAGCGAACCCTTTGCCAGTACTGCAATACGCGAAAAAGTACTCTCAACCGTCGAGGTCGGCAAGCAGGAAGAGGTGCGGGCGCTGGCTGCATATAACAGCCGCAATTTTTCTTACAGCGCTCATCTTTATCTGCGTTCGCTGCGCCACTATGCAAACGCATTTGAACTGAGGGGTTGGCAACCCCTTGTGACCATGCCGGCCAAACCGGGTAAGAAGACTATAGCTGAAAAGCCGGCAAATGCGGCGCCGCGTTAATTTTCACGGTGCAGCAGGCGGTTTCACCGCGACGGCTGTCACGGGTTCAACCACTGGTTGCGCGATGGTACCTTTGATATTGAATTCGATGCGGCCGTCGTCCTGCAGTATGTTGGCGAATTTCAGCAGCGTTTTCGGATCCTTGTCCTGGTATTTCTGGTAGAACTCCTCTGTCGGTTTAATGACCAGATTAAGGTTAAGCTCCGTCTGCGCGCCTAAATTCAGCGAACCGCGTATCTGCGCATTGACCAGCCTGCCCATAGCCTCGCCGGATTCAATCGCTACCTGGTTCTGCTGTGCGCTGGCTTTGAGTACAATCTTGAGAAACGGTACGACAATCTCTTCTTTGAGGTAACGATTTTCTTTGTAGGTGACCTGAGCTGATTCGGCCTCGATACTCACGGTGCCATTGAGCAGTTTGCCGGTGCCGCCTGACTTTGTCTGTTCGAGCAGGCTTCGTATTTCGAGCGAATCAATTTTGAGGGCGAAATCGCCTTTGGCGAACGAGAGTATGACAGCTTCAGTAGTCAGGTCATACTTGTCGCCGAGCAGCGCGGAAAGCAGGGCAACGCGCCCCTTCGCTTCCGCAATTTTCAGGGTACCCTGCTTATCTGTGTCGCCTGCGAGCGGTATTTTCAGACTTTCCACCTTAAAGTGGCCAAATGCTGAAATCGAGAGATCGCCCACTTCAACATGATAACCAGATGCGGCGAGCTGGCGCAGCGCAAGAATGGTGTACGCCTCCAGTGGCGCAAACCAGACTAAGCCCACCAGAAAAGCCGCGAGGCCCGCGAGAAAGGGAGCAAAACGTTTTAGCACGCTCTGCCACGTGCGTTCAGGTTCTGCTGGCGTCGGGGCAGTATATTCTTCAGTGTTTGCGTCTTCGGTCATTGCTTTCTCTGGAAGCCGGAAATCTGCACGGTGAAGTCATAGATGCCTGGCTTCTTGAGCACCGGGCGATAGCTAAAACTCTCCACTTTGTACAACGTCTGCACACTTTGCTCCACCTGACGGATAAAATCCAGCACCAGGTTTGCGGGGCTCTCTTTAATCGAAACCTTTACTTCGCGCTTGAGATATTTATCCTGCACGATTGTGTCGGTGGGCGTCAGGCTGCCGACTTTCTCGCGCAGACCGATATTCTTGAGCATGGTTTCGATACTCGAGAGCATATTGTCGAGCTGCTGCGTATCGCCGGTTTTCATCGCCTGCAGAACCTGGTATTGCCGGCCCAGATTCTCGATCTGTACCGTGTCGCGTTCGGCGGAGTCAGTGCGTTCGCGCAGGTCTGTCATGTAAGCGGCAAAACTCCGACCGGCAAAAAATATCCCAATAAAGAGCGCAAACACTCCGAGAATCATCAGGTAGGTGCGCTCGCGCGGGCTTAGTGATTCCCAGAATTTTTTCATGGTTTACGGTGTCTGGCCTTCGGTCTTTTTGACTTTGCAGAAGAGTGTGAATTTGATGCGGTTCTGCCCGCCTGGCCCAGGCGTGGAGTTTTCATTTTTTGATTCAACTGCAGTGAGCAGCGACGCCTTGCTGAGCGAACGCTTGATATCTTCGAGTTTGGCAAAATCGGGCACAAGCCCGTTGATCTCTACGCCACGGTCGCTGTAATAGAATGATGTAATTTCAAGCCCCGATTCAGTGGAAATGTTTTGGTGCAACTGCACCAATACGGCCGAAAGTCTGGGTGCTTTGAGGAACACCTCGATGATCTCGGTCTTCTGTTTTTCCTTGCGCACGAGCTCCGCCGCATAACTCAGCGCCGAGACATTGTCCGGCAGTTGCGTGCCGGGAAAAAACTGCTGGAATACCTTTGCCTGGCGGTCTTCCCACTCTTTGAGTTGCGCACTGCGGCGGCGCAGATCGATGAAAAATGACAGGGCAAAAAGGAACAAAGCAGCTGCGGACAGCGCCAGCACGATGCGCGAGGCCCCTGCCTGAGAACTGACGACCCACTTGCGCAGTTCGTCCTTGAGCAGGTTCATTTTGCCCGAGACCGTTTGCGAGTAGGCTCCCCCCATGGTCACGAGGTGTTCGCGGTCCAGCAGCGCCAGCGGAGTGCGTTCGTAAGGAAAAGGCACTACTTCGTGGTTAATGCCGCGCGCCAGCGCATTCTCAATCACCATCGCATTATTGAGATCTGAACTCAGAGAAACGGTGAGCTCTGCAGGATTAAAGGGCTTGCTTTCTGTCTCTTGTTCGGGTTTGATCTGAGCCGCATCGCCTTCCTGGTCAATCTGCAGGTTGCGGAGCGAAACCTCAAGCTCGCGGCTGATTATCTGCGTGAAATCATGGATCGAATCCTGCAGCGACTTGAAACGGTCTTTGCTGATCTTGTGCGTTTTTTTGAAAGCCTCGAGCTCTGCGCTCGGGTCGAGCGAGGCAGGTAGCGCCAGCAGAATGCGGTGGATGTCGGCCACATCGTTTTTCCATTTGCTCTTGAGGCGGGCAATCAGCCAGTCATAGCCTACGGGCATGACGCGCGCGAAACGCCATTCGCCCGCGAGCACAATCACAATAATCGAAACCATGCGTGACACATGGAGCATGATACACGACTCGAGTCCCGTGAAAGGATGCAGGCGAAAGAGAGCATCATGCGGAGTGTAGATACCCAGCACGGTCACTTGCCGCTGCCTGAATTCGTCCAGGTAGCGAATGAGCGTGTCCTTGCGCGCGCCGGCAACAATTGCCCGGGTCGAATGGTTTGCCAGGTTTGTGGTCAGATAGCTGTCATAGACGACATCCTGCAGGTCATGCGGTATAAGCGGCTCGAGCTCAAACGGCAGTACCTCCCGCACCTTGCGCCGATCGGCAAAGGGAAAGCTCAGTTCGCGCGTGATCAGGCTTTCGTACGGTACGTTGAAGTGCACGCCGATGGCTGCCGGATAGCGTTCGGCGACAAATGCCGCTACCTGCGCCGGTATGCTCTCCCTGGGGTTGAGTACCATGGTTTCAGCCTGAAAGAATGACCGGCCGGCGATGCCGCTGCGAAAGGCCAGGCCCTTAACTTCGTAGTTGTTGATTTCTATGACGACGGGCGTACGAGCCATGATTATTCGGAGTAAAATACCAGGCGTTTTGCGTTTGGATCCAGTATGCCCATCACTTGCGCCGTCTGCGAATCCATCGACGCATCGGCAACAATCTTATACAGTTGGTTGTCGGTAGTGATGCGATCAAGAATCTCCTGAAACAAGGAAAGGTTTCCCCTGGTTTTGATCTGCAATTCCGGCAGACTGGCAATTTCATCGCGGCTTTTGAACCGCCCGTTGCGCTTAATGCGCTCGGCGATAATCTTGCGGGCGGCAGCCGGGGTCATGAACTCGGAAAGCGAGAGTATGACGTGGTAGGGCGCGGAATTGATATTGATCTGGTCGGTCGAGGTATCGGCATTGTACACCAGGTGGGTCGTGATGTTGTTGGCGAGAATATAATCCTCGGGGGTGAGCGTGGCTTTTTCGAGGTCGCTCAGGCCCGCAGTCGCCTGATTCTTTTTCTTGTCGGGGGAGCGTAAGTCTTCATAGAGCAGGCGCGCGTCAAAGCCCGGCACGAATAGCAGCTCTTCAATGGTCTGCATCCGCCCGTTCTTGATGCGCCGCGGGGGAATCAGCCGCTCATAGTCGTCGCGCTCCGCCCCGCGCGGCATCGGCGTGTTGTTTTCGTCGATGTAGTCCACGACTGCATGCCAGAGATCGGCTGGAATTCCCAGCGCAACCGAAAGCCTCTGGAAATACTCGAAATGGCGCTCATCGGTCTGGTCCTCAAACATGCGCACGAGGCGGTTTACATTCAGCTTGCCTGTCTCTTCGCTCAACGACAGCGTCACGGTACCGCCGCCGAGCGGAATCGTGGGCGCAATGGTGAAGACACCGAATTCATAGAGCGAGTCGAGCGGAATACGCGTCAGCAGCAGGTTACCGGTTTCCAGCCCGCTCTGCGCTAGCTGCAGAGTGCGCTCCCGCGCAGCGGTAGTGGCCACCGCGCGGTATTCGTTGAGCGCGAACCTCACGTAAACAAGCGCAACCGAGGCCGTGAGCGTCAAAATCAGCGTCGTCGTAATAAGAATAATCGCTCCGCGCCGCCTAACAGGTTCCGGAAAAACTTCCGCGCCGGCTGCAGACGCCGCGATTCGCGATGCGAA
>CAYOZO010000171.1:0-4228 GCA_964408405.1 uncultured Turneriella sp.
CGGCGCGGGAGTGATTGGCTGTGAGTACGCTTCGATCTTCAAGGGGCTTGGACTTAAGGTTACACTCATTAACCACCGCGCGAAGCTGCTCGAGTTTCTCGACGATGAAATTATCGATGCGCTGAGTTACCATCTGCGCGAGCAGGGCGTCGTCATCAAACACGGCGAAGAATACGAAAAAGTGGAGCGCTCGGGTGATGAAGTGATCCTCACCCTCAAGTCGGGCAAGGTCATCAAGTCCGAGGCATTGCTTTGGGCCAACGGACGCAGCGGCAATACCAACGGGCTTTTTGGTTTTGAAAGCGGCATCGAGATCGATCATCGTGGCCAGATCATCAAAAATGAAAACTTCCAAACTAAGCTCCCACACATCTACGCCGTGGGCGATGTATCCGGACCGCCCGCGCTCGCGAGCGCCGCATTCAGCCAGGGGCGCTTTGCCGCGCTGCACATTACGCGGGGCATGGCAATCGGGGGGTTGGTGCGCGGTATTCCGACGGGCATCTACACCAACCCTGAAATCAGTTCGCTCGGCCAGACGGAGCGCGAACTGACGGCGCAAAAAGTTCCGTATGAAGTCGGCCAGGCACACTTCCGCAACATTGCCCGCGCGCAGATCACGGGTCAAACTGCAGGTCTCTTGAAGATACTCTTTCACCGCGAGTCACTGGAAATTCTTGGCATCCACTGTTTCGGCGACCAGGCATCGGAGATTATCCACATCGGGCAGGCGATCATGTCTCAGCCCGCGCCGCACAATCGTATTACCTGGTTTGTCGAGACTACATTCAATTACCCAACGATGGCAGAGGCGTACCGCGTTGCAGCGCTCAATGGTCTTAACAGACTGTGATCCGCTTTTCGCGCGAGCGTCAAGGTATGTGAAAGAGTCTATGTTAAGCGGTAGAGCATGGTTTCCACAGCTTCAGGGGGCGTGGATTTGGGGTAAAAGTACAGCGATTCGGTGATGACACCCACCCGCTCGTTCCATTTGAGGCAGTCGAGCGAATAGTTAGTCAGATATTGGGGCGCTTGCCCTCGCCGTACCGGCTTCTCCCATAAAAGCAGCATCAAATAGACTAGCCAGGAGACGCTAACCCTCATCGCCGCCGCAGCAGCATGCAGAATATCGTATTGCTCAGCCGTGAACCGCGTAGTGACAATTTCGAATTTCTCTGCCCTGCGGTTGTAATGCCTTTTTACGCCCCGCCGCACCGCATTCTGCCGCATAGTTAGTCGCAGAACACGAACAGCCATACGCAGAACCTCCTTTCGGTTTTTTCGCCAGAGCGTGGCATATCGCCTGGGTAATGAAACGCTGGTTACTAACATAAATCCCTCTATATAATAAATACCCAAAAACCGTCGTTTTTTCTCAGGCCACTGAAGATTTTTTTGCAAACGGGTACGACGACGATTCATGGCTGTTTTTCAACAGTCTGCCAGGCAACGCAGCCTCGGCAATTTCAGTGCCATTCAGCCTATCGCGTGCGGCACGTCAGAATGCCCTGGGGCAAAAAATTGCCGGATTGTCCGTTTATACAGTCGCGCCACCTGCGTACGCCGTATCTTGAGGGTAGGTGTCAGTTCCCGGCCGCGGTGAAAGAGGTGCGGCACGAGTGAAAATCCCACTGGCCATGCGTAGGCAGGCAGACGTGAATCGGTCAACAGGCGCGTAAATTCGCGCGCATAAAGAGCGCGCACTGCCTCGCTCTGCGTGACGTTCTGCCAGAACTTTTTGTCTGATTCCGGTTCTGTGGCAAGTTTCGCGTCATGCCCGCCATGCGGATCGAGCCAGGCCAGTAGCGCCACAAAGTCGGGCACGACGAGCGCAAAAAGCGGATGCTCGGCGCCACCCAAGACCACGACCCGGCCAACAAAGCGGTTACCCCGCAAGACGTTTTCCACCAGCTCGGGAAAAACCAGCTCGCCGTTTTTCAGGCGCAGCACATTGGCCTTGCGGCCTACGACAACCAGGTTGCGCGCACTATCGAGATAGCCGATGTCGCCAGTCAGGTAGGTGGGAGTGGAGCGCGTTACCGAAGCCAGTCCAGCGAGCGAAGTAAAATATCCCGGGAAAACGTTGTCGCCGCTCACGGCGATTTCGCCGAGAGTCATGCCATTCCATTCAAAGTCCAGAGTGGAATGAATTGCCACTTCGACACCCGGCAGCACACGACCGACAACTCCGGGAAAGTGCCTGCCAGGCCTGCGCAAGGCGGTGACGCATTGTTCTGTGGAGCCATAACCCTCAAGAACTTCAAAGCCCAGTGCGCGCAGCGTTTCATCGACGGCGAGGGGCAGAGGGGCATCGCCCATGATTGCGTAGCGCAGAGTGGGGCTGACCCGGCGGCGTATGGCGGCAAAAAGCGTCGGCATAAGCGCCGTGCGAATCGGCAACAGATACGCCAGGCGCATGAGCGAAAAGAAACTGCGGTTGCCTTCGGCGTAGCGCGATCTGCTGGACTTGCGCTCGAGGATGCGGTTAGTTTCCACCGAAAGTCTGATGAGTCGTCGCGCTACCTTGCCGAAAAAACCTTCTCCCAGCTGCACGAGAATCTCGTGGTGAATTTTCTCCCAGATTTCAGGAAAGCTGGGAAAGATCGTAACACCCGACTTTCTGAGCGCCTGCTCTAACCCATGAATCGGCGCATAGACAATCTGTGCGCCACAGGCCAGCGCCGTATATTCGACAAGCCTTGCGTACAAGTGCCACGATGGCAGGCAGGAGAGCACCACGTCTTTGGGTCCCATCCGTAGCACGCGCGGTATGACGCGCATCGAGTGCAAAAAAGATGCGTGCAGCACCGGTACCTGTTTCGGAGTTCCGGTTGTGCCAGAGGTTCGGATGACTGCAGAGACTTGAGATGCCTCGGGGTGAAAGCTTACTTCCCGGGTTTCGCTGAGAATTGCCTCAAGGGGAGTGATATTCTTGCTGGCTGGCGTTACTCCCGAGAGCTGAATGCAGTGTCCTGAAGCCAGTAGAGCGCGTATGTGGCGGCTGCCCGCTGCGTCCGCAGTGAAGAAGTGCCGGCAGCGCGTCGTTTTAGCCAAAGATCTTATTTCCCGGCTGCCGGCGAGCGGGCTCAGTGGAAACTCCACCGCGCCGACCGCCTGCACGGAGAGCGCCACGAGCAGCCAGAGCGGATGGCTATCAGCGAGCACGATCACCGCAGCGCCCTTCTTGAGGTGCAGGCGCTGCTGCAGAAACGTCGCCAGCCGGTCGACTTGCTGCAAGAGTTGGCGGTAGGTTAACGGGCCCTGCGGCGTCTTAAGGCAAAAATTATTGGGAAATCTCTCAGCGCTGGCGCGAAAGGCGGCGTACACGGTGGGGTAATGCTGCATCTGTGCTCTGCCAAAAAAATAGACGCGGTAGCGTCAGGGTTCATCGGCGACGACATGGCAATTGCGGCAGCGTGCCTCGTAAATGTTTTCCGGAAAATCGCGCAGCTTGTCGGCAAAGAGTTTTTCCTGCGCGATCTCCTGCGAAGTGCCGACAGTGACGACCTCACTATAAAATGAGGCGGGTACGTATACGGGTTGGCCGTTGGCGTCGATGCTCTTCAGGGTCAGTTTTTGGCTGTGGTGTGCATCGCTGCCACAGGCTACGCAGATTGCCGCAAGCTTGAGTGATTCATGCGCGATCGCCAGGTAATCTCCCACGGTGCGTGTTGAACCCGGAATCGGGAAGGGCAGGCGGCGGTAGTCCTGGTCGAGCAGCGAGAGCATGAGGTCTTTCCCCTGGCGCGCCAGGCGGCGAATTACTTCAAACAGGAATTCATCGAGAAACTGCGCTTCTTCGATTGCAACGATGTCGGTATCTTTTTCGACCAGCGGCAGAATATCGCGCGCATGTGCGACCACGTGCGCCGCTTCGCCGACCTGCACGCTCTCGTCGCCGGCGTGCGCCAGAAAATGCGGCAGTACATGCGTTGCATGGTACCGGTTGTCGATCGCCGGCTTAAAGAGCTGTACGCGCTTACGCGCGATCTTTGCGCGCCGTACGCGGCGCAGTAGCTCCTCTGTTTTGCCCGAGAACATCGGGCCATGTATAACTGTGATCTTACCGATGGAGTTCGGTGGGTTCGGCATCATGCGTTGTACACCCAGGTGCCCGCATCTTTTCCCTCGAGAATCTTGCGCACAATGCGGATATCTTTGCCAGATGCGATTATCATCGTCTGATCGGCTCTGAGTATCTTTTCTGCGGCCTGCAGTTTGGTGATCA
>CAYOZO010000171.1:4238-5923 GCA_964408405.1 uncultured Turneriella sp.
CCCCTGTACCACCTTCGGCGGCGCTGCCGGCGTGTTTCCTGATGTCAGCGGTAACGCGTGCGATATGCGCTACGCGTTCTTTATCGCGGTAGAAGCCGTCAATGGTCGTCAGGAGTACCAGCAGAGACTTAGGGTAGAGCAGCGCGATGTCGGCAGACAGGTTGTCATTGTCGCCCACCTTGATTTCCTCGTTGGCTATTGTGTCGTTTTCATTAATTATCGGTACAGCGCCCCACTCAAGCAGCTGGTTGAGCGTCGCCTTGAGGTTCTGTAGGTGGCGTTTGTTTTCGAAGTCTGTCCGGGTGAGCAAAATCTGCGCGGCAGCCAGCCGCTCTTTCGCGAAAGTCGTGCGGTAGGTATCGATCAGTAAGCTCTGTCCGATCGAGGCAAGCGCCTGTTTCTCGCTTACCGAGGCATGTGGCAGCACAATCTGACGCTGCTCTTTGAGAATCTGCCGCCCGAAGCCCACAGCGCCACTTGAGACTATAATAACTTTTTTCCCCTGGCTTTGCAGCCAGACGCATTCTTTCGCTATTTGCCTGAAATATTTCGTGCTGCCGGCCTGTATGTGCTCCGTGAGTACTCCGGTACCGAACTTCAGCACAATATGCGTAGCATTCTTAAGTCTGGTGTCAAGGGTCTTGCTCATTGGTCTCAGGTAGAAAAGACCCGCTTCTGCACGGTTTCCCTCGCCGCGTTGTCATACTGCAACAGGCCATCAATCGAAGTATAGTCGTAAGCAGGATAGTTGGCCTCAAGCGCCTGGGCGATCAGCTCAGCAATCTCACCAAAACGGATATTCCCAGCGAGAAAGGCAGCGACCGCAGCTTCGTTGGCTGCATTGAAAACTGCCGGGTAGTAATTGCCCTTTTCGCCCGCGCTGCGCCCGAGCGCGTATGACCGGAATTTGGTCTCGTCTATGGAAAAAAATTCCAGAGTGGGGTATGCTGCGGGTGCACGACCCTTCACGGTATCCGGCGAGGGCTGCGGATAGTACATCGCCCAGGCAATGGGATAGCGCATGTCGGGCTGGCTGATATGCTGCAGTACCGTGCCATCGGAGAGCTCGACCATCGCGTGCACATAACTCTGTGGATGAATCACTGCCTGTATTTTATCATACGGCAGATCGAAGAGGTAGTGCGCTTCGATAATTTCGAGCGCCTTGTTGGTCAAACCCGCAGAATCAACGGTAATCTTCTGCCCCATGACCCAGGTTGGGTGTTTCAATACCAATTCTTTGGATGCATTAAAGAATGCATCGCCATGGACATGTAGCAGTGGCCCACCGCTGGCAGTCAGGTAAACGCGCGAAACCCCACCCCCGGCCCCTCCCCTAGACAAGGGGAGGGGTGCCGTAGGCGGGGAGGGGTGCAAAAGCCTAAAGAGGCTGGAATGCTCTGAATCAACAGGAATAAGTTTAGCGCCCGACGCCTTCACCTGTGCCATAACTACTTCGCCGGCAATCACGAGGCTTTCTTTGTTGGCCAGCAGTATCGTACTGCCGCGTCGTGCCGCTTCGAGCGTCGTTTTGACGCCTGCGGCGCCGACAATCGCGATAATGACGAAGTCATGCGGCAAGTCGAGCAGCCGGCGTGTCTGTATGTCGGCGTCGGGTACTGCCGTAGAAAAAGCTACAGCACGGGGAAACTCCGCCTGAAGCGCACGCGCCTTGTCTTCGTTGT
>CAYOZO010000172.1:0-2923 GCA_964408405.1 uncultured Turneriella sp.
CGTGTAGTCGCAGCCATAAACGGTCCATGAGGCCTTGCCCACGCCGAGTGAAACCTCCAACTCAAGCTCCTCATTCGCCTGCAGGTAGTGGGAGAGCTCTGCGAGCTGTTCATTCGAGTACGCTTTTCCGCCCCAGCGAATCCGGATTTTCTCGGGTTTCACTTTGACGCCAGGCGTTTTGCCCACCGCCATATAAATACGTCCCCAGTTGGGGTCGCCCTTGTAGATCGCCGTCTTTACCAGCGGCGAATTGATGATGCTCTTACCAATCGCCTTCGCCTGCGCAGCAGTTGCGGCATTTTTGACAGTGACGGTAAAGAGCTTGGTAGCGCCTTCGCCATCGCGCGCCAGCATACGCGTAAGCTCGGTCGCCACTTCGCTGAATGCTTTGGCAAATGCCGTTTCGCTCACCGGGCCTGCAAGCCCATTGGCCATGACCATGACGGTGTCGGAGGTAGAGGTATCGGTGTCAACAGACAGCGAATTGAAGGTAGCATCCGCTGCCGATTTGAGTATTTTTTTCAGCGTGGTTGCAGGTAGCTTTGCGTCGGTGAAGAAATACGAGAGCATTGTCGCCATGTTCGGCTCGATCATGCCTGAACCTTTCGCCACTCCCACAAGCGTCGCCTTACCGATTCTGCGGAAGGCATATTTGGGAAAAGTATCGGTCGTCATGATCGCATTGGCAAATCCTGCAAAATCTGCATTTACCTTAAGTTTAGCGGTCAGTCCCTTAAGCGCTGATACAATCTTGCTGGCCGGCAGGCGGCGGCCGATCACGCCCGTGGACGAGGGAAATACTTGTGTTACAGGAATATTCAGCTCATCGGCCACGGCCTTGCACACCTGCAGGCAGTCCGCATAACCCTGCTTGCCGGTTGCGACATTGGAATTCTTGGAGTTCACGACAAGAGCGGTCACTTTGCCGCCACGAATATGCTTCATACCCACCAGAACAGGATTCCCCTTCACCTGGTTCCTGGTAAAAATAGCAGCCGCAGTAGCCGGTACCTGAGATACGATGACGCCGAGGTCGAGGCTGCTATCTTTTATTCCGGCGTTGGTGATGAAACTGCTAAACCCTCTCGGAGCAGCCGTGAGCGGCTTGGATTTAAAAGCTTCGCTGATACTCCGGTTCTCTATTGCCATAGCTGGAGCCAGGCAGAAACTATCTCACGCCGAAAAGCGCAAAGGCGGACATCCTGTCCGGTGTGAACCTCAGACATCCTGCTATCGATAATTCGTATACTGCAGGGGGATTGCTAAATCGGCGCCATTCAATATCTTCATCACTGCCTGCAAATCATCGCGCGACTTGCCGAAGACGCGCACCTTCTCGCCTTCGACCTGCGAGCGCACCTTCAGTTTCGAATCGCGGATCAACTGGTTAATCTTTTTCGCATGCTCCTGCGCTATGCCGTTAATGAAGAGGGCTTTCTGCCGAACGGTTCCGCCGAGCGCCGGCTCAATCTTCTGATAGTTGACCGACTTGAGCGCGATACCGCGCTTGATAAGCTTGGACTCAACTACATCCTTGAGCTGCTTCAGCTTGCCCTCGTCGTCGGCAATCAGTATGAGTTCCTTATTCTCCAGCGTGACAGAGACCTTGGTGCCCTTAAAATCAAAACGATTACCAATTTCGCGCTGCGCCTGGTCAATCGCGTTGGCAAGTTCCTGCCAGTTCATTTCTGAGACGATGTCGAACGATGATTCTGCTGCCACGCTTCGATACGCTCCGTTACACTCCGCTACTCAGCGCAGGTTTGACCTATCAGGCAAATATTAACGACTCTTACGAGTCTTTTTAGCTGCTGCTTTCTTCGCAGCCGGCTTTCTAGCTTTCGTCTTCTTGGCAGGAACGCGGGCGACCGAGGCTGAGCGCGGATGGTATTCTTCGACGGGTACAGGCATAGATCCCCCGCCCGCAAGCGCCATTCGCTCCAGACGCATAGACTTGCTGCGGAATGAAGGAATAAAAGGCGCCAGGAAGTAGGTCTTGATGATGTACCAACCCAGAGATCGCAAATTGAGCGACGGATCAATGAGGTGTTTGATCTTCTCATGCGCAGCAGGTAACTGGCTCCAGTGCAGGCCCATCTGTTCATGGTGCGCTGTGTGGTAGCCGTTGTTGAGCAGAAAGCGGTTATAGAGCCCGGTAAAGTTTCGCGAATGGTTATACTGCGATTCCTCGTCGGTATGCACATGCTGGATATAGTTGATAATCAGTACGAACTGCGTGGAGACTATCATCGGAGTAATGACGTAAAGCAGCGCCTTGCGCGTGTCCAGGTACAGCGCGCCGCCAATCCACAAAGCCCATACAACGTACTGCGAAATATAGTAAAAGAATTTTGGCTTATTCGTGCGCCAGTAGTGCTTCAGGAAGTCTGAAGTCGGCTTCTGCTGGTAGATCGCGCTGATGATGGGAAAGGTGATCATGGTGAAGAAGTTATTCTTTTCTGAAAGCCGCCAGGTGATGGTATAGTCACCTTCGCGGTTATTCAGCTGGTGGTGGTTCATGTTGTGCGTCGGAATCCAGGCATAGACCGGAAAACCGTAGAACAGCGTGAGCCAGTAGTCGGTCAGCTTGTTCAGAAAATCAATCCGCCACATGGGTATGTGGTTATGGTTGTGCGCAATAGCAAAGCAGCTGGTCGCCATCAGAATCGAACCCAAGAAGAGCCAGATGTTAAACTCAGGCAGATTCCAGTTCACGATCAGCAGAGCCGTCGTGATGATCATGTAGAATACTGACACAATGTCCGCTTTGTATCTCAGCATGGTGCAGCGTGCAAAAACGAAATGGCCCGTCAATCATTCACCAAACGCGCGTACCCCATTCGGCAATTGAGCATACCACGGCGACACGGCGGTCACGGCGAGAGGCGCGACTACGGCAAACCAAGCTATCGCGAAGTGATGC
>CAYOZO010000172.1:3023-5902 GCA_964408405.1 uncultured Turneriella sp.
TGCCGCCGTGATTAACTATTCAAGCACCATTCTGATGCTACCCAGACCCGGCAGGAAGACCGGAATCTCGCGCACCACGCGAAATCCCATGTGCTCGTAAATTGCTCGATTCGTTTTATTGCCCATCTCGACGTCGAGCCAGACCGGCCCGGACTCTTATGCGCAGAAATGGCGGATTAACCCCGATCCTATACCTTTGCCCCGATGCGCTGCGGCGACGCAGACGTTCTGTATATGGCGGCCGGTGATTTCACTCTTGTCGAGAAACGGTTGCAGTATCCAGAATTTGGGAATCATCATCAGCTGCTCGAAAGCAGAGAGCACACGCTTGAAATCCCCCTTTTCTGCCTGTTTGTTGATCTGTCGCGGTTCATAACCGATCAACATGCCGGCGATCTCGCCATCTGCTTCGGCCACGGTCACGTACCGGTATGAAAACGAATTTGCTTCGAGCGCAAAGAGTTCGGCCAGCACCGGGAGCGCCCTTGCCCGCGGGCCAAACAGGAACGGAAAGAGATACGGGTCGGTGTCGTAGATCAGGCGCGCGACGGCCTCTGCATCGCGTTCTGGCTCGGCAGGTCGAATCAGCATTTGCCCGGCTGCAGTTTGCCGTTGCGACGCAAAGGAAGAACGACCAAAATACAACCAAGCTTGTCACTCCTGCTCTCATTGTAAGCTCGCCGCAGGAATGAGCAACGAACACAACGGCTGGTATAACAAAATCTTTTCTGCGGCTTACGACCCCTTCATGAGCGTGGTGGAAAAGAACGCTCTCCGCGGACGCCGGCAGGCATTGCTCAGTAACCTTAAGGGCAAGGTGCTCGAGCTCGGTTGCGGTACCGGTACCAATTTTGAATTCTACCCTGCTGCGGCTGAAGTGCTCGCGATTGAACCTTCCGACGCGATGCGCGCGCAGGCGCTCGAGAAGCTGGAAAAAGGCAAGATTGCCGCGCGCATTCGTGTCGAGCCCTGGCTGCTCGAAGACGAACGTCTGACAGCCGAATATCCTGCCGGCAGTTTTGACGCGGCGGTCTGCACACTCGTGCTGTGCACGGTTCCCGACCCGGCTGGTACGCTCGCGCAGCTGCACCGTTGTCTCAAACCCGGCGGCAAACTCATTGTGTTGGAGCACGTGCGTTCCAAAAGCGGCTTCGGCCAGACAGTGCAGAACCTATTGAACCCGTTCTGGCGTCACCTTGCCGAAGGCTGCCAGCTCAACCGCGACACACACGCGAATATTGAGGCAGCCGGTTTTCGCGCTGCAACGCACGATGAGTTTGATTATGGACTACCGTTTATAGCGGGAGTTTACACCGTCATAAATTGATCGTTGCGCCTACAGCACGGGCTCGTTACTGCTCAACGCAGTAGAGTCTCTGAGCAATTGAACAATCGTTATCGCCGTACTGCAGCATACCGACGTTAACTCCATTCGCAAAACCGAAAGAACCGTAAGATGTGTTCATGCCATCAGACCAATTTGAACAATTTGCCGGTGCGCTTTGCCAATCGCCGGCGATGCCAGTCCAGACACCCACATCCATATCGGAAACTCCCAGCGAAATATCGAAAACAAACACCCCGCCAGAGTTGGTGGTACCAATGAGCTCGCCCGATGGCCTGCGGTATGGCGTATTGGGACGCATGACCCAATCGACATTCTCAGCGGTAGTCGTACAATACGCGGTCACGCAGGCCTGGCGACCAGCACCGACCAGCATCGCCTTCCAGTTGCCTGTACCGGGGCCATTGGGGTTGGCGTTATCGTTACGGCAGATGGTATCGGCTCCGGTAACGCCACCGAGGTTACCCGTATAGCCAATATCGGTCAGGAAAATTCGGCAATTTTCGCCGCAAGTACTTACTCCGCTGCCTGTGGATTTTCCCGGGTTCTCCAGCCGGTCCAGGAGGCCGTAGTTGTTGCACCTGAGGAGTACATGAAAGCAGGCCACAGCAACTGATAAAACAAACCCTCTGCGAACCAGACTCATTTTTTTGCTCTGCACCAGTTGGCACGTGTTGTAAAGCGTTTTCGAGATCCGCTTGGCCCTATAGACAATTACACTTTTTACTCGTCGCTTGAGCCCACCAACTCAAGTGTATCCAATGAAAGTCATACTCGTCACGGGCGCCAACCGAGGCATCGGTAAAGAAACCATTCGCCAACTCGCGCGAATTGGTCACAAAACGATTCTCACCGGCCGCAACGCCGACCATGTGCGCGATGCGCAGGATGACCTCGCGGCAGAAGGTGTAATTACCGACGCCTTCGCTTGCGACGTGCGCGACGAATCGCAGGTGCGCAAGCTGGTGCAATATGTAGAGGAGCGCTACGGCAAACTGGACGTGCTCGTGAACAATGCCGGCATCTTTCTCGACGACAGCGACAGCACCAAAGCTGACATCGATATTATTCGGCAAACCTTCGAAACCAACGTACTCGGCCCTTACCGAATGATTGAAGACTTGCTCCCGTTACTCAAAAAATCGGGCGATGCCCGCATCATCAACGTCTCGAGTGGTATGGGAGGCCTCACGGAAATGGATGGCGGCTACCCTGGCTACCGCATCTCAAAGACGGCGCTCAACGCCGTGACACGCATCTTTGCCAATGACTTAGCGAAAGACAAGATCAGCGTCAACTCTGTCTGCCCGGGCTGGGTTAAGACTGACATGGGCGGCGAACGCGCTACGCGCGAAGTCGAACAAGGCGCCGAAACCATCGTCTGGCTCGCGACGACCGACAAACCACCCACAGGAAAATTCCTGCGCGACAAAAAGGAGATACCTTGGTGAGGCGATTCACTCTAAACCCGAGCTACCCCTACCAGGCTGTTGAAAAACAGCCATAAAGCAGGATGTTGAAACCGAGCGCAGCT
>CAYOZO010000173.1:0-4219 GCA_964408405.1 uncultured Turneriella sp.
GAGGGGCGTTTCGCAAGCGGTTCGCATCGCGAATCGCGGCGTCTGCAGCGAGCACCGGATTCTTTCAATATCCTGCTAGATGGGACATAATCCTTGCGCTATGGAATTTCATAGCCACGACCCAAAATGGCATACCACAGCTTCTGGCTGTCTCGCGGCGAATTCATTACCTTAAGCCTTGCCATGCTCTCGCGCGCTATACCCTGCATTCTCCTCTCAGCGCTGGCTCTGACCTGCGGTAATTTTTCGCAAACCGTGAGAACTCCCAAACCGCAACCGCAGCTTCAGAAGCCTACGGGCGATGCGGAGTTCTACTGGGTGGGGCATGCGACTGTGCTCATGCGTCTCTACGACAAGTGGATCATCACCGACCCCAATTTTTCGCCGCGCACCGGCGGCGTCGTGAAGCGACTCACCGAAGTGGGTATTGATACAGCCTCGCTAAGACCGGTCGATGCAATTGTGATCTCGCACAACCACTTCGACCACCTCGATGTGCCATCTCTCGAAATGCTCAAGGGTTCGCGGCATCTGTTTGCGCCTGCAAGTGGCTTTCTGCACATACCTCGCGGGCTCGCTCGAAACGAACACCGCGTATCTCCGGGTTACTCGCTTACAGAAGACGGCCTCGAAGTTTTTGTCGTACCCGTGGCGCACTTTGGCGGACGCCTGCTCATCGACAATTTATGGGATGGTGAGCCTTATAACGGCTATGTCATCCGCTATAAGGGCATCACCGTTTTTTTCGCCGGTGATACAGGCTACCATGAAGAATATTTTCGCCAACTGCGTAAACACTTCACGATCGACGTGGCGCTCATTCCCGTTGGGCCTGCAGGTGGTTTTGGCACTGGTAGCGGCTTGGGCAATGCGGTGCATGTGAATCCCTACGGCGCTGTGCAGATTTTCCGCGACTGCGGAGCGCGCTACATGATTCCGATCCACCACAGCACGTTTTACCGCCGCGGCGGCCGCGAGATGGAGATGATTAAAGATGCGATTGCGATTTCAGGCCGTAGGGACTATATACTGCTCCTCGAAGCGGGCGAAGCTGTGGAGTTCAAGCAGACGAAAACAGGATTCGAAAAAGCGGGGGTTGTTAAGGGGGTAACGCAGTTACCCCCTTAAACTTTGTAATACGCGTCCATATAAGTCTTGAGCAAATCCCCCACGACGCTGCGCACCGGCAGCGTTGCGGCCATGCCGTAGATCGGCGCGGAGCTCCCCTTTTCTGAGGGGTTGGCTTTGACGTACGCGACTGCTTCTTTCAGATCTTCGATGAAGCGTTCTTTCACGCCGGGCTCTGCGTGGCGCAGTGTCAGCGCAATGTGAACGCACGCCGGACGGTGCAGACCGTTCAGCGAATAGCCCCTGTGCGTCATGTGCTCCATCACCTTGTAGATGTCGAGGCTATCAGAGGCAAATGCAATCACATAGAGCGGGTCGCCGAGCAGCCTGAGCTCCGGTATTTTGGTAATTTCTTCTTTTATGTAGTCTGCGGCAGAGAGAATTTTTTTCGCAGCCTCAGTATAGCCTTTCGCGCCGATTGAAGTTAAGGCAGCCCAACAGGCAGCGGAGAGTCCACCCGGGCGCGAACCGGCAAACGTGGGCGAAAAGTACATGCCGCCCGGCCAGTTAGTCACCGTGAAAAACTGGTGGTGGCGAATCTGCGGATTGCGGTAAAGAATAACCGATGTTCCCTTCGCCGCATAACCGTACTTGTGCGTATCGACCGAGATCGAGGTTACCCCCGGCAGGTTGAAATCGAACTTCGGCACAGGGTAACCGAGCTTGCGTGCAAACGGCAGTATGAACCCACCCAGGCAGGCATCGGTATGAAACGGAATTTTTTTCGTGCGCGCCAGCTCTGACATTTCTTCGATCGGGTCGATGGTACCATGCGGGAATGCGGGGGCGGAACCTACCACAACAACTGTGTTCGAGTTAATCGCTTTTCTGACTGCGTCGAGGTTGGCGCGGAACGAACTGTCCACCGGCACCTTGCGCAGCTTGATCTTGAAGTACTGCGCCGCTTTGTCAAACGCCGCGTGCGCGGTAACCGGTGCCACCATCTCGGGATCACGCACGCCGCGCTCAGCGTAAGCCATGTCACGGTAGGTCTTCATCGCAAGCAGAATGCTTTCGCTGCCGCCCGAAGTCACCGATCCACACAGTTCTGCGCGCTCCGATTCGGGAGCGCCTTCCGAAAGCATGCGAGCCGTCATTGAGATAATTTCTGCCTCGAACTTGCTTGCGCTCGGCCAGAGATCGGTGTGCAACGGATTGGACTGCGAATGGATTGCATAAGCCTGGTTGAGGTATTCAATGTGGCTCTCCTCGCCGTGGTAAACGGCGCCGGAGACATACCCCTCTTTCCATTTTTTGATTTCGGCTTCCTGCATCTCCTTGAGTTCTTTGAGAACCTGCTCTTTCGGCCGGCCTTCCTTGGGCAACTCGCGGAATGTCTCGAACTTTCCGCGGTAGGGTTTCATGTCTTTGGCGACCGTTTCGAGCACCTGCTTTGCCTGCGCGTCGATTTGGTCTTTGACCAACCCCTGCGACTTCAACAGCTTATCGAGTTCCGGAAAGCGCTCGAGCACCCCTTCAATGAACGAAAAGACTTCGGGGAATTTCTTCTGGTATTCGGCAAGTATCTCGGGATCCATATTATCTCCTTGGTCGGTCAATGCGTCTTATTCATCCGCTTATGTATGTCTTTATGCGCATGGTAGATGTTCTTGAACTCGGCGTAGAGTTCATCGTAGATTTTCCGGTGCGCAGGGTTCGGTTGGTAGCTTTTTGCAATCGCCACACGGCTGGAAATATCTTTGAATCGGAACTTACCCAAGGAAACCCCGGCAAGCAGACCCACCCCACGCACATTGGCCTGCACGGCGTCCTTTACCTGCCGCACTTCGCAATTTAAAATGTCCGCGTGGATCTGGCACCACAGGTCACTGCGCGCGCCACCTCCAATCATGTTGAGTGCCTTGATTTTACGGCCGGCAAAATCTTCTACAGCCTCAAGCAGCCAGCGCGAATTGTAGGCAACACCTTCGAACACGGAGCGCACCATGTGCGCGCGCGTTGTGTTGAGCGACATGTTAAAGAACCCACCGCGAATCGTATGGTCTTCGACAGGGGTGCGCTCGCCAATCAGCCAGGGCGTAAAAATCAGCTTGTCGCTGCCGGCCGGCACAGACGCTGCAAGCTCGTTGAAGCGAGCATACGCATCCGGGGGAGCTCCCTCTGGCGTGATGGCATCTTTCGGGTAAAAAACTTTGTCGCGTAAGTATGTCAGGCAATACCCCGCAGTTTCATGCTCGTTACCAATGAGGTACCGCCCCGGAATCGCCGATGGAATCGTCGCCATATTGTACTCGGGCGAAGTTTTCTTAAAGGGCACGTGGCAGGTCAGCCACGACGAGGTACCGATGTAGAGGTGCGCAGCGAAGTCATCGACCGCACCCGAACCGATTGCGGCCGACTGTACATCAGGCGTACCCAGTACAACCTTGCAACGTGCAGTCACACCCAGGTCGCGTGCAGCCTCGGGCAGAATGGCGCCCAGCACGTCGGTTGAGCTGTAAAGGTCGGGGAGCTTTTTCTCATCTATGCCACTTGCCCTAATGAGGGCTGGATGGTAGTACACGCGGCTGAGGTCGCGGTTGTCAGTGACCCAGTGCAGCGCTATGGCATCCTGCGCCGAGGCAAATTTTCCCGTCAGCTTCAGGTTGAGGTAATCTTTCGGCTCGAGAAATTTGTACGTGCGCTCATAGAGATCAGGCATTTCGTTCTTGATGAAAAGTATATGCGCCAGGGGGTCTTTCCCTGAGAGTCCGGGCATACCGGCAGTGAGCAAAATCCACTGCGCGAGCTTAACTACATCATAGCCCTGGAATTTCACGAGGCCATCCATCATTTTCGCGACATGTTTTGCGCCGCGCGAATCCATCCAGATAATCGAATTGTAAAGGTGCCTGCCCTGCTCGTCGACAGCCACCGTACCCGACCATTGCGACGTGACGGCAACACAGTCGATCTGTTCAACCGGAACGGTATTTTTAGCAATGAGTTTTTGCGAAGCCTTGCAGATGGCGCTCCACCAGTTGACAGGGTCTTGTTCCGCGCCGCCTTCGGGCAGGAGTATGAGTTCGGTCGCTTCGACTTCGCAGTCGAGCACCTCGCCCATTTCGCTGACGATCGCAACCTTGGGACC
>CAYOZO010000173.1:4230-5688 GCA_964408405.1 uncultured Turneriella sp.
GAGGTCGATGGCTAGAACATAGGTAGGCTCAGACATAAATCAGGCCGTAAGCTGCGCCGGGTCGTGTAAAGCATATTGCAGGTATGCCTGTAGGAAGGGAGCCGATGTGCCTTGGACGGCTGAACCGCTATTTGATTTACAAACTGAAGCGCGAGACCATCACCATGCTTCATGGTGACGAGACATAATCTTATTCACGGCGACTCCCGTTCGCTCAGCGGTATTGCAGATGCAAGTATCCATCTCGTCGTCACGTCGCCACCATATCCTATGATCGAAATGTGGGACAATTTGTTTGCCACCCTTGATCCAGAAATCGATTGTTTGATCAACACTCGCCCGCTTCAAGCATTTGAAAAAATGCATTCTGTTTTAGATCAAGTATGGACTGAAACCTACCGAGTTCTTTCAGTCGGTGGTTTTCTGTGTGTCAACATAGGGGATGCAACGCGATCCATTGAGGGGAGCTTTCAGCTGTTCCCGAACCATTCGCGGATTATCCAATTCTGTGTGCAGCTCGGTTTCACTTATTTGCCGCCAATCATCTGGAGAAAACCAACCAACGCTCCAAATAAATTCATGGGTAGCGGAATGCTACCGGCGGGGGCTTACGTAACATATGAACATGAGTATATTTTGGTCTTTCGCAAAGGCGGAAAAAGAGATTTTCACAGCGCAGAACTTAAACAGCGGCGAAACGCGTCTGCATATTTCTGGGAGGAACGAAACAGCTGGTTTTCGGATTTATGGCAGCTCAATGGGACCCGGCAGTCAACCACACAGGCAAATAGATCGAGGAGTGCCGCGTTTCCTCTTGAATTACCGTATAGACTTATCCAGATGTACTCAGTCTATGGCGATAATATCCTCGATCCTTTCGCCGGCACAGGCACAACCTCAATAGCGGCAATGATCAGCGGCCGAAACTCGACTGGTATAGAAATTGACGATAGCTTTAAGCCCCTTAGCAATTTGGCTGAGCAACATGAGGTATTGGTAATGGGTAACCAGATGGTAGATGAAAGATTACGTCGGCATCTGGATTTTGTTCAGGATCGAATCGCCAAAGGAAACGAGATCATGTATAGAAGCATCCGTTACGGTTTTCCGGTGATGACTGCGCAAGAACGCTATGCTCAATTCTACCGGACGGCCCGTATAGGATACGATATGGACGAGCTGCAGGTCGAATACGAGGACATTGATCTTAACTTGCCAGTTACAGGAGAAATCAAAGCCTCAGCATGATACTTTAGATAAAATCTGCGTACTCGATAGCGATACCCGACTTCTTTTTTTCATAATAGATTATCAGGACGTCGATTTTTTCAGGCAGTACTTTCGCTTTATAGGTATGTGGCTTAATGGAAACAGGCGAGTCGCCAATAAAGCAACGATCCCCTTAGCCACGTCCTGTGGCGTGGCCATTCTGTAGGCTCTGTTATGTTTCTTCGCTAA
>CAYOZO010000174.1:0-5652 GCA_964408405.1 uncultured Turneriella sp.
TAAATTATGGCAGCCGCCAAAAGTCGGAAAATTTTAATAGGTAGGGTTCAAATAGTCCGATATCGAACGAATTACCCGGCGCTTGTCGGGATTATTCGAGTCGGTTTTCGACTTTTTCCCCGTTAAGAATTTTTTGCAGCTGTTCCATGCGGGCGAGCGCTTCTTCAGCGCGTTTGATCTCTTCGGGCGACCGGGTGCCCTGGGCCTTAGCCTGCTCGATGTTATTCTTTATCGCGTTCTTTTCGACTTCCGTGTTGATACGCATTTCGTCCATACGCGCGGCGGCGTAGCTGTCGGCTCGTTCGCGGTGTTTTGCGAGCTCCTGTTCGAACACCTTTGGGTCGGTCATCGCGGTTTCAGAGGGCATGAAGAGCGGTGCTCCAAAATCGTCCACGGGACCCGGCCCGATGCGCGAGCGCATTGGCGATGCCCTATATTCCGGCGCGTTCTGTATTTCGAGCTTCAAGCGGGCCTTCTCGATATCCGGCATCGCGAGCAGTTGCTCCCGCTCTAAACGGTAGTTTTCCATATCGGGCTGCAGGTCGTGGGCTGAAGCCGAAGCGGATACGACGGTCACGTCATCAGCTGAAGACCTGGCCTGCTTCTTGTCGTCTTTCGTACGCGCAATCCAGTAGAGAGCGATGGCTCCCACAAGCACTAGTGCAATCCAGTGATACCTTTTCACTGCAGTTTCTCCAGTTCGGTTTTATTGATACGGATGTCGACCCGACCCAGTATTTTTTTCTTGTGGATCTCAAATTCTGCTTTTAGCTCCTGCGCAGCGATTTCGCGCGCAATATCGTCTTTCAGGTGCGTTGTCTCGTCGAGCGGGGGATATCCTTCGGTGCGGCGCTCTGCTTTGACTACGTGAAAATAATCGCCGTCGCGCACAACCTCTGACTCACCCTGTTTGGGCATCATGCAGAGGGTCTCCAGACGCGGCCTCTTGTGCAGTTCGGTGTCGTTCTTTATGCCTCTAATCAGTCCCGGTTCGGGGTTATTCTTGTCCGCTGCCAGCGAGTACTGTTTCACCAGCGCCACCATGTCAGCTCCCTGCTCAATCTTGTCGCGCAGGTTGACTGCCAGGTCGTAATCCTTTAGCTGTATGTGGCGGCAATCGACAGTCTGTACTTCTTTGTATTTGTCTTTGTTGGCTGCGTAGTAATCTTTAACTCTGCTTAAAGAAATGGATTTAGCCCGTTCTTTCACGGCGCTGTTCTCGGCATGCGGGTTGGCATTTTCCATACCCATTGCGTAGCGCAGCGCGCGGGAGTAGATGCTGTTTTCTACCAGCTGCCTGAGCGCGAGATATTCCGCCTTATCACCTTCGCTCGCTCTTGCCACGTATTCATCAAAAAATTCGCGCCTCAGCTGTGCCGTCACCAGTTCCTCGAGCGACCGCCGATCGGGCGAAGTAAACAGGTGCAGCTGCCCCGCATACGGTAAAGAATCGAAAAGCCGCGAGTAGGTAAGCGTCTTGTCGCCGGCATCACCATAGCGCGCCAGTACGAGTAGGTCAGCCTTAGCGCGGCGCAGTGGTATGTTGGTATAAGCGGCTTCAGCCTTGTCGTCAAAAAGTGCGCGCAGCTCTGAGACCTGCGGGATTGTAGTGCTTTTTACCCATTTCTTAAAGGTCTGCTGCAAGTTGCGCTCGCTCAGATAGTAGGCCAGCGTCTCGTAATAGACCTTGCTTACTTCCGCAGCGATGGCGGGTTCTGGTTTCCCGGAATGCCGTTTCAGGTATTCGGCAGCAAGGTAATGATCGGCTACGACCATGAAGATGGCGCTACGGGGATCCTGCCCCTCTTTGATACGCGACCTGCGCATCACCTCAAACATCGATTGAAAAACCTTTGTCGGAACGGAAAGGCTGCCGCTATGCAACAGAATACCCGGGGATTCCAGGTCGTAAGTTACCTTGCCTTTACAAGAGAATGCAACCGCCGCGCCGAGCGCGGCGATTGCCAGAAAATTTACCTTCACCTGTTAGGGCCGGCGGGCGATGCTCTGCGCTGTGACAGAGGCCACAGCGGCGCGGATGCGCGGCAGCAGCTTTTCGGCGCAGGCAATTTCGTTACTGGTGTAGTCGTTGGTATAGACTGCGTAGCAGTTGGTCGTTGACCACTGTGCCATGCTCTTTACTACATTTTCTGCGCTCATACCGGCAAACTGCGCGTAGAGTGCCTGTGCTTCGGCGAGTTTCGCCGGGGTCTGGCTGATCTGGTATGAGGGATTGTAGTAGTTATCTTCTACAAAACCTTCGAAGTCTGTGTGGTCTTTGCCGTAGTAGGCGCCGGCGTGGTGTGGCTGTGATGCGTCTTCGATGTAATGGTAGCAGCGAGCGATAAGGGTGAGGTTACCGGTCGCCACATAGCCCGAAGGACCGTCGATGAGCGCCGCGCAGGCGCTTGCGCCCGAGACGTGGTTCACATCCTGGTAATCTTTGTCGAAGGCGCTGCTCGCAAAGCGGCAGGAACCACCGCACAGGTTTCGCATGCGGGAAATCGTGTCGCTGGTCGGGTTCAGATTGTAGTTGTAGACTTCCGCTACCCAGTCATAGTCGCCGGTAAAATTATCGCCCACGAGGTTATAGAGCGCGCGGCTGCGGTAGTAGTTGTAGCCCATCGGCTTCTGGTTGTGCGCATCGGCAGCAGGCGATGCATTGAACGCGTTGACGAAGTGCGAAAGCGCCACGTAGTAGGCGACATCGACCAGGCCAAAAAGGGAGGGTGAACCGTTACGCGAGTACGACCACCAGGCATCAAACCACATATCATTGCCAAGCGGAAAGTTCGGCTGCGGGATATCTTCGTCCTTCGCCTGGTTGCCGAAGGCGCTCTTAGCGGCTGTGAGGCTGCCGTAGCGCGATACCAGTCTCTGCACGGCGGCCTGCGCCTGCGGGTTAGTCGTCATGCTGTTCAGCAGGTCGATGGCGTCCTGTGAAATGCGGTTGTGGGTCTGCCCCTTCCACGCGAATGCGCTCGAGGTTGTCAAAAGCACCATGGCGATGCTCATGAACTTTTTCATCGGATCTCCTTTCCACTTGTAACCCGGTTACCCGTTTGGCGGCCCTTCTTCAGGGCACTGGGCGGGCCGGGTCTTAATTCTACGGTCTTGCCGTATGCACGATTATGTCACGGAGGCGTGAATAGGGGCCAAAAAAATGACAGCATTGTCATTAAAGTGAGAGTGCATTCTCAATAAGGATGCGGGTAGCAGAACAAACGCACTCCCCCGTGACGAGGGGAATGGCAGGAAGTTCAGAACACCGAACGAATCTCAACCATCCGCTTTTGCCAGTAAGGATGCTTGAGCTTTTCGTAACGGATGACCGCGCCTTCTTTAGGGGCGTGGATAAAACGTTCTTCGTCGATATACATGCCGACGTGGCCCACGATATTGTTATCATTCAGAAAGAAAATGACATCGCCTTTCTTAGGGTTCTTAGTCAGGCGGAGCGTAGGCCTCATGTAGATCACGCCGTGTGGCATGGTAAAGCCGTGCCGTCCGTAGAGATACAAGATCAGTCCGCCGCAGTCGAAGCCATTCGGCGACGCGCCACCAAACTTATAGGGAAGATTCAGAAACGACTGCGCCTGGCGCACGACCTCGTCGCGGATCAAATCTTCCTGCGGCAGTACAGGAGCAGAAGGAGAAACTCCGGCATGCGCAGCAGCTTTCGGTATAACCTCAAGCAGAAGCAGGATTGCAGCTGTCGAAAAGGCCGCCCAAAACCGGTATTTTGGCCGCCGCAGCTTCTTTTTCAGAGTCTGCATATGTCACATTTTGTGCGCTGCACATAGTGTAAAGCATAATGCGCTGACGAAGGCTAACCGGAGACTTTGCGTTGCGCTAAGACCGCAAAAATTGCGCTCTCACTGCGCACTTTTTTACGATACTAGTGGTATGTTGCGCCGGATCTTCGGTAATGTTATTCCCACGCTTGACAAGCTTATTGAGCGTATTCCCCCGCACATTCGGGATATTATCCAGAAAGCCTCGATTGCCTTCGCGGCGCTGATAGCACTGCTCGTGATCATTTCGGGTATCAACAAGGGGTTGCGCGAGGCTCAACCTGCCGGTTATAAGCTCGTCGAGCGCAACCGTGACCTGTTTTATTTGCAGGAAATGCGCGAAGAGTACGCCAAGAAGCGGCAGCTGGTTGAAGACATTGAGGTCGATCCATTGCAGTTTCCTTCGCGCCAGCAGGCGGCCGATGATACGCGCTTTGTTACAATGGGCCGCGAAACGATGGGACACCTCATGGGTGAAAAAGACGAAATGCTCAAATCCGAAGATGCGCTGCGTCCAAAAGAGAAATCTCCCGGCTATCTTGGCGACAGCTATACGATACCGCGACTGACGCCGGATAAGAAGACCATTGAAGACGACGAAGCTATGCTCACGAAAGAAAAGATCGGTTCGCGCCCTGCGGAAAGGGGAGGGCAAGTCGAGCAGCCGGCTGGCGCAGCAGTGAATCCTGCGCCGCAACCCGCGATGAAATCCGCTAGTCGGGATATTTTTGACGAGCCCAAGGATGGCAATATGCCAGCGCGAGGGAAAGCTGAGCGCAATTCTGCAGATGTACCGCGCACTGCCGGCAACGCGGGCGATGCGCGCAAAAAGCTGGAGTTCATGGACTGATGAGACGCACGGGCATCCTGGCAGTTTTTGCCTTTTTACTCGTTGCCGATACTGCAGAGGCGCGCAAGCGCTATGATGAGCGCGGCAATCCCCTGAGCGAGGGCGCCGCTCTGGGGCAACAGACTAGCGGTGTTACAAGCTTGCCCGCCACCGATCATCCGGTAGCGTCGGCTGGTTTGGCCGAAAAGTCTGCGGCCGATGCGGCGAGTTCAGCAGCAGAACCGGCGAGTACAGCCGAGGAAGAAACTGCGCAACAACAGGTGCGTAACCCCCTGACTAAGGTTTATCTCGAAAACGCGCAGCTCTACTTACGCTCCAACCGGATCGATAAGGCGCTGGAGTTCCTGCGCCGGTCGCAGGAGGCAGGCGAAGACAACTACTCGCGTGAAGCGAGGCTGCAATCGTACTGGCTTCGGGCAAGACGCGGCGATACAGGCCTTGCCGCCGAAGCGGAAAGTCTCGATGAAGCAATCAGACTGGTCGCATCGCTGCGCGTTGCTGACGGCTATTATGCCTGCGCCCGCGAACTGAAGCAAAAAGCAGAATGCCTTGCCGAGGCCGAGCGGCTCTATGCCTATATTGCAGAACTTGCTCCTGCGTCGCAGGAGGGCAGACTGGCGGCATTTCGCCTCGGCCAGTTGCTGCTCGACCAGGGCAGGCTCGAAGCGGCCCTGCCACAACTGACGCGGCTACTTGCTGATGAGCCCAAAACTCCCGCGCGCAAATATGAGGTTCCGTTCGATAGGGCCTGGTTTGCCCTCGGCAGTCTCTATGAGCGCCCCTGGTATCACCGCGATACCCACAAGGCGCGCCTGGCTTACCAGCAGGTGCTCAAGTATCCCGACAGCCCATACCGCAGCCAGGCAAAGGAGCGTATCCGGTACCTAGAGCGCTTTGGCACAGGATATCCAGGAACAGGCACACCCTAAGCAAGATTGCTTTTAGTTACCGCAGAGCCTGTGCGCCAACTTGCCGGAGCGATTTTTAGCGCAAACCGCGTCCGCTAAT
>CAYOZO010000175.1:0-5451 GCA_964408405.1 uncultured Turneriella sp.
CGCTTCTTGCGTCGCAGGCAGCCGGGCACTTCTGGTTTTCAGCCTGACTTTTGCTGCAATTGTGCCCCATGAAAATCAGCAATCCCAATATGCAAGAGCTTTCTGCCACGGCTGCAGCAGACTTAAGCAAAGTAAAATACAAGCAGTACGGCAAGTACCTCGGCGATTTCGTTGTCGGCGAGACGTATGAGCACCCGCGCGGCATGACGGTTACTGCCGGCATGATTCAGGATTTTTCCACTACCTTTCTTGAGGCCAACCCGCTTTACCTAAACCTGGAATACGCGAAAGCGCTCGGCCATCCGGCGATTCCTGCAAGCCCGATGCTCGTTTTCAATCTGCTCCTTTCTCTGGGAGTGCAGAACGATTCGGAGAAAGCTTACGCCAATCTCGGCTATTACAACGTGAAGTTCCTGAAGAATGTTTATCCCGGCGATACCATCACTTCATTCACCAAGATTGTGGACAAAAAAGAGCGCGGCGAAGGCAAGCCAGGGATTGTCACCATTAACACTGTCGGCAATAACCAGCGCGGCGAAAGAGTAGCGCAATACACGCGCAAAATTATGGTACCGCCTGCGCCCGCGGGCTATGAGCCCCCCAAATTCATTCCTTCGCCGCTCGACATACCTGCCTATGGCGATATCGCTGAAGTGGAAATCCCCGACTTCGACGTGAACAAGTGGCCGACCACGCTCACCCGACCCGATACGTACTACGAAGACTTCAATGTCGGCGACATCATTGTTTCGCCTAACGGCCGGACCATAACCGACGAGCACTTTGCATGGACATACCGCGTAGGGAACACGCATCCATTGCACTTCGACCGTCTTTACTCGCAGGGCATGTCAGGCGCGATGAGCGGCGATCCCATTACCTATGGCGGGCTCGTATTTGCCTGGCTATTGGGTCTTGCGGGTCGCGACATATCAGAAAACGCACTGGCCGATTTGGGTTATACCGAGGGCTATCACACACAGCCGTCGAAATCGGGTGAAACTGTTTACTGCATTCACCGCGTGCTCGCAAAAGAACCGGTGGACGGAAAGCTCAAGTCGGGCGCAATCCAGTTCCAGGTCATCGGCCTGCGTGATATCAAGCCGAAGCCTGCCATCGAGAAGTACGGCGCGGACCTTTTCATTAAAGAGAACGACAAGAAAGATATGGGCAAGGAGAAGATTCCTGAGAAAATCTTCGAGATCGAACGCCGCCTGCTCATTCGCTCCCGCGCATAATGTCCGTCCCCGACCGGGATCTTTGCCTATAGGGCTTCTGAAAAAGAAGCGAGAAGCAGGTTATGGAAACCTGCACAAGGCTGCGGACAGCCCCTCACCATGCTATGGTGAGGGGCATTTTGCGAGCGATTCATGTCGCGAATCCCGGCGTCTGCAGCCGGTGCGGGAGTTTTTCCGGAACCTGCCAGCCGTAAAAAGAAATCCCGCATGCTGTATGGCTAAGCGACCGCGATATGATTGCGACCAAATCACTCCCGCGTGGAGCTCGTAGTAAGATCCGCAACGGTGACGCGGTATCTGCATCTGCCCTCAGTTCGTGCCGATCGTAGCGCGCAGGTATGCCGGCTTGAGCCGCTCATAGAGCGAGTGCTGGCTGATGCTTCTAGCGGCAGCGTTACTGACAAGGCCTGCCAGCATCAGGAAAAAAATTACCGAATGGCGGTCGGTCATCTCAAGTACCAGAACGGCAGAAGTGAAGGGTGAACGCGTTATGGCTGTCAAAAAACCCACCATTCCGACCAATACAAGAATGTTTACTTGGGCTGGGGCGGCACGAAAATACGACGCCAGGTAAGCGCCTATCGTAGCTCCTGCACTTAAAGCGGGCGCGAATACACCGCCCGCTGCCCCGCTTGTGAAGCTGAGTAAGGGGCCAATCAGGCGGGCGATCACGGTCCTGCTCTCAATTTCCGCTCCGGTGCCGAACAGTATCGAGACCATCGTTTCTTTACCCGAGCCAAGCACCTTCAGGGAATAAAAATGAGCGAGGCCAGCGAGCGCCATACCCAGCGTCAGCGCCGCGAACAACTGGTAGCGCGGCTTTTCAAATTTTCGAACTGTTTGCACTGCAAAAAAAAGTAAGCGCGAAAATAACGCACCAACTATGCCTGATGCAATTGCCACAATCAACACTGCTGCCACCAGCATAAAGCCTGCACCTTCAACCCGTGGGTAGCCGAGATAAAGGTATGGACCAAGTATCGATTGAGCTGTGAAGCCTGCGACGATCACTGCTGCGAGTAGCGTTGTACGGAATGCATTAAAATGGAGCCGGCTCAGCTCTTCGATGGCAAAAACGATACCACCCAGTGGGGTATTAAAAGCTGCCGCAAGACCTGCGGCACTACCCGTCAGGATGACTACCCGCTCAGAATAGCTGGGCCATGAGACCGGCTTTAGGTTGTTAATCAGGTAAAAGATGGAGGCAGAGATCTGGATGGTTGGGCCTTCGCGTCCGATGGCGCCGCCGCCAAAGGCAAGAACGGTACTGCTGGCAACTTTCACAAGAATTACCCGGAGGCTGAGCAATTTATCAATCCCCCGATCATAACCAGTGCCGGCGATATCTAGCGCCGCTGATACCTGTGGAATACCGCTACCCCTCGAAAGTGGCGCAAACTGCTTTACCAGAAACCAGCCAGTGACAAAGGTTGCAGGGACAAGCAGGAAGACAACAGCGGGGTTATGAACAATGAGCCGCATGCCGACGTGCTCAGCCTCAGCGAACAATCTTGCGTAGCCCGCCGCGACCATACCTGCCAGAAGCGATGCGATCCAGACCGGGATCGAACGAAATAAGCTTTCACGCACCTGCTGATTGATACCTATCGTGTTGAGATATCTTGAAATAAAACGGCGCATCTAAGACCGAACCGAAACACAAGAAAAGCACGGCAAGGGGAAAGTACATTCGGTTAATGAGTCCCGAAAAAGTTATGGTCGACTCCACACAGACCGGTTATCCTTTTTCTTTGCGCGATCGGCGAATACTTTTGCCATTGCAACAAACTCGGCTGACTGCAGGTAGCCGCTGTTGTAGAGTGCAACCAGATCGAGCGCGCGGTCAACGTCGAGTCCGCGTTGTTTATTCATGATGTACTTAACTCCGCGCATCACGAGGGCAGAGTTTTTGCTCATCTCCCTGGCTGTCTCGAGCGCTGCGGCATACGCCGCCTCTCTATCGGGCAGAATTTTCGTGATGAGGTTAAGACGCAGTGCTTCTTCGGTGCCGAAGTCGCGGCCGGTAAGTGCAAGTTCGCGTGTCGGACCTTCACCAATAAGGTGTGGCAGGCGCTGCAGCGAGCCCATGTCGGCGACAATCGCGACCTTCACCTCGCGTAGCGAGAAGATGGCATCAGCAGCTGCATAGCGGATATCGCAGGCCGAGACCAGGTCAAGCGCTCCGCCGATACAGTGGCGCTGTATGGCCGCGATCGACGGTTTGGGTGAGTCCGCGACGGCGCGCATTCCTTTTTGCATCGTTAGAATAAAATCATGCAGGCGCTGGCTGCCTTCGGCATCCTGGCTATCGGCGAGCCAGGCGAAGCGCTCGACAAAGTCCGGCAGGTCGAGCCCAATCGAGAAGCTCGCGCCTTTAGCAGCGACGACGAAGACTTTGATCGAATCGTCGGCGTTGATTTCTTCGACCGCCTGAGGCAGTTCACTCCAGAAATCCCAGTTCATGAAATTGCGCTTCTCGGGTCGGTTGAGCCAGAGCGTGGCGACGGGACCGTCTTTTTCAATGAGAAAGAAATTGTATGCCATTGGGATACTCTGGCAGCTAGGTTGAGGCGCAGACACGCTCTGCAAAGAGATTTCGTGGATCTAAAACGCTTGCCACCGCATTTTTTTGTCCACCTTTGCATGTTACCATGCTGCGCTCGCTGCTCTTCTACCTTGCTCCTGCAGCGCTTCTGGCAATCCAGTATCCTTCATCCCCGGAAATTCCGGTCGTGCCAGAGCCCAAGGTGGAAGCGGGCGGTTCTCGTTCGCCTAAGCGCGGGTCTGCTGCAGCTACAGCGAAAATTGCTCTAATCCCGGTGCGGCTCAAGATACACCTCGGCGATAAGTCGGCGCTCATCGCCGAGTCATCAATTCCCACGAGTTATTCCTTTACGCACAAAAAAGGGCATCTGCAGTATAAACAGACGGTTCGAGCGGATGAAATACGTGAACTTGCCATAGAAAGCTATCGAGCGCGGCGAGTGAGTGCGGGCAAAGACGGCGAACTTTTTGAATTTGAACCCGCGACGGTGCGTTTAGAGCTCAAGGATGGTCAGGTTTTCAAACTGAACTATCTGTTCAAAGAATTGCGCATGCTGAAAGCGAAAAACGCAGACGGAGCGTTTTCGGTATTTGCGCACTTTGCCGATACTTGGAAGAGCGGTACCTGGCAGGAAAGACCAACAGCGAACGAGAAGCCAGGAGAGGGAGCGCTTTTTGTCACCCGGCTCGCGCATCCTGCGGCTTTTACGCGGCTGGAATATTTTGAACCCATCGACAAAGCCAGTGCTGCCGGCGAGGCTGCAGAGCGTCCATGAAATCCCAAAAACTTTCTGGCCCCGTAGTGGCACACCTCATGACTTCTGTTTCGCGCGGCGGGCTCGAGCTCTACGTGCGCGAGCTGATCGTCAACCTGCACGGCGCCGGAGTGAAGCAGTTGGTTGTGTGCGACCAGCACGCCTTCATGGTGCCCGAACTCAAGGCGCTGGGCATTCCGGTGGAGTTTATTGAGAAAGGCTCCCGGTACTCCTTGTCACGCATCGCAACCCTGCGCAGACTGGATAAAAAATACAGCGTGGCGATCTGGCACAGCCACCAGCGTGATGATATGATCACCGTCGCGTTGTCCTTTTTCTTCAGGAAAAAGCTGCGCCACATTTTCAGCCTCTATATGGGTTTTGCGCGCAAAAAAGATCCGCTGCACAGGCTAATCTATCGTCGCCTGGAAAAACTCGTTACCACTTCGGAGCTCATGAACAATCTCGCACGCGAGCGCCTGCCCGTTACCCCAGAGCAGATTGCCTGCATTCGCTACGGGCGAGACGACAAGGCATTTAAGATCCAGCAGGCGCAGGTGAAGTCTGTACGCAAGGCTCTGGGTTTGCAAGCGGGGCAACGCCTGGTGCTCTCGCTTTGCCGGCTTGACCCGATGAAAGGAGTGCGCGAATTCGTAGATGCTGCCCGTTTGCTCGACAGCCGCATGCGCGGCAAATTCCTGTTCGTGCAGATCGGCGAGCGCACGATCACCGGCTATAACGAAGAGGATCGCCCGATTTATTTGCCCGAGTCCGAAGCTTGTTACCGGCAGCTGGTTGCGGCCGCGAGGCATGGAGGCCGGGGGCTTGCTGCAGCCACGGATGGCGAACAGCAGCAAGGCGCGAGGCATGGAGGCCGGGGGCTTGCTGCAGCCACGGATGGCGAACAGCAGCAA
>CAYOZO010000176.1:0-5430 GCA_964408405.1 uncultured Turneriella sp.
CCCGGGCTTCTCAAAATGGGCAAGCCGGGTTGCAGTATCAGGCTCGCTCATAGAAGGATTAGTCCCCTTCGTCTAGCGGTTAGGACTCGGGATTTTCATTCCCGCAACAGGGGTTCGATTCCCCTAGGGGACGCACGATCGGGCTCAAAACGAACGTTGATTTCATTGGTTTGTTTTGCGCCCATTTATATTTTTTTAACCGTAAATTCATGACCCCCTGGGGGAGATCGAACTTTGCCGGTAAGTCTCAACAGCAGCTGGTCTTTGCAGTTGTTGAGGCGAAAAACTTGCCGTACGTATGAACCGGCATTAGATTGTACGTATGAGTTCAGCCAGCACCAAGCTGACGCTCTCGATTGATAAAGAAATCATCAAGAGCGCGAAAAAATACGCTCATAAGCGTGGTAAGAGCGTATCGAAAATTGTACAAGATTACCTCGCCTCCATTGCCAAGGTTGAACCAGATGCTCAGGAAGCGAAGCTTGGACCTCTAACTCAAGAGCTGCATGGCATGCTCAGGGACAAGATTTCCGCGGATTACAGAACGGAGATCGCCGATTTTATCGCGAATAAGTATAAATAAGACGTGAAAAAAGTCTATCTCGACTCTGATGTGATCCTGGACTATTTGGCTGCGCGGGAGCCTCACGATGCGGCCGCTGTACAAATCATCAACCTTGTCGAGCATAAGCAAATACAGGGTTTCGTTTCGGCGCTAATCATATGGAACCTCTACTACCTGCTGAGTAAGAATTTCGGTGCCGCGCATGCGCGAACGACCCTGCAAAAATTTCGGAAACTGGTAAAGATATTGCCTGTCACACAAGAAACGATAGATTCTGCTCTTAACTCCAAGATGAAGGATTTTGAAGATGCTGTTCAGTTTTTCGCATTTAAAGCGGCAAAAATCGACATTTTCATTACACGGAATTATAAGGACTACCCAAAAAATTCAGCCGTGGTTATGACACCCATTGAGTTTTTGCAGGTATGGGCGCGAACGGACAAAAAAGGATAGGTTATATCGCTTCCTTTTTAGGCTATGCAGCCCTAAAATAAGCTACCGAAACAGCACAGTTCGAACCGCGTCCCTAGCAGGCTGTTGAAAAACAGCCATGAAGCAGGTTGTTGAAACCGGGCTTAAGCTGCAGACAGGCCATTTATGGCCGTTTTGCGAGCGGTTCGCATCGCGAATCGCGGTCGCTGACTCGCGACTCAGCAAGCACGGTATTTTTTCAACATCCTGCTAGGGACGCAAAAACAACACGAACCTTCGTCAATGTGCCGCTCGCCTGTAAAGCCCGCTGCAGGGTCGGGCGGTGATCGGCCATAACGGTTTGCCCGCTATGCGGCGATTGTTTTCTGTTCCATGCAGCGCTATTTCTTCTGTAAATCGGGCCTTTCGCTCGTCGAGGTTATTCGGCGAGAGTCGCCGGCGCTGATTGCGCTCGAAGAGCTGGTCGCACGTCTCGAGAGTGACCCGAGCTTATCTGCTGAGAGCAATACGCTGAACCGACTCGAGCCCGCTGAGGGGGATTTCATACGCTTCTTTACCGGCCCCGATGAATTTGCCGTCCTGCAGGCGCAGGCGCTGTCGGAGCATTATCGTAACCGGGGCATGTTAACTGCGGTCGAGGTATTGCCGTGGCAATACGAACAGGCTGAGCAGCTAAGGCTTTATGACTTCACGCTGCGGGTCATGCGCCGTGTGCTTGCCTGCAGCGATCTGAACATGGTGCCCGAGTTCATCGCCACTTCGGGATTCAAGCATGAGATTATCTTCATGGCAGCGCTTGGTCTGTGCGAGAGAATTCCCGTGCGGTATCTGAAGGAGGGCAGTGGCGAGCTGGTGACTCTGCCACCGTTGCCGATGCGCTGGGATACTTCGGTGATGGATAAGTACGACAGCTTCTTCGACGCTGTTTTGGAAAATGCGGTCGATGGCCGCACGCTCAAGACAGCGCTGCACCGCGACCCGGTGCTGAAGCCGTTTTTCGTGATAGACGAACGGGATGGCCGGGCGATTCTTTCGCCCTTTGGTGAAGTCATGCGGCTCGCGCGGGTCTCAACAGCCATGCGCCAGGCGGGTTTTAACGCCAGGCGCATCATTCCGGAAGGCCCGGTCGAAGACCTGGTCACGGGGCTCGACAATTCGGTCTCAGCCTACACCCTGAAGATTGTCGATTTTTTGACGCGCGTGGTGTTCGTGCGCGGCATCTACACTCCAAAAACCAGGCCCACAAAGGATGGCGAGTCGCTGACTGAACTTAAGGTCGAAGACGGTGGCAAGACTGATACGTTATACCTGCGCCTTCCCGACGAATATCCCGAAGGGCATGACAAGATGAAGTCTGTGCTGGAGGCATTGGTCTAAAAGGCTCTAAGCTCCCCCACATGCTCACCTTGAAGGCTTGACAGTATAGCCCGAGACTCTTTTTTTCAGCATGCCTGAGATTATTGTATCTACCTGCGGTACCAGTCTGTTGACGAACGGGGCTTCAGAGTCCCTGCGCCGGCAGATCAGCGCAAACGCGAACGTTGCCAGTAAAGCCGCTTGGCAGGGAGACATCAAAGAATTTGAAGAGTATGCTGCTGCGCGCTACGAGCAGTTCATGGCAATGGATCTGGCCGCTGCGGCCAGGGCGAGCGCCGAAATGAAAGCGCTGTCGCTCTATTACGCCGGTCGTGAGGACAAGGCACATGTAGATACACACATTCTTGTGGGCACAGACACTTACCTTGGGCAGCTGACGGTATCCTGGCTTTCGGATTATCTGGAGCGACATTGGAAAGTTCGCACCCAGTCGATAAGACCGACAGGCTTAAGCACAGCAGAGCGTGCCAAATTCCAGGAGGGGCTAAAAGACCTCACACGGTCTCTGCGGGAATTCATCTACCCGACAGAAGGCGGTCAACGCACGAGCGAGGTGACTTTCAATCTGACGGGCGGCTTCAAGTCGCTCAACGCGTACCTGCAGGTAGTCGCAAACCTTTGGGCTGATCGAACGATCTTTGTCTTTGAATCGATGGGCGAGCTGCTCGTGATACCCCGGCTACCGCTCGAACTTGATACTTCGTCCATTGAGCGCAATGCCGCGGTGGCACGCCGGCTCTTGTGCGAACTCAAGGTTACGCCCGCGGAATGCAAAGACCTGCCTGAAATCTACTACACCGAAATGGAGGGGGAGTGCGTAATTTCAGATATTGGAGCTCTGCTCATTCGCGAGGCCTTGTATAAAATCTACGCGCAGAAGCTTTTGCCGCCCGCCTCGCCACGGGTTAAATACAGCCCTGCTTTTGAAAAAGACTTTGCCGGCCTCGCGAAGCAGGCGGATCGTATGCTCATTCTTCAGCGTCGCATCGACGATTTCTGTCGCTATATCGAAAAGGGGATAAATCCCAGTTCGCTGCGCGCGAAGGACCTAAAAGGCCATACGGAATTTGCGTATGAATTCTATGCGTGGTCTGATGGCAATGCGGGCCGGGTATTTTACAACGTGAAAGACGACATCTGTACACTCGAGAGGTTGGGGGCACACCTATGAATAAGCGCGTCCTCTACCACCTCATTGGCGGCCAATTGATGCCCACCATCATGGCGGCGCGGCACGTTGGCGCCTACCGCCACGTGCTCTTCCATACGCAGGAAAGCAAAAAGTATACTGACAGCCTCCAGAAGGCGCTTGCGCCCGCCACATGTACCAGGCTACTGGTCGATCCATACGATTTTATCTCCCTGCAGAAGCAGATCGGCCGCGCCGTACTGGCGGAGGCTAACTGCGAGCACTGGTTAAATTTCACGGGCGGAACGAAACTCATGAGTATTGCAGCGTTTGAAGTATTTACGAAGAACAAATTTCCTTGTATCTACGTCGATTCAGAAAACCGCAGAATAATTCAAATTCACAACGGAAGGGCAGAGCAGTTGCCACTGACGATGAAGCTGAGTATAGCCGACCATTTTTTTTCGCAACACTATGTTATAGAGCCGCCGGAAAAAGCCCTGAGTGCGGCTGAACGCAACGAAAGATCAGCCTATGCTGAGTATTTGTCGCGTTTTAAGTATTGGGATGCTTTCATGCAGTTCAGAATTAGAGCAAACCGAGAATTCGAGGCAGCGAGAAAAAAGCGTGCCAAACGAAAATCCCCCTACACATTCAATGAACAGCAATATGCATTTGAGTATGATTGGAAGAAAAAAACCGCCACGATCACTACACCAGACCGTAAGTTCAGTTTTTCCGGCGCAGACGCTGCGGACTATGCCCTTGGCGGATTTTGGTTTGAAACCCTGGTTAAGGACAAGAAAATTCCGGGGCATGACTTTGACGAAGTGGCATTTAATGTGAAAATCAAGGCCACCGAAGACATGGCTCCCGAAGCGGATGACTACTTCGAGTTCGACATGGTCGCAGTGAAAAATGAGCGGCTCTATATTTTTGAGTTGAAGAGCGGTTCTATCGAGCAGCAAGCCATCAATAAGCTGGCTGCGGTTCACCAGCTGTTCGGCAAGTACACGATGCTCTACCTGGTGCAGTTTGCCGAACAAAAGCTTGAGCCTGGTCCTGCAAGGCGGCTCAAGGAACTCGGTATTCACTATGTCACCTATCCGAAGCTGGATTTTCAGAAAATAACCCAGCGCAAGGTGAGTAATCTTTAGAAAATAATTCAACTAAGGGGGAGCTTATGGCCTGGTGTCCGCATTGTCGCGAGGAATATGATGAAGATAACGATTCACAGCCCTGTTGCGGTGGCTGTGGGCATCCGTTCCAGTGCGGTTGCGATGAATTTGGCACAGATGACGGGCCCGCCGACGACTATCCATTTGATGCAGACGATCCGTCGGAAGATTAGATAGTCTGGTCATGGCGGGCTAGTCCGTATTCCAAGTTCGCCGCAACAGCGAGTAGATGCCTTTTCTCGTAGCCACACGGTACGCATGCCGTGGTGTACTACAAGTAACAATCCGCTAAGCGCAATCCGGCCTCACCCCCTAACCCCCTCTCCACAAGTGGAGAGGGGGAACACATATGCATAGCCTCATAAGTTTTTCCTAATCTCCCCCTGCCAAGGGGGAGTACCGCGCAGCGGGGAGGGGGTAGCTTTCAGTCGCGGGTAGTCTTTTCCCGACAGGGTCAATGGTAACCGACTTTCCGATCATGGCAAAGTAACAATCCGCTAAGCGCGGGCAGTCTTTTCCCACAAATCCCAGCTGGTACAATTCTGGAAACAGAAGTCCAGTTCGTGTAACAATCCGCTAAGCGCGGGCAGTCTTTTCCCACCATAACACCAGACCAACAACTTTTCGATAGCCGAAGTAACAATCCGCTAAGCGCGGGCAGTCTTTTCCCACGTTGTATTTGGATATATTCCATTGGAGGGAAATATGCAATCGTAACAATCCGCTAAGCGCGGGCAGTCTTTTCCCAC
>CAYOZO010000177.1:0-5428 GCA_964408405.1 uncultured Turneriella sp.
TCGCATTGCGAATCGCGGCGTCTGCAGCGAGCACGGGATTTTTTCAACATCCTGCAAAACCCGCGCAATATTTTGACGTTCGGGCACATTCGCGCTACACTGTACGCATGGGCGATGCGCGAAAAATTCAGCAGATACTCAAGGGCCAGGAAACCTCAGACGGCGCAGGAGTTAAACTCAGGCGCTATATCGGCACGCGCGAACTTATGGCGCATGATCCATTCCTGATGCTCGACGCCTTCTACAGCGATGACCCTGACTCCTACATCGCGGGATTTCCCGACCACCCGCACCGCGGCTTCGAAACCGTGACCTACCTCATACAGGGTAAAATGGAGCACAACGATTCGCGCGGCAACCGCGGACTCATCGAAGCGGGTGGGGCGCAGTTCATGCGCGCTGGCTCGGGTATTATACATTCCGAAATGCCGCGGCAGGAAAACGGTCTCATGTGGGGTTATCAGCTGTGGGTAAACTTACCCGCTGCGCTCAAAATGACTGAGCCGAGCTACCAGGATCTGCAATCGCACGAAATCCCTCTGGTGGAAACCGAAAGTTATACTGCGAAGGTGCTCTCTGGCAATTTAGGGGGAGTTCAGGGCGGTGCACGCGATTTCTACCCCATCGACTATTTTGACGTGCAGTTCAAGCCGGGCCAAAGCGGCGAGATTCCGGTCGCAGCCGATCGATCGGCATTCGTGATCGTGGTGGCGGGCTCTGGTGAAATCGCGGGGCAGAGAGTTGTGCGTGGCTATCTGCCCATTCTCGGCACGGGCGATCATATCCAGTTCAAGGCTGACGAAGAATTGCGTGTCATCATCGTCGCGGGAAAACCCATCAAAGAACCGGTCGCGCGCTACGGTCCTTTCGTCATGAATACCCCGCAGGAAATCGAGCAGGCGTTTGTTGATTACCAGGCGGGCAGGTTTCGCCGGGCGGGCTGACGGTCATCCCCTGAGATCCTCGAAAAGGCATTGACGAAGTTATTACAATGTATATACATTGGTTATGATTGTCCAGGTCGTCAAGGTCGGCAACTCCCGGGGGGTGTGCATACCCAAAAGCCTGCTCGAGCAGCTCGGTATCGATAAAGAGGTTTATTTGCGTTCCACTAAAGAAGGCCTGTTGCTAAAGCCTGTGAGAAGCAAAGCACGCGAGGGCTGGGACAAGAAATTTCAGAAAATGGCCGAACGCAAAGACGACCAGTTGCTGATGCCTGACCACGTCGACTTTAACGGTAAGGACTGGAAATGGTAGTCCAGCAGTACGAAGTCTTTTTGATTAACCTCGACCCGACAATCGGTCATGAGATTAAGAAAACCCGCCCGTGTCTCGTAATTTCGCCTGACGAAATGTATGCCCACATATCTACCGTTATTTTAGCGCCGATGACTACCGTTTCGCGAAAGTATCCGACGCGTGTAATGACTACCTTCAATAAGAAGACTGGGTATATTGTACTCGACCAAATTCGAACCGTTGACAAGGCGCGCTTGGTCAAGAAGGTAGGTCGAATTAGTATGGATGCAGTAGCCAACGTCAAATCGGTCATCCGCGAGATGCTGGTTGACTAGCAACCTGCAGCGCCAAAGCAAGAATTGAAATCGGCGGGTCTGCAGCGAGCATGGTATTTGCATCATCCTGTTAGCAACATTTTTCCATAGCTATGTGATTATGTCTCATGTGCGCCGGGCAAATGCGATGTTTTTCCATAGCTGCAAACGCCGTGCCCAATTAGCCTCTTAACCCGGCGCGAGTAACTGTCGCACCACTTTATACGGCCCTTGCCTGGTCGTTGAGTAGTTTAAGCTCCTCGCCCTCTTTCGTAAGCAGAAAGAGTCCCAACTCCCGCGCACGCTCCAAGGCATCCGGAGCGATGCTCAATCCCCCCACCGCGCCGTAGAGGGTTTTCGGTTGAAAATCGGGAATTAGTTCTTTGAAGAGCGGCAGCTTTTGCGTCGAGAACTTCTCGACATCGCCGGGATTCAGGCGGTATTTGACTTCGACGACCATGGCCGCGCTGCCGTTGACGAGCACGATATCGTATTCGGCTTCCTTGCCGGCGGAGCGTCTTTTCCAGTGAGTGCTCACTTCGTCGAAGCGGATTTTCCCGACGATGGGGTTTTTCTCAAGGCTGCGGTAGAAAGTTTCTTCGGCATAATGCCCGTTGTTGTTGGCAACACCGCCGTACATTTCGGCAAGGCGGTTGAGTTTGGCGTCCGTCTTGGCAAGCTGCGCATCTGTTTTGGCGAGCTGTGCATCGGTTTTGGCAAGTTGAGCTTCCGTTTTCGCCTGCGCCTGAGCAAGCTCGGCCAGAATATTTTCAATGCGGTCCAAGCGATCGTTCGCCATGGCATGCTGAGCGTGCTGTTCTGCGGCTGGCAGTCAACTGATTTGCAGGCCTGCGTCAGGCAAGAGCCTTAGAGGAGTAATCTGCCTTGCTCTTGACCGCGCCTGTCGCAGAGCAGGGATGCCTTCATGGCCAAGAGTGCAGCGCTCCCCGCAGCAGATGCTTCGAAACGCGTACACGCTTTCACCGATGACGTGCTGGGCGAACACGATGCCGTCGCACTCGCTGAACTTATCCGCAAGGGCGAGCTCAATGCGACCGAGGTGGCCAAGGCTGCGATTGCCAGGGCACGCAGCGTTAATGATAAGCTAAACGCGATAGAAATTGCAGCCTATGATATGGCGCTCGCGCAGACGCATCTGCCGGCGAAGCCCGGTGTCTTTGCGGGAGTTCCCACATTCATAAAGGACAATGCCGACCTGGAAGGATTTCCGACACGTAACGGTACTCGCTCCTTCACGCCGGCAGTTGCCGCCGAGAATGGTCCCTATACGGCGCAGTACCTCTCGCAGGGCTTTACCGTGCTCGGCAAAAGCCAAATGCCCGAGTTCGGCTTCAACGCCTCGACCGAGTTTGAAGGCGACCACCCGACGCGCAACCCGTGGAATACCGACTATTCCCCCGGTGGGTCATCAGGCGGTTCAGCGGCGCTGGTTGCAGCAGGTGTCATACCTATTGCGCACGCCAATGACGGCGGTGGATCGATTCGCGTTCCCGCTGCTTGCTGCGGTCTTGTGGGCCTCAAACCAACACGCAACCGGCATCTCAATAACAAGGCAGCGCAGTCGATGCCGATCAACATCGTGAGCGAGGGTGTCGTCACGCGCACCGTGCGCGACACGGCGATGTTCATGTACGGCATGGAAACCGTCTATAGAAATCCAAAGCTGAAGCCTATCGGCAAGGTAGAAGGCCCGTCCAAGAAGAAGCTCCGCCTGGGTTTGGTGATCGATTCGATCACCGGCACACCGACCTGCCCGGAGACGCGCGCAGTGGTCGAGGACGTCGCCCGGCTGATGCAGAGGCTCGGGCACAGCGTCGAACCCGTAACCCTAAAGGTTCCTGCGACCTTTATCGAAGACTTCACGCTTTATTGGGCGATGCTCGCGTTCATGATGGGCTCGCTCGGCAAACTGATTCTGGGGAGCGACTTTGATTATGACAGATTAGATCCCTTTAGCAAGGGTCTGGTCCAGCATTACCGCAGAAACATCCTGCGTACGCCAGCGGCGCTGTGGCGCCTGCACCGTTCAGCAAACCTCTATGCAGAAATGATCAAACCTTACGACGCGGTACTCTCGCCGGTGCTGGGCCATACCGTGCCGAAACTCGGTCACCTGAACCCGGGCCAGGGTTACGACGAGCTGATGGATAAACTCTCCCGCTACATTCTATTTACGCCGCTCAACAACGCTACGGGTAGCCCGGCGATTGCACTACCTGCGGGGCAGAGCGCCGAAGGCCTGCCGATTGCTGTGCAGTTTCAGGCCGCGCACGGCGAGGAGCGCAAGCTACTCGAGATTGCCTACCTGCTCGAGGCAGAGCGGCCTTTTCGAAAGATTAACTCGTAAGGCTTTGCCTTACGAGGCCATTTTTTCGAGGTACGCAACAGCTTCAGGATGCATCGGATGCTGGCTCGGGTGGAAATCAGGGCGCATGTAATCCACCATTCCTTCAAAAAAGACCCGACCAAGCGCATTTTCTTTCGTCATTAAATCCAGAAGCTGCTGCGGCAGCTTTGCCCAGGGAAACTCCTTATCGCTCAGCACAAGGTAAGATGTACCTACTGCGACATACGCCGCGATGATGCCATAGGCAAATGCCATACCTGCCATACGTATTGCATAAGTGCCGCCGACCTGTTGGTAGAGGTCATACGCCAGGTCGCGGTGTTCCATCTCCTCGGCGGCGTGCCACAGATAGAGTTCGCGCACATCTTCGCGCAGAATTTTTTCCGCTTCACCAGGAGCAAAGAGCGACTGTGCAAATCCGGCCGTCATGTTCTCGGCGGCTGCAGTAATCGCCAGAGCAAATTTGTTGAGACTGATTTTTCGCGCGAAGGGTTCAAGCCATTCGAAGGTCGGTACGGTAAAAAGCCACATGAACCAGTCCATGTTGCCGATGTTTGCGGCGACAGACTTATTAAATCGCTCGTGCGCCATGCTGTGCTGCATCTCCTGCCCGATGAAGGCCTTGATGTCTGCCTGCATCTTCGGGTCGGTCGCGCGGTCGGCAAAATGTTTCACAGAACGTATGAAAAATGCTTCGCCGTCGGGAAACATGAGGCTCAGCACATTGAGCACGTGGCTCTGCAGTGCGTCCTTTCCGGCCCAGTGCGCCGGCACTGGCTCAGCGAATGTTTCCTTGTTTTTTCTGACAGTCATTGCCATGGTGAATCCTCCTGCGGCCGGGTGTACAGGCCGCTGCATTCTGATGCTATAAAAACATGAACAATCCGTCAACAATTTCTGTAGCAATCGCTACACGATTGGGAGCGGGCGCTTTTAGGGGGTAACTGCCTCTGGCGCATCTTTGCAGTCATAGCTCGCGCGGAGGGCATACGATGGAATGTGATTTCGGGAAGCAGAATTTAGCCGGTTGCAGGCAGACTCGGCGGGAGGTCGATCGCAAATAGCTGTTTCTGGGTGAGAAGCCGGTACTCCTGCCGGTAAGCAAGGCCCTCAGCCGCATTAAGCTCCGTTTTGCATTGGTAAGTAATAAAAATTTCGGAGCGAGGTTTAAACCGCCGCTCATACCGCGCCTTCCAATACTTCAAGTTCCGCTGAGCAGCCGCAAAACCTGGCATCGGCTGCGCCAGACACTCCTCCATGAGCCGCGGAATATAGTAGCGAATCGCAAAATCCAGCATGCGCGAAACGGCCTCCCCCGAATGCAGCGCCCGCTCATGGAGCGCCGCGTACAGCACCTGATTAACGTACCACGGAACGCGGACATACCTCTGACCGATGATCTTAGCATTCTTATGCCGCAGACTGGCGGATTTCTTCTTCCTGCCGCGCCAATGCCGCAGATAGACCTTTGCCAGGCGCTGCAGGAGCTCGGATTCGGACCAGAGTA
>CAYOZO010000178.1:0-5336 GCA_964408405.1 uncultured Turneriella sp.
TAGCGGACGCGGCTTGCGCGAAAAATCGCTCCGGCTAGTTGGCGCACAGGCTCTTGCGTCCCCACCCACCGGAAAATAGCTTACGCCCTCATAGCATAGAAGAAAAGGTGTCGCATGTTTGGAAAATATGGCCTTCTCGCTTCTTTTCTTGCAATAACCTTTCCGCTCGGTTCTGCCAAGAACCTGATCCGCGAAGATCTCTATATCAGGCAGGGTTTTGACCAGGCTTGGCTGAAAGACTGGCCCGAGCGCACAAAATCCGCCAACGAGTGGCGTCACATACCTGCGGCCGCAGCAGATAATCGCCCGGTCAAGATTGCGACACTCGGTGCGCCTTTTCCCGAACCTGGTATCTACCGCTGGCCCGCCGAAAAAATCCACGATTACACCGCCGTCACCCGCTTCTTTCTCACGCCTGAGGAGAAGAAGTCGCTGCATGCGTGGGGTCTGCGCCTGGGCAGTATTGCCGACAACTGGCAAATTTTTCTGAACGGTACACTCATCGCGCAGGCATGGCACCCCGATGCTGCGAATGCGCAAATCACAATACACCGCGCGGTGCGCGACGCTGTTTTTGAGCTACCTTCTGCGCTGCTATTACCTGGTGAAAACCTGCTCGCGTTTCGCCTCGCAGGTGACGCAGGCAGCGCTGAAGTCGGCTTTTTTCTAGGCCAACCTTACGAAGTGGACTTTCTGCGTAACCTGCTGCAAAAACGCAGCGAGACCATGGTCCTGATCCTGATTTGCCTCTATCTCGCAGTGGGATTTTACCACCTGCTACTCTATTCGCGTCGCCAGCAGGAGAGCTATAATCTCTACTTTGCTCTCTTTTGCATTGGCCTCTTCGTCTATCTGTTTACGAGAACGAGCGTCGTCTTCGATATTTTTGCCGATTCGACTCTGATTCAAAAAATCGAGTACATTGTACTCTTCAATGTTCTCACTCCATTTCTTATCTTCATCGACAAACTTTTTTATAACCGGGTGACGCCCTTTCCCAAGATTTACGGAGCGTTTGCGCTCCTGCTTTCGCTTGCCGTAGTGCCCACAACCTCGCATTTCAACACAACTATCTTACGCATTTGGCAGCTAACGGCGCTGCTCGGTATTCTCTACTTTTTGGCATTTCAGCTTGTGCCTGTTGTGGTGCGCGAGATTAGCAGTCGCTATACCGCTTCGCAGCGCAATTCGGCTATTCTGCGATTCTTTTCGTCGATTCAGGCAACGCTGTTGCGCTCTCCAGCAGGTAACCTGCTTATCGGAATTCTAACCATCGTCTCGACAGCTGTTTTTGATATTCTCGATTCGATGTTCTTTTCGACAGGCATAGCCTTTACCAAGTATGGCTTTGCGGTTTTTGTTTTGGGTATCGCGGTAATGCTCGCGAACCGCTTTCTGCAGGTGCACAATGAGGTTGAAGAACTCAACGCGACTCTCGAAAAAAAGGTAGAAGAGCGCACGCGCGAGCTGCAGGAAAGCCTTGTGCGCGTCCAGGACCTCAAAAACCAGCAGGATGCAGACTACTTTTTGACGGCCCTGCTGCTTAAGCCCCTGGCGGCAAATACCGCGCACAGCCCGAGTATCCATGTCGAATACCTGATTAAGCAGAAAAAGACATTTGAATTCCGCAAATGGAAATCAGAAATCGGTGGCGACATTAATATGGCTTCTTCGATAACGCTCAAGGACAAGCCCTACGTTGTGTTTGTGAACGCTGACGCGATGGGTAAGTCGATGCAGGGCGCCGGGGGCGCGCTCGTACTAGGGGCAGTGTTCCAGTCAACTCTCGAGCGCATGCGGTGGACACGCGAATTGTCTGACGTTTTCCCCGAAGTTTGGTTGCATACTACGTTTCTCGAATTGCACCGCATTTTTGAGAGCTTTGAAGGTTCCATGCTCATCTCGCTGGTGATTGGTCTCATCGACGAAACGAATGGACTGATGTACTATATTAATGCGGAGCATCCGAGCATTGCTCTGCTGCGCCGCGGTGAGGCGCGCTTTCTTGATGCGCACGTGCTGCGTAAACTGGGTACGCCTGGGATTCACGGTTCGCTCAAAATCCACTGTTTCCAACTGGAACCTGGCGATGTGCTCGTGATGGGCTCCGATGGCCGCGACGATGTCATTCTTGGCCGTAACCCCGATGGCTCCACCATTGTGAACGAAAATGAACAACTCTTCCTGGAGCATGTTAAAGCCGCGCAAGGAGACCTGCAGGAAATCTATAACCGCGTTCGGGGTACCGGAGAGATCATGGACGATCTCTCGCTGCTGAGGATCGAATACCAGCCGAAAGAAAGCATAGTCACGCCGGTTGATCCAAAGCAGTTAGCGCAGATGCGCGAACAGGCAGAACGGCTTAGCGAGCAGGGAAAATTTAGCGAGGCAGCAGACTTGTATATCCGCATCTACGATCTCGATCCGCAAAGTGTTGAAACATGTTACCAGATAGCGCATTGCCTGCGCCGGGAGAAAAAGATCAGGCAGGCGCTGCAGTGGGCCGAGCGCTGCGTGCTGCGCGAGGGCGAAAACCTGAAATACCTTTTGCAGGCTGCCGAGCTCAACATCATGATGAAGCGCTTCTCTAAGGCATCGAGTTACATCCGCCGGGTCAAAGAGCTCGAGCCTGAGCACCAGCGCGCGGCCAAGCTCGAGACGCTGATACACGAGTAAAAAGGTAGCGACCAAAAATAGAATTTTACTCTCTATGTTCTGCTGTTACCAGATGTCTCATGGTTGGCAGGATGTCAAAAAAGTACCGTGCTCGCTGACTCGCGACTTGAGCCGAGCAGCTACAGCAAGCACGATATTTGTTCAACAGGCTGCTAAATTTCGGGTATGTCTCCGAGATAGTCGCGAGGCTCGGCGCGATCATCGACCCGCAGGAACTGCTCCTTACCGACGGTCACGACTCTCACCTTGTGCAGGGGCAAAAGTTTGCCGTTGCTGAGCTGCGCGACGTAGTAGTTCCAGCCAGCCTCGATGTCGCGCAGCACTTCGAAGCGGTACTGGAAATGCGGGGTGTCTGTACCGTTGGAAAGTTCCACCATGACGATTTCAGGAAACTTTTCAGAATACTGCTGCCCAACGATGTAACAGGTCCCTGCGCCCTGCTTCCGCGGCAGGTCCACGTGTAATAGCAGAGATAAAGCTCCCACAGTCATGGCCATAGTTTAACCAGTGTGCGCAGGATGTAAAGTAGGTTCGCTCTTTTCGTCGACCGCCTGTCTCGCCTTCCGTTTTGGACGCATGTTCAACCACCGTATCCATAACTTCAGCGCAGGTCCTGCCGCGATACCCCTGCCAGTTCTTAAAAGAGCGCAGGAAGAGTTTCTGAATTTCCAGGGCACGGGAATGTCGATCATGGAGATGTCGCACCGCTCGAAAGAGTTTGAGGCAGTGCTCGCGCGCGCAATCGAGGGCGTGAAAAATGTGCTCGCCGTGCCCGACGAATATGCGATACTCTTTATTCAAGGCGGAGCGAGCCTGCAGTTCAGCATGGTGCCGATGAACCTTGCCCTACCGGGCAAGAAAATCGATCTGATACAGACCGGTGCCTGGACGCAGAAGGCAGAAAAAGAAGCAAAAAAGGTCGGCGAAGTGAATATCGTCGCCTCAACCGAAAGCGAAAATTTCATGCGGCTGCCGCGCGCCGACGAGATGAAGTTTTCGGCCGATGCTGCATATGTACATATCTGCTCGAACAACACGATCTTCGGCACAGAGTATAACTCACTGCCTGACACGAAAGGAGTTCCCATCGTTGCCGACATGTCATCGAACATCGCGTCTCGGGAAATCGATGTTTCTCAGTACGGCCTGATTTTTGCCGGAGCGCAGAAGAACCTGGGGCCGTCCGGGGTCACGCTGGTGATCATGAAGAAAGACCTGGCCGAGCGTGCAGACAAAAAATTGCCCAGCATGCTGCAGTACCGCACCTACATCGCAGAAAACTCGCTCTACAACACGCCGCCGACTTTTGGTATCTACATGCTTGCTCTGACTATGGAGCACATTCAGGAAACGGGTGGCCTTAAGGCAACAGAGGCGCGCAACATTGCCAAAGCGCAGACTCTCTATGATGCGATCGACAATTCAGGCGGCTTTTACCGCTGCCCCGTAAACAAACCCGATCGCTCGCGCATGAACGTGAACTTCCGCATCTACAAGAACGGAGTATCAGACGAAGCGCTCGAAAAGCAGTTCGTGGCCGAAGCCGAAAAAGCCGGTTTCTCTGGTCTCAAAGGGCATCGCTCAGTCGGCGGCTTGCGCGCTTCGATCTACAACGCTGTCGAGCAGAGCTCCATCAATGAGCTGGTAAAATTCATGCAGGATTTCGCGCGTAAGAACGGCTGATCCGCTGACCAAACCATCCAGATCCGCATGAAGAAAACAGCGCCCGCAAAAAGAAAGCTGGTTAACAACCAAACCGGAAAGGCAACAAAAACAAATCGGCAGAAAAAAGCGGTTCTGCTGGTAAACCTCGGTTCGCCTGACTCGCCGTCAGTGCCCGACGTGCGCAAGTACCTGAAGCAGTTTTTGATGGATGGTTACGTCATCGACGCGCCGTACCCCATCCGCTGGATGATCGTCCATCTGTTTGTCCTGCCTTTCAGACCCAAGCGTTCAGCCGAAGCGTACCACAAGATCTGGACTAAAGAAGGCTCGCCGCTCCTTGTTTTTACCAAGCGTTTCGCCGAAAAGCTCAAGAAATTCAGCAAACACAGCATCTACTGGGCGATGCGCTATGGTCATCCATCGATTGCATCTGTGCTGACACTCATCCGCGATGCCGGCCACAAAGAAGTACTGCTCGCCCCGCTCTATCCGCACTATGCGCTTTCGACGACGGTTACAGTGATCGAAGAAGCTAAGTTGCACGCGCAGGATCTGGGAATTACGCTGAGCGTACTGCCGCCTTTTTATGACAGCAAGTTGCACCAGACTCAACTGGCCCGTCAGGTAAAAAAAGCGGCGCTAGCGCACGATTTTGTGCTCTTCAGCTACCACGGTCTGCCGGTAAGCCACATTAAGAAGGCAGATGCCACGGGCAGCCACTGCCTGCGCAATGCCAATTGCTGCTTCGTTAATTCGCCGGCGCATACGACCTGCTACCGTCACCAGGTGATCGAGACCACCAATGCGGTCGCGCGCGGCGCTGATTTAAGACCGGATCGCTTTGGCTTTGCCTTCCAGTCGCGACTCGGTCGGGCTGAATGGCTGACCCCAAATACTGCGGACTTTGTCACTGACCTCGCGAGAAAAGGTATCCGCAGACTGGCAGTAATCGCCCCCGCGTTTGTCGCGGATAACCTGGAAACCCTCGAAGAAAT
>CAYOZO010000179.1:0-3744 GCA_964408405.1 uncultured Turneriella sp.
CAATTCTTCAAAAGATAATGGATGGGACTGTCCTTGCCAATCCCATCGCTCAGGAAGAGATCCAGAGTCAGCGAAGCGCTGCTCCAAAAGCTCGGCAAGGGGGAGTGATGAACGGCCAGACAGCAAATTACCCGGTCGGTGAAATTCGCGTCGCACTCGATTCAGGTGGCATTGCTGCGGGCGCTGCGGCAATTTTCGACGAGTTTTGCCGCCTTGCCAGGGACTATCCTGGAGTAAAGGTGGTGCGCGTAGGCACGCCGGGCATGTGTTATGCCGACCCGCAGGCTGAGTTTCTGCTCGAAGGCAGGCCGAACCTGCATTTCGGTAATCTGACCGTGCCGGCAGCGCAACGTATCTTCGACGATTTTGTCCTTAAGAGAAATCTGCCGCAACATACGCGCGACCAATATTCTGTCCTCGCGTCCCGTCGCGTAGGGCACGAGCTCCCACAGAAAATCAGCAGCATCGTCTGCTGCGATACTCAGCAGCGAGGCGACGAAGATCTGCTCTCGCTGCTGAAGGCCTGCTTAGAGCCAAGCGTCGAAATTATCGAGGCAGAAGATTTTGGTTTTTATAGCCGGGGCTTTGCGCTGCAGTTTTTTCCCGGCGCGTTTACCGTGGCCGATTTGACCCGTGACCAGCTTGCCAGCTGTGTGCAGGCTGTTGCGCAGGGCAACGAGCCAAAAGTTGGCAAAGTTGTGCGCGAAAGTGCTCAGCTGAGAATTGCGAGCCGCAACTGCGGAGTGATTGATCCTGAGAGCATTGAGGCCTACGAAGCAGCCGGCGGTTATACGGCGCTACGGCAAGCCCTCGGCCGTGCGCCGGCTGAGATCTTTCACGAAGTCTTACGGAGCGGTCTGCGCGGCCGCGGAGGCGCAGGTTATCCCACGGGAAAAAAGTGGCAGCTGACTGCAGCAGAACCCGGCAGCGAGAAATACGTCATCTGCAACGGCGACGAGGGCGATCCGGGTGCTTTCATGGACCGCAGCCTGCTCGAGGGTGATCCGCACCGAGTGCTTGAGGGTTTAATTCTCGCAGGCTATGCGACGGGTGCGAGCGTCGGCTATTTCTATATCCGAGCGGAGTATCCGCTGGCTACAGCGCGCGTGCAGCAGGCTATTGGCGCGGCGCGCGCAAAAGGTTTTCTCGGAAAAAATATTCTGGGCAGCGGCTTTTCGTTTGAAGCGCGCGTGAGGCTTGGCGCCGGCGCATACGTCTGCGGCGAAGAGACTGCGCTGATAGCATCTATTGAAGGTAAAAGGGGCAGCCCGCATGCGCGGCCGCCGTACCCTTCAGTGAAAGGCCTGCACGATGCACCGACCACGATCAACAATGTCGAAACACTGGCGAGCGTGCCCGAGATCATTTTGCGCGGCGGCGAGTGGTACGCCGCGATTGGCAAAGGTAAATCGACCGGCACCAAAGTTTTTGCCGTTTCGGGAAAAATAAGCCGCACACAACTCGTTGAAGTGCCATTAGGTGTGAGCGTACGCTATGTGGTGGAAAACCTCTGTGGTGGCATTGACCATAACCGACAACTCAAGGCCGTGCAGACGGGCGGGCCTTCGGGGGGATTCGTGCCTGCTGAACTCATCGATACGCCGCTCACGTATGAAGATATGGCGGCGCTCGGTTCGATTATCGGCTCGGGCGGTATGATCGTGCTCGACGACTCGGTCAACATGGTTGAGCTGATGCACTTCTACCTCGGCTTTAACACAGACGAGTCGTGTGGTAAATGTGCACCGTGCAGGATAGGCGGCTTCCAGTTGCGGCGGCTCTACGACAAGCTACTGGCGGGCAAAGGTCAACCGGAGGATCTGAAACAGATCGAACGGATCGCGCACGCGATGCAGGCTGCGTCGCTTTGTGGCTTAGGCAAGTCTGCACCTTCGCCGCTCTTTGCCTCGCTGAAATACTTTCGCTCCGAATATGAAAAATTATGTGACGTGGCTGAGCAGGTAGTGCGATGAGAAAGCGAAATAACCACGGCGTAAACGAAGGACACAAGAAGGACGATAGGCATGTCTAATTTAAACGTCGAAGTGAACGGCATTGCCGTTTCAGTCAAATCCGGCAGCACGTTGCTCGATGCGGCGCACGCGGTGCAGGTGAATATTCCGACACTGTGCAAACATCCCGACCTGGTGGCGAACGGCGCCTGTGGTCTGTGCATCGTGCGCGTTGACGGCATGCACAATCTGCCGCGCGCCTGCACCACGCCGGTCGAAGAGGGCATGCGCATCACGACGCATGACGGCGAAATTACCGAAATCCGTAAAACCGTGCTCGAGCTCATTCTCTCGACGCACCCGAATGCGTGCCTGACGTGCGGGCGCAACCAAAGCTGCGAGCTGCAGACACTGGCCGCAGACTTTGGTATTCGCGAAGACCAGTGGGAGCATGTGCTCTCCGGGCTGCCGAAAGATACCTCGACAGGCTCGCTGGTGCTCGACTTCGACAAGTGCATCAAGTGCGGTCGCTGCGTTCACGTCTGCCAGGACCTGCAAAACGTTCACGCGCTCTCTTTTCTTGGCCGCGGTATTGAGACGCGCATGGCGCCCGCGGGTGATATACTGCTTGCCGATTCGCCGTGCGTGATGTGCGGCCAGTGTTCGGCGCACTGCCCGACCGGGGCGATCGTTGAAGCCGACGAAACACAGCAGGTGTGGGAGCTTCTGCGGGGCGAGGGCAATTACACTGTGGCGCAGATTGCCCCTTCGGTACGCGTGGCGATTGGCGAAGAGTTTGGTTATGAACCCGGTACCAACCTGACAGGGCAGCTGTACGCGGCGCTGCGCCGCCTGGGCTTCGACGCGGTATTTGATACGAACTTCTCTGCCGACGTCACGATCATGGAAGAAGCCAACGAATTCGTCGAGCGCTTCAAACACGGCAAACGCGATCTGCCGCTAATTACCTCGTGCTGCCCATCGTGGACCGACTACATGGAGAAGCTGCACAGCGACTTTATACCGAACTTCTCTTCGACCAAATCGCCGCAGCAGATCATGGGGGTGCTGGCGAAGACCTATTATGCGCAGAAAATGAAAATCGATCCGGCGCGCATGAAGATGGTTTCGATCATGCCGTGTACCGCTAAAAAATACGAGATCACGCGCGACCATGAAATGTTTGCGTCGGGTTTCAAAGACGTGGACGTGGTGCTCACGACGCGCGAACTTGCGCGCATGATCCGGCAGGCGGGAATCGATTTTCGTAATCTTGCGCCGGAAAGCGCAGACAGTTTTCTCGGCGCCTATTCGGGAGCGGGAACTATATTTGGCACGACCGGCGGCGTGATGGAAGCAGCTCTGCGCACGGCACAGCACGTACTTACCAGAGAAAAGATGCCGAAGCTCGAATTCGAAGAGATCAGGGGACTTACAGGTATAAAAGAAACCAAAGTTGTCATCGCGGGTGAAGAAATTCGCATTGCGGTAGCGCACGGCCTCGGCCATGTCGGTGAAGTTCTCGAACGCGTGCGCCGCGCCAAAGCAGAGGGAGCTCCCCCGCCTTACCACTTCATCGAGGTGATGGCATGCCCGGGCGGCTGCATCGGCGGTGGCGGGCAACCGTACGGCGTGACCGATGAAATCCGCAAAAAACGTATGCAAGGCCTCTGTGCCGACGACCGTGACAGGCAGCTGCGCTGTTCACACGACAACCCCGAAGTGCAGCAGGTTTATAAGGAATTCCTGGGAGAGCCCCTTTCCGAAAAGGCACACGAACTTTTGCATACGA
>CAYOZO010000179.1:3843-5241 GCA_964408405.1 uncultured Turneriella sp.
AGGCATACGAGCTTGCGTTTTTTACTGACCACGATTCTGCGCTGTCAGACCTTGCAGCCGGCAAGGTTGATCTTTTGTGTACCGGTTACACCGAAACCGCTCGCCTCGCTGATGCGCGCGTTCAATTACTGCTCACGCATTGCTGGGGACTTTCAGCAGTCATGGTGCGCGACGCTACTAAGGCTGACAAGGCCTTGCTTTTCGCGCAGGAAGATGCTGAACTTGTGCTGCCTTTTGCCGGAAGTCCGCTGGATTTGCAGGTAAGGGCACTGCTGGCTAGTGCCGGCGTTACCCGGTTGAAACTCCGCAATGCGCCGTTAGGTGAAACATTCGCAGAGTTTCAGCAGGGAAAAATTGCCGCGGCGGTTCTACCCGAGCCGATGGGTACGCTCTTGGAGTCCAGCGGTAAGGCATATAGGCTGGCGGACCTGTCATTGCTCTGGCAGCAAACTTTCGGCGAGTTGTACACACCACAGGTGTCGCTTTTTGTTGTGCGCGAGACGGGAAAATGGCAGACATTCGTCAGGGCTTTTGAAAAGGTAGTGCAGCGCTGCATCAAGCCTCATGACCAGGACCTTGCAGTCATAGCAGCGCAACTCGGCATACCGCCGGTAGTGACGGCGAATGCACTGCAACACGTCATTTTCGCGTTGCCGCAAGCGGAAGAAGCCAGCCGGCTCGAGGCCAGCTACCGTAATATTCTGCACTCCGCACTGCGCTAGGTTTTTTGCCCATCACCGGCGCGGCTCATGTCGGCATTATGCGCTACGCGAGTCTTGTATTTGCCGCCACGCTGAATCGTCAGTAGATTTGAGCCATGAAGGCCTTCATTTGGTTGCCCCTGCTCATGTTCTACTGTGCTTCACCGCAGCCCATGCCCACCGTCGCCAAAGTGGATTTGCCTCGCTTCATGGGTAAATGGTACGTGATAGCCAACATTCCCACGTTCATTGAAAAGGGAGCGCATAACGCTACCGAAGAATACTCGCTGACGCAGGAGCAAGAGATTGACACGATCTTTACTTTCCGCGCGGACAGTTTCGATGGAAAAGAGAAAAAGTATAACCCACGCGGTTTTGTCGTGAACCGCGAAAGCAATGCAGAATGGCGAATGCAGTTCGTGTGGCCCTTCAAAAGTGAATTCCTCATCAGTTACCTGAACGCCGATTACTCACAGACCATCATCGCCCGTACAGCGCGCGACTATGTGTGGATCATGGCGCGCACGCCGCAGATCAGCCAAAGTGATTATAATAAACTCATCGCATTTCTGGCCGCTAACGGTTACGACGTAACCAAAATCCAGCGGGTTCCGCAACGCTGGTAAGGAGCCTGTGCGCCACCTTGCCGGAGCGATTTTTCGCGCAAACCGCGTCCGCTAATCGGCAAAAATTCCTT
>CAYOZO010000180.1:0-5211 GCA_964408405.1 uncultured Turneriella sp.
GGAGCAAATCGGCACGATTTGCGAAGGAATTTTTGCCGATTAGCGGACGCGGTTTCCGCGAAAAATCGCTCCGGCAAGTTGGCGCACAGGCTCCTTATCGCTTTCTGCGCGCCCAGACACAGCCTAACATGCCGCCGTGGCATCGGCAAGTATTCGGTGACGCAGGCCAGGATGGCCTAAAAGGCATCGCCCGAAGCCACGGATGGCGAGGGGCGACGCAGGCCAGGATGGCCTAAAAGGCATCGCCCGAAGCCACGGATGGCGAGGGGCGACGCAGGCCAGGATGGCCTAAAAGGCGTCGCCCGGCACGCGCACAAAACCTTCCATCAGCACGCGGGCGCTGCGGCTCATGATGGCCTTGGTGACGACCCATTGTCCGTCTCTGAGCTCCGCCTTTGCGCCCACGCGCAGTGTCCCAGATGGATGGCCGAAGTTGACGACTTCGCGGCCTGCGCTTGCTACGCCCGCCGTGGCTGCTCGCGCCTCGGCACTTCCTGTGCCTGAGCCACTTGCCGCAAGGTTCACCAAAGTGCCCGGTACCGCCGCTGCGGTACCGATAGCGACAGCGCAGGTACCCATCATCGCATGGTGCAGCTTACCCATCGAGAGCGCACGCACGTTGAGATCGATTTCTGATGCCTTAACTTCTTTGCCGCTCGATGCCTTGTAGTCGGTCGGTTTGCCCACGAAGGCAATTTTCGGCGTGTGCTGCCGGCTCGCCGCCTCTTCGACGGTCTTAATGAGTCCCATTTTGATCGCGCCGTGCGCGCGAATCGTTTCAAACATCGCGAGCGCTTTTGCGTCGCTGTTGATGTCGCTCTGCAGCTCAGTGCCCTTATAGCCAATATCTTCGGCGTTGAGAAAAATCGTCGGAATTCCCGCGTTGATGAGCGTTGCCTTGAACTTACCGACACCCGGCACATCGAGCTCATCGACTACATTTCCAGTCGGAAACATCGAACCTTCCCCATCCGCCGGGTCCATGAATTCGAGCTGGATTTCTGCAGCAGGAAAAGTGACGCCGTCGAGTTCGAAATCCCCCGTCTCTTGCACTTCGCCGTTCGTGATCGGCACGTGCGCAATGATCGTTTTCTGAATATTTGCCTGCCAGATCTTCACGGTACACAGGCCATTCTGGGGGATTTTCGCCTTATCGACGAGCCCGCCCGCAATCGCGAATGGCCCGACTGCTGCGGAAAGATTACCGCAGTTACCGCTCCAGTCCACAAAGGGTTTATCGATCGACACCTGGCCGAAAAGGTAATCGACATCGTGGTCGGCCTGCGTGCTTTTTGACACGATGACGGTCTTAGACGTGCTCGAGGTAGCTCCCCCCATGCCGTCGATCTGCTTCTCGTACGGATCGGGGCTGCCGATCACACGCAGCAGCAGCGCATCGCGCGCTTTGCCCGGCTCTTGGCATGAAGCAGGCAGATCCTGCAGGCGAAAGAAGACGCCTTTGCTGGTGCCACCGCGCATGTAGGTAGCGGGTATTTTGATCTGGGGTACGGAGCTCATGGTTGCAGAACAGGAATTTGAGACATGCCGGAAAGTAACATTGAAAGCTAGGCAGTCCGATTCCTGGCGCACAGGCGTTAAAAATTCGATCAGGCAAAAATAAATTTCTCTCGAATTTTGTCTGGACATATTATCGATTAAGTCTAATTTTGTCTATGAGTATTGTCCGGCGGATGGAGGCAGTCCTTCCACCCGACATCGACCGCAAGCTGGTGGTGCTCTCAGGTCCCCGCCAATGCGGCAAAACGACGCTGGCCAAAAAACTGGTGCGCGAACGCTCCGGTGCCTACTACAGCTGGGACATTCACCCCGACAGGCTGAAAATCCAACGGCGCGAAATCGACTTTGGCGTGCCGTTCTGGGCATTTGACGAAATACACAAATTTGCGCGCTGGCGGGCGTTTTTGAAAGACCTGACCGACAGCGTGATTCCGAAGATTAAGGCGCTCGTTACCGGAAGCGCCAAACTCGAATTCTACGGCCGCGGCGGAGATTCTCTGCAGGGGCGCTATTATCCTCACCACATGCATCCATTGACCTACTCTGAGATCCATGGACTGCCGCTTACGCCTTTTGATGCAGTGACTGAGCTGCCGCTCAAGCCGAAAGGAAGCCTCGAATCATTGCTGCGCTTGGGTGGTTTTCCCGAACCGTTTTTGTCGGGGTCTGACGCCGAAGCGGCGCGCTGGCGCATGAGCTATGCTGAGCGGCTCACTCGTGAAGAGCTGGTACAGCTGGAACGCGTGGCAGAGATCGAACGCGTGGAACTGCTGTTTGACCGCCTGAGGAGCGTTGCGGGCGGCATTGTATCCATCAATGCGCTCCGCGAAGACCTGCAGGTGGCATTCGAAACAGCGTCAAAGTACCTCGATATTCTCGAACGGTTGAACGCGATCTTTCGTATCGCACCGGCTTTCTCAGACAAACTCAAGGCAGTCAAAAAGGAACGTAAACTTTACTTCTGGGACTGGGCATATTGCGAAACAGAGGGGGCGAGATTTGAAAACATGATTGCACTCCACCTGCTGCGTTTCGTTGACATGGCGCGCGATGTCTGGGGCAAAGATCTGTCGCTGAGGTACTTCAGGCATCGCGACGGCAAAGAGGTCGATTTTATTTTGCTGCTGAACCGCAAGCCCTATATGGCAATCGAAGCTAAACTTGCGGACTCTAACTTAAGCCCGTCGCTCAAATACTATCTCGAACGCGTCAAAATACCGTTTGCTTATCAGGTGGTGCTCGATACCAAGAATGAACGCACTCTCGAACCCATCAATGGCGCAAGAGTGCGCATGGTCTCAGCGGCGCGGTTTCTGGCGAATTTGCCCTGAGCGCTTCTTCAAAACCCGGGCGAGCGCGCCCCGGCGCGAGGCTGAAACGATGTAACCTAAACAGTTAGCGCTCCCACATCGGCAGACATGGTCTTCCCAGGAATCCATATTGAACCCGTAGTCATACGTCAGCTCTTCACCGGCGGCGATCGCGCGCTTTGCCAGAATCCAGATATGGCCCTTGATGATCTGAACTTCGCAGTTGGGATCGCACGAATGGTTAATCAGGCGAGCGGTGTTCCACGGCTCGTTGCCGTCGATGTCGTATTTCTTGTTCAACGAGAACAGATAGACGCTCCCGACGTCTTTGTTGGCCGCAGCACGCTTCATTTGCCTGTCGCCGATATCGTCGCTGTCTTTGACCGGCACCCGCTTGCCGACGTATTCGATCACCCTGGCGCCTTTGGGTATTGGCTGCTTAGCATACACACCGCGCCCGTGCTTGGGAGAGTTGCTGACGCGCAGGGTTTTGCTGTAGTCCGTAAATTTAGTTTTCGCCTGCAAATCTTCTTCGCTTTTTCGTTGGTTCTAAATTTTTACCGGAATCGGAAATTCGATTTTGATATCGACTTTACCAATCTTAAATTCACCTGTAGCGATTTCTGTTTTTCCAGATAGGATTCCTTTTGCGTTTCTTTGCCAAAAAAGAGAAAAAGCTTCGAGGATATCTGAAATCATGTTCATCGTCTCTGCGGGTGCAATTCCTCGCTCCAAATTCCGACCGTAGATTTCAGGTATGGGAAATAAATCGGCCTGAACGACAGGCCAGCCATTTGCCATCTGCGCTTTGCGCCAGGCTTCGGGAACATATTCAACTTCTTCCAGATTCAGAACGAACATCGGATCCTTGATCGAAATCTTGCCTGCCGATGTATCACGACCAAAGCTGCAGAATTGCCGGAATGTGGTTATATTCTTGAAAAATAAGATACCATAGCTCTCACCGGCAATACCCATAATCGAGCCTAACCAACCCGAAAGCCTGTGGTATTTCGAATGGATTTTCATCACTTCGTGGTTCGAAAAATCTTCCCAGAGCGCAAGATCAGCCCAATCTGCCGCATTCGTAAAAAAACGCCGCATGTCCGGCTCGGGATATTCCTCGTAATCGAAGTCCCCATCATCGATCTCTTCCTGCTTCGCCTGCTCGGCAAAGCCTTTAACGAATGCGGTCAGCTCGTGAGAAGTACCGGGTTGTGACGGTATGCCCAGCATCTCCATCGGAATAATGAAATTGGGTAGCCTGATATCGATCAGCAGGGAGCTCGGACGCCGCGGAGCTCCGAACGCAGGGCGCCGGCAGATTTCCTCGAAGCTGTTTCTAAGCCCTCCTCCTGCCTTGGCTGGTATGGGCATTGCACCCACGATCATTTCACCCTCAAGGACAATCAGCAAGACAAATTCACCTTGGAGCGGGTTGATCATGACTGGCATTTCCACAATGCCCAGGACCCACTGCCGGTTCACAATGGGTATCGATTGCGATTGGTTGTTCTTGCGTGCCATGAAAAGGGAACTGCTGCTTAGCTCGCCTTTGCAGCCAGGAACTCGTTAGCAAACTTCTGCAGAATGCCGCCCGCTTCATAGACCGCGACATCGGCGGCTGTATCCAAGCGGCAGAGCATCGGCACTTTTTCGATTTTTCCGTCCTTACGCTCGATCACGAGTGTTAGCTCAGCGCGAGCAGCGATTTTGCCCTCGACTGAGTAAATTTCAGTTCCATCGAGATTCAGTGTCTTGCGGGTCGTGCCCGGCTTAAATTCAAGGGGGAGCACTCCCATACCCACCAGGTTTTGCCGATGGATACGCTCAAAACCTTCTGCAGCAATGACCTCTACGCCGGCAAGCCTCACACCCTTGGCAGCCCAGTCGCGCGACGAACCCTGGCCATAGTCTGCGCCGGCAATGATGATGAGCGGCTGCTTGCGGTTGAGATAAGTTTCAATCGCCTCCCACATGCGCATAATTTTGCCGTCGGGTTCAACGCGAGCAAGCGATCCCTTTTTCACCTGGCCATTTTCATCGAGGCACATCTCGTTCATGAGCGTAGGGTTGGCAAAAGTCGCGCGCATCGCGGTAAGGTGGTCGCCACGGTGCGTCGCGTACGAGTTAAAATCTTCTTCTGGCAGCCCCATCTTCTCGAGGTATTCCCCCGCAGCGCTGTTGCGTAAGATAGCATTCGAAGGAGAAATATGGTCCGTCGTGATGTTGTCGGGAAGAATCGCGAGAGGCCGCATATTCTTCAGCGTGCGCGGATTGGCTGCAAGCGCGCCAACGCCTTCGGTATCCCAATACGGCGGGCGGCGGATGTAGGTCGATTGCGGACGCCAGGCGTAGAGCGGACTGATCTTTTTGGATGACG
>CAYOZO010000181.1:0-5093 GCA_964408405.1 uncultured Turneriella sp.
TGAAAAACAGCCATAAAGCAGGATGTTGAAACCGGGCTTAAGCTGCAGACAGCAGAGCGACCTGCCGCGCACCGCTGAAACTACCGGATTATCTGGTAGAGCGCCGAGGACTGCGCGGGGACATAAGCAAGCTCGCTTAACAGATCGTCGCGCGCTGATCTGGCGCTATGCAGCAGTTCGCGCAAGGTCAGACGGGGCAGAGGGAACAAGACGTTCTCTGCTGACGAATTCAATAAGAGCAGGTGCTCGCCAAAACGGATGCCGAACGCCTCGTTCCAGTGCGTGGGAGCTTCTATAGTCTCCGGCAGGCTGACAGCCATTAATTGCGGTCGCAGTTGTGCGAGTCTGCGGACAAATTGCACGAGCTCGCGATCTGCGTGACTCCAGTGGATCCACGAAATGGCATTGTCCTGGCAGTAGGCGTTGTTGTTTCCCTGCTGTGTGTGGCCCATCTCATCGCCCGCAAGCAGCATCGGAATATCCTGAGAAAAGAAAAGAGTCATGAGAAGGTTTCGCACCTGTCTGGCGCGCAGGGCAAGAACCTTTGGATCGTTGGTTACTCCCTCAACGCCGCAGTTGAAGCTATGGTTGTGGTCAGAACCATCGCGATTATCTTCGAGGTTTGCCTCATTGTGCTTCTTCTCATAGCTCACGAGATCGGCGAGCGTAAACCCATCGTGGCAGGGAATGTAGTTAATAACCGGCCTGCCGCGGTTAAGCATCAGTCGCTTCAGGTCTGAGGCGCAGCGCTCGCCCTTCCAAAACCGCCGCGCAGTATCGCGAAAATGGTCGTTCCATTCCAGCCAGGGCTGCGGAAAGCGGCCACGCTGGTAACCGTCGGGACCTAAATCCCACGGTTCGGCAATGAGCTTGCGCTCCCGCAGCACCGGATCACTCAGAATTGCCGCGTGCAATTCGTGACAAAAATCTACGACGCCGTTCTTACGAAAGATTGCGGGTGCGAGATCGAAGCGAAATCCGTCAATGTGCATCTCTTCTGCCCAGTAGCGTAAGCTTGTGAGCACAAAATCGCGCGTGTGTGGATGGTCGGTATTGAGCGTGTTACCGCAATGCGTATAGTCGATGTAGCTGCCGTCTTCAGCCATGCGGTAATAGACCCGCTCAGCGAGGCCGCGAAAGCTTATTGCGGGCGCATCAGACGCGCCTTCACCGGTGTGGTTGTACACGACATCGAGAATCACCTCGATGCCCGCGCGGTGTAACTCGCGCACCATGGTCTTGAATTCGGTCACTGCGTCGCCGGCCGAGTAACTACTCTCGGGGGAAAAATATGCCAGGGTGTTATAGCCCCAATAGTTACTCAATCCCTTGGGAGCAAGGTACGGGTCTTCGCTCTTGCCGAATACAGGCAAAAGTTCTACGCTGGTCACTCCCAGACATTTCAGATGTGCTATGACTTGTTCATGGTGCAATCCACCGTAGCGCCCGCGCGCCTCGTCGGGGATACCGGGAAATTCAATCGTCAGCCCTTTGAGGTGTGCCTCGTAGATGACCATCTGCTCAATCGGAATCTGCGGCAGTCTGTCATCGCCCCAGTCAAATGCGGGTAGTGCGACATCTGCGACCGGAGCAGGCCATGTCTTACGTTCGCGCCAGGTATGCAGCGTATTCATGCTGCGCGCGAACGGGTCGGCAAGGTAGAGCGTCTGCGGTCCGCGAGTAACTGCATAGCAATACAGTTGTCCGCTCAGTTCACGCGTAGTGCTGCCATGCCACCTGTCACCCGTCGCTTGCAACGGCAGGCAATCGAGCAAATGGCCATCCTGGTCAAAAAGGCATACCTTTACCTCGTCGGCATCTGACGCCAATACCGAAAAGTGCCACGCACCGTCTCGGTGTGTTACACCGTAAGAAAACCTGTCAATACTGGCTTCCATCAATTCCGCATGAGCCGCAGATACGCAGCAGCAGCTTCATTCCAGGAGAAATCTGTCAGCATCGCATTGCTCTGCATTCGCAGCAGAGACTCTGGTTCTTCATTGTATAGCGCGATGACATGTAGGATTTTCTGCAGAAAGCCTGCAGCCTTCTCGGCGCGCGATGCGCCATCGTAAAGCAAGCCATTATGTTCATGGATGATTGTGTTGGCGAGACCACCCACGCGGGATGCAACCGGTATGCAGCCATAGCGCATCGCCTTCATCTGGCTCGTGCCGCACGGCTCAAAATCTGAGGGCATGAGCATCGCATCAGCAGCGGCATAGAGTCTCTTCTCGAGATTATCGTCGAAGCCGCATAGGAACATTATGTTCGACGCAGGAGCGATTTCGCGACTCATCTGCGCGGCCATGTCTCCTTTCCCGAGAAAAATAAAATTTGCTTCGGTTGCCATCAGGTGCCGCAAGACGCTTTTGCCTTCTGTCTCATCGAAAAACTGGCGTATCTTTTGCCCGGTCATGCGTGTGACGGCGACCATGAGCGGCTTCGCCATGAAATGTTCTGCATCGGTCTTGCCGATGCGCGCCAGTGTGTCGGCAATACTCTCTTCGGTTAGTGATTCCGATTCGCGAAAGCCGGTAAGTAAGTGGGGGAGCTCCTGCCAGAGCGCTTCGCGGTTACGCAGCTTGCCTGCGGCCCGGCTCGTGGCTGAATACGCGTGCGGCAATTTTGCCGGATCATAAAAACTTAAGTCGATGCCGTTGGTAATACCGGTCAGGCGACCGGCAACGCGCAGTTCACGAAAATCTTTTTCGAGACCGCGACCGCCGAAAAAGCCCTCGGCCGGATTGTCGGCGCGGCAGATTTCGTCCGCGTAGTTGGGCGATACAGTGGTCACCTGGTCGGCCGAGTGTATCGCCGCGCGCATCGGGTTGATGCAGTCGATGTCGGCGTGCGGATCAAGAAAGCGAGTAACTGTCTCGTGCGGCAGCTTTTCCAGTTCAGGAAACCAGTCGAGAAAACCCTTGAGCTCCCCCCACGCGCCATAGGGCCGCGTACCCTGGTATTCGAGGTTATGCACGCTGAAGAGGCGAAAGTGTCTCTTGAGCTCCACCAGATCGGGATGGATGTTGATGAGCATGAGCAAAAGACCGGTGTGCCAGTCGTGGCAATGGATTGTATCGATTTTTTCCGTGCGCGATAATCTCAAGAGCAGCCACGCGGCCGCTGCGGAGAAGAAGGCAAACCGTTTGGCATCGTCCTCGAAAAAACCGCGCTGTAACCGAGCGCTGTCGATATAGACATCGGAATATTCGCCCCTGAAGAAGCGGTCACTGTGAACGAGCAGCGTCCTAATGCCGAGGTGGTCGGTTGCAAAAACCGAAACAGTCATGATTTCGCCGCCGTAGGGGACCTTGAGCGTGAGGTAATTCTTTACCTCGTCGCGGATTTCTTCATAATACGGCATTATGAGCGTGACTTTGTGTCCTGCCTGCCGAAATGCGTCGCTTAAGCCCCAAATCACGCTACCCAATCCCCCCCTTTGCGCAAGGCCGGAGCATTCGCTGCTGATTTCGACAATGTGCACGATGTTCTCCCGCAGCGGAGAATTCTTCAGGGCATTCGGGCGGGAAAGAAATTTCGCACGCTGGCATTAAATGTGATAGCTTGCCCCTACGTAAGGCATTGCGCCGAGCATCAGGTTCGTCGTCGGCATGACTATGACCTGCGTGCCGGCTTCAATGCTGACCGAACTTGCCAGCCGATACTGGTAGCCGAACGACAGGGCGCCCGTCACATAGGTGCCGAGATCGAGCGACTTCGGCGACCCGGCGACGGAGTTCTGGATCAGCGGAATACCATAACCGAGCTCAATACCGGCAAAGATGCCGCGCAGCGCACCGGACAGAATTTCCGGAAAATAGCGGAAGCCTGCGCTCGCCATGAAAAAGCTGACGAAGGTTTCGGCGTTGCCCGTCGAACGGAAGATGCTCGCGCTGTAAACCGGCAGGTACCAAAGTCCGCCTGTGTATTCGATATTGCCCGAGCGCACCCGGACGTGCGCGCCACCGGAAACGCCGCCGGTGTTGTAGTGGATCACGCATTGCCGACTCGTAAGACCGAGGCAGCCATCGGGGTCTGAGACCAGGCGGTCTGCTAGTCCCGTCGTGAGCGGACCAAACTGGAATATCCAGCCGCCCCAGATCGTTGTGTAGATGTCGTAGCGCTTCGGCTTTGTCGGGTCGATTTCGACGCCCTTGTGTACCTGCGACAGGCGTTCGGTCTGCTGCGCCAGCGGCGGAGTGTAACCTTCTTCCCAGCCACTCACCGAGAACCAGTGTTCGAATTCGACACGCACCATGTGGTGCCAGTGGATGTCGCGGTTGAGATTGAACTGGTTACGGCGGTTCAGGCTTTCTTCAAAGCTGTTGCCGAATGCCGCCTGTACGTTCGAATGCTGCACGCCGTAGAGCAGGCGAATGACCGGGCGCGAGTAAATACCGCGGCCAGCCGGGTTGATGGTGAAGCCAGTCTTAATTTGGTAAGTGTGTTTCGTGTCGGTGTCGCCCCACTCGAGACCTTCGCTGTCGGGTATACCCTGCGTATTGGATTTAATGGAGTTGAAGTGCTCGCGGTAGCGGTTGCCGATAGTCGATTTTTCGCGCGCATAGACCAGCTCAACGAGGTAATGCAAATGTTCGGTGATGTACCACATCGGCCGAATCACGAAAGAATAACGGATGCTGTTGTAGTCGTCGGGGCGGAGCTTGTTGTCGTTATCCCAGCTTTTGCCGAAACCAAAGCCGGCGTTCAGGTCGAAGTGGTTGGGCAAGAGTCGCATCTGTATCTCATCGTAGAGACTGAAATCATACCGCTCGTCGGTGAAGGCCGAAATGTAGATATCTTTGCTTTCTCCGTCATAGCTCTCGCGTACGGCAATTTGCGGCGCCTTCTTTTCGAAGCGCACGCTCAGGTCATTCCAGTATATTTTGATCGGCCCAAGCTCGGGTCCGCCAAACCCGGTCCAGCCGGTGTAGCGCCAATAGTGCGCCGGGTGCGGCTCAGCCCACGGGAAAAAATCGGAGTTACCCGGATTCTCTAGCATGAACTTCTTGAAAGCTTCACCACGCATGACATCGGCGTGGGCGACGTTGGGTGGTTGGTAGGGCGCGCCGCGCAGGGTTGCGGTGGCG
>CAYOZO010000182.1:0-5072 GCA_964408405.1 uncultured Turneriella sp.
GCTGTCACCGATCTATCCGGGTTGTACATTTCGCATTATTAACGGAGCTCCCCCTTACGCGAAATTATGTCCCATGGTATTCAGCACTTTTGCCGGCTGCGCCGATACTGAAATGTGCGCTTGTGGCTTGTTTTATCCTGTCTCGCAATTGCCCTACCTTATGGACCCGCGCGAGCCGAGGTCTATCCACTCACGCTTTACCGGAGCTACGGCGACATGCAATCGTTGCCCGGTATGCTGATCGGCAAAATCAATACCAAGGGGTCAGACAATTCAATCCCCCCGCGCCAGATATTGGGCTACGATGTGCGGATGTCGGTCGTGAGCGCCTCGGTGGACAACCAGGCGACGATCTACCCCGGCATGAAGGTCTATATCGTTAAGCGCGAGCGTGACCACCAGAAGAATCGCGCCGCGCTCATTGTCGCCGAAGGGGAAATCGATTCGATCTCTGACACGGTCTTCTCGGGTAGGGTGGCGCAGATTCGCGGGCAATTCTCGATGGTCTCCCGGCAGCATTTCGTCGCAGTCCCGACGGTAGCAAAATCACGCGACGGGGACCAAAAAAGCGCGCAGGAATATTTTCTCGAATCGGAACGGCATCGTCATGAGAAGGATTTTGCGCGCGCAGCGCAGAAATTGCAGCACGCGCGGGAGCTTGAACCGAACAACCCCTTGGTCAACCTGCGTTATGCAGAGCTTGCTTTGCAGAATGGAGCAGAGGAGAAGGCGCGCGCTGCGCTGCGAAAGGCGTTTGCCGACCGGCGTCGCCTCGAAGACGTCAACGAGTACCTGAAGTTGGGTACGCTCTATCTTTCAGCAGAGGTTAGAGCCCTGCCGCTCAAAGACCGCGATATACTGAAGGCCGGTACGGCGCTTTTGACCTCGATGCGGCAATTTGAAAAAGATCTGGGGCAGTTCGGTAAGGATCTCACTCCGCCTAAGTCGTCGGTTTTTCGTCTCCTGCACAGCCGATTTTCCGCTGAGTACCATTTGCATTATGGCATTCTGTTGCGGCAGATCGCTCTTGCACTCAAGGAGTTTTCTCCTGAGGCGATAACCAAGGTTTTAAATTTTGCCGAGCGCGATGCGCTCTATGCTCCTATCGAAACGCGGGTTGCGCGCGAGCGTGTACTTGCACTACCTCGCAAGAAATGGGACACGGCGTATAATGATGCGGCAATAACACACTTTGAACTTGCCCTGAAAAAAGACAGGCACAATGAGGCGGCATTCGAGCTGATCAGCCTTTGCGATGAGCTTTGGGATGGCGCGGATAACAACAGACGGCGGCAGCTGAAAGAGATTATAACGCGTTATGCACCGATATACCTCGAAACTGCTCATGATGACCAGCGCATGGGCCGGGTACGCAGTGTGCTGAATAAGGTGAGCCACGCCTGATAGCGGCGCGCACCGCGTTCATTGCGGTGTTTTGCCGCCCCCGCCAGTAAGAGCTCGCACTTTTTTATGCATTCGCTGATGAGCGCATTGTGCCACAGTTTCGGCATGACCAGGCGTTTCGATCGCCATACACGGTGCATCGCCAACACGCGAAAGCGATCGATCTCCCGTGCGCTGCTCAACTGCGGCCAATCACCCGCCCTCTTAATCGTCAGCGGCTGTGCACTGTAGCCAATCGGTGCGCGCAGCAACAGCCGCAGCCATAATTCATAGTCCTCGCACAGTCGGAAGGCCGGCGCAAAACCTTCTTCTGCCATGAAGAAATCGCGCCGCAGAACGACAGCCGAAGGAGAGATCAGACAGCGCTCCAGAGCGCGCTCAAAAAACTGTCCACCCTGCTTGCGGTGGATGGATTTCTGTTTTACTACATTGCCGTTGCGTAACCAGAGTTCATTGCTGTGCCACCATTGCAGTTCCGGTTCGCGGTCAAAGGCTGCTATAGCCCCTGCAAGCTTTTCCGGATGCCAGAGGTCATCGCTGTCAAGGAAGGCTATGAAGGGGGCGCTGCCCAGCGCGGCACCAAAATTGCGCGCGTACGCAGGGCCGCGATTGTCATTCAGCCGTGTGAGTGACAGCCGGCTGTCTGAAGGAAATGGCATGGCGAGTGCTTCTACGGAAGCGTCGTCAACGATCCACAGACGCCAGTCGCTGAAGGATTGCTGACGCACTGATGCGACTGCTTCAGTGAGCAATTGCTGTCTTCCGTACGCCGGTATCACGACGTCAACCAGCGCCATCTTCAGCGACCCGTACGCACGAAGAGCAGAAAATCATCCTGGTCGAGGCGGGCAAATTCCAGGAGTTCGTAATTCGCGAGAGCGGGTATATCCACCGTTGCGAGCATCCGACTCAAGTGATTGCCGCGACCTGGCGCGCCCCATAACTTTTCGTCGCTCACCGTGCGTGACCTGTAAATGAGCAGAGCATCGGCCAGGTCATGTTGGATGAATGTTTCACTGAAGGCCGGGCCGGCCTCGAGGAGCAAGCTATTGAAACCCTCGGCGAGAACTTCCGCCATTATAGTATTCCACGTGCCTGCAAAGTCGGATATCCAGTCTCTGCGCGGTATCGGCTTCGCTCGCCACGTCTGTTTTGTCGCCTGTTCGGCGCCCGGCAGACCTGCCAGGAAAGCGCCTAACGTATCAGGCAACAAAAAGAGGCTTTCAGCTGGCCTTATTCTCTGTTTAATGGTTTCGGCGTCAGGCTGTTCGCAGGCGAGTTGGTACTGTCGCCGCAGAAGCTCCCACGTAAAGGCAGTCAGCCCCGAACGGGAGAGATCGGGGAATTCGCCCGCTGTGCGTACGGTAAGGCGCGGTGCATCTACAAGCACTGTGCCCGGCGAAGCGACGGTGAGCTTGAACATGAAGCGGAATGTTGCCGTGAGGAGGGCCGCATCGCTGCCGCTGATCGGACCCGATTTGCCCTTTTGTGGCGCGATAGAGCCTTCGCGCGTCTGCGCCCATTTGAGCACAACCCTCGGCCTGGTGTACTTGCGGCTGAAAAAAAACGGGCCTGTCGTGAACCATTTCTCGCGCTTAAAGTCTTCTGCCGGCCATTCGATGGTCCCAATGCCGTTCTGTCTCAACAGGTCGAGGGAGCGACCCTGGACTTCGGAGGCAAAGTCGCGCTCGGCAATGACTACGCGCCCGAGCTTGCGCTCCATGATTGCATCTACACATGGCGGAGTTCGTCCGTGATGGCAGCAGGGCTCCAGAGTGACGTACATACAGTGTTCCCTGAGATCTTCCTGCGCTAACGCGGATAGAGCATGGCGCTCGGCGTGCGCATAGCCTGCGCGCTGCGTGTAACCGCGCGCAACAGTATTCCCGTCCGCGTTCACGATGATTGCACCCACTGCGGGATTAGGATCGGAGTTACCTGCTGCGCTCATCGCCTCGGCATAAGCCGCTGCGAGCGCAGCCCGATCAAAGGCGGTGGTCACGATGCGCTATCGCCGGCCTGCCCCAGCACCATATCGAGCGCCAGAAGAAATACGACGCTCTCTTCTTCATCCAGATGCGCTACGCCACGGATCGCGCTCAATCCCCGGCGCTGCTCGATATCAGGATTTTCTTCAATGTTCGCCAGGGGTATTGCGACGACACGTTCTACCGCATCACAGACTAATCCTGTCAGTCGGCCGTTCTGCGTGGCGACGATGATGCGCGTCTCTTCGTCCGCAGGTTTAGACTCCAGCGAGAATCGTTCACGCAGTCCGACGACAGGAATAATTGCGCCACGCAGGTTGATGACGCCTAGCACATGCGGCGGCGCATGAGGAATACGCTTTGGTTGCCTGTACCGTATGACTTCATGCGTTTCGCTCACGCCGACGGCGTAAGTTTCTCCCTCGACGCGGAACAAAATGAATTGCTGGTGTTGCGCAGTAGAGAGCATTAAATGCGGTTTTCCCGGCGTGGGCGATTAGGCAGGCCGCTCTTTTCGCCGCTGTCGCGCTTATGAAAGTAGTAAAGTACGAGCGCAACCAGTACAACGTAATTGAAGAAAACCCAGAGGAAGCTCAGTGCGTGGTAAAAACCGTAGGCCACGAGCGACTGGCTGGCGATTATCGCGCTTAGGCCGAAGAAAAAGGTCGTGTCGTTGTCGATGAATTTGCGCACAAAGGGCGGCCACTGCATCTCTTCGGCCTTGTCGCGCAAGTAGGGCTGGCCAATAAACCAAAGACCTGGCAGAATTGCAGAGTGAAAAAAAGCGCTTTCATAGTGTTCGCCGTAAACCCCTCCGGTATAGCTGAGCATATAACCCAAAAGCGCGCCGGCTATCGCGCCCGCGTAACCCGTCGTCGGATCAGCGCTGACGATGCGCTGCCATTCGTTGACGATGAAATTGTGCGCGTAGATGAGCTCTTCGCGCGGGTATTCGCGTCGCCCGTCGCCGAGTAACCTGCGGTAGTAGTTTAGCAGCAGGATCAGCGCTGCGGTGAATGCCAGCACAAGGATCGAGGCGACCAATTCCATAAACCATACTGCGGCGTAAAAGCAGCTATACAATCAAAATTCAGTGCGGACTCATTTTGAGCTCCCTCACGCAGAAAGGACTTGTCGCTCAACCCTCGCCCTGCACGCCGGCGCCGATGACGTTGATGAGCCGTGTGTGTTTTGTGCTGCTGTCCCTTGCCACTGTTGTGTACGCAAAGGCCGGCGCACGTGATGACGATCAGGTCGCTGCAGCCATAGAGTCGGCGATACGCCATTCGCTCGAAAGCCAGTATTTTTCGGGCGGTCAGGTGCAGGAGTTGTTGCTTGCTGAGCCTGAGTCGCGCGGGTCGAGTTCGACATATCTGGGAGAATTCGCGATTCGGCGCGCTGAAAAACTCATCCGATGTGAAGACTGGCTGTTCACGGTGCAGCGCGTACCTGAAGGCTGGGCTTTGCTAAAAACGGAGCGCGGCAGATGCAACGATTGATGCGTGCTGCGCGTTTCTTTTTCTTGTCGTTGCTGCTCTTCCTGGCGCAGGCGTGTTCGAAGTATGTCTATGAGCATAAAGAGGGCCGGCTCTCGCGCGGGACCTTCAACTTCCTCAAAACCTATTACTACCAGGGCCAGTTCGAAGAAGAAGAAAGCGTCGAGGCACGCAACCGGCAGAT
>CAYOZO010000183.1:0-5037 GCA_964408405.1 uncultured Turneriella sp.
GGCTCGCGCAAAAAATCGCCTTTTTGTTTTTTGCATGAGTTAGCGCACAGGCTCTAAGCCGGTATCAGCTTAGTCCAAGCTGGCGGGCGAGCTCAAAGATATTACCCACCTCTTTCTGCTTCTGTATGAGTTCATCGTCTGAAAGTATTTTGCGGACCGCACTTTCGGACAAATTCTGCAGCTTGTGGAAATTTTCTTTATAATAGTGAATCGGTAGCTTACGGCAAAAGATATGGCTCTGGAAGTAAAATACCTGGTGCGCAATCAAGAACCGCATCGTGTCGTAGTCATCGACAGCCTCGGCCGTGATGATCGCCTCACGGTTGTCTGCCAGCCTTATGCAGTAATCGATGAAGGCGAGGTTGTCCAGAAATTTGGTCTGGTCTTCTTCAGGCTTGAACTTGAAACTGATAGGGTCGAGCTTGAACTCCTTGATCATTTCGCCGAGGTCGAGAATCACCTGGTGGCTCTGGCTCTTCACGCCGAAGTCGTCCGCAGCGAACGTTATACCAAACTGGAAAAAGTAGCGGCAGACGTCTTTGAGCTTGATGGTCTTTTCTTCATAAGGTTTTTCGACCAGCTCGAGGCGCACGTTGTGGGGATTGATTTTCTGCCTGGTAATGAGCTCGTTAAAGCGGAACACCTTCTCTGCTGACGGAAACGTGTCGATCAGCGTCTGCGGCGAGACATTGAATTTCAGGAGACCAGGCGCCTCGTGGCAGGCCATGACGATTTTTTCCAGAATCAGCAGCTCGACGCGGTTGATATCCTGGTCGTCAGGAATATCCCTCAGTAATTCAGCGTAGCTATTATAGAGCTCACCGCCTACAAAAACTTCGCCGCCCTTGACCGAATAGGTTTCTTTGCGCGGGTCAAAATAGATGATCGGCTGTATGACAGCGTTTGCCTCAACATTCGCAAAATAGTCGTTCGCCCGATTAAGGTAGGTCCAGCTCCAGCGCACAAGGTTATCTTTGAGATTCTTGTGTGCGGCACGCACGAGTTCATCGAAGATTTCCTGCGCGTCGGAAATATAATTGCACTGTGTGCGACCTATACCGAAATCAAAACTACCTTTGCCGTCCTTAGGCGCCTCGCCGTGAAACCTGCCCATTGCGCCATCGATGTTTGGCAGAAAACCGGGCGCGTCGTCACCCGGGACGATGCCGACATAAAAGCGTGATTCATCACCAAGCACGTAGCAGTGGATCGATTGCTTTTCTTCTGTATTTACCCGCCGTATGTATTCCGGTATCCTGCTCAGGAATTCGTCGATGCGCATATCCTTGAGGTTCTCGACGAGCATGAGAAAGAGCGGTTTGCCGCGATTCTTTTCTATAAATGTATTGCGGAAGTTCTTTTCGGCGTCAGCAAGACCAAAGTTTTCGACTGTTTTCTGTAGAATCGACCGCAAAGGAAGCGCCACCGTATATACAGCTATATGCTGCGCCATAGGCTGAAAAGGCCAAAACAAGAAGAACTCCCCCGCTGTAGAGCCAGCCGCCAATGCGAAAGGAACCTGGAAAAACTGCGGCCAATTCAGACCAACGGTACTTTTCGGCATCTTGACATGCTTATGAAAAAGAAAAGTTGCGCGGGCGATGAGCGCAGGGCAATGCCTGCAAGCCAGCTGCGCGGCCGCACCCAAGCAGCGGCTGGTGCCGGACTGCTGTAGTTTTATGAGAAATCTGCCGATGAGACATAATATGTCGTGGCTTCGGAACCTTCTTCTTGCAGGGCTTGCAAATCTGCTATTGCAGCCGCTTTACCCGCAGTCAGGCAGCGCTCAAGCCGTTGAGATGATCGATGCTGTACAAGCGCTCGAACAGGAACAGGCTGATCTTGCTATCAACCTGGCGCATTCGCTGGCGCGCGAGAAGCGCTACAGTGAAGCGCTGCAGGCCTACAGCGAATTCATTCGGATCTTTCCCGCTAACCTGCGCAGCCGTGAAGCGCGCGAAAGTATGGCCCGCATATACGAAAAGCGGCAGCGCTATGATCTGGCAATCCGGCAGTACGATGCACTGTACCGCGAACTGGGTATCAGCCAGCAGGGTCTTCTGTACCGTCTCGAGGCAGCTCGTCTGCAGGAGATGTCGGGCGATGAAGCCGCTGCAGCAGCAATCTACCGTGAGATTAACCAGCTCGATCCGGGCTCAGAAGCCGGCATGAAGGCACGCACGCGGATGGAGGCGCTCAACCTGATGCAAAAGACGGCAAATCCTGCCGCAATGGCTAATTAGAGAAAAGTTCACCACAGAAGCTGTAGAAGGAATCCTGCTTAATGACCTGGCGCAGGTCTTCCAGGTAGTACTTTTTGCGGGCTTCATCGATATTATAAACGGGACAGACGCGGCTAAACTCGGCCAGCAGCTTTTCCCGCAGCTTCGCATCAGGCTTGAAAGTATCGGTATAGCCGGAAAGTAGAACAATATACTCTGCCAGAATCACTGGCATCAGCAACGGCTGCTCTTTTTCAAGCGCCACGGGGTCTTCGATACGATAACGCAGAACCTTGCTGGCGGCAACTAACTCCGGCGGAAAATTCCAGGTTTTCATGGCAAACTCTGTGGCGTCTGCCGAGGTGAACTGCCATTTCATCTGTTCAAGCTGGTGGAGTTTCTCTTCGTCGGCTGCATCGGCCGACATCTGGAAACAGATCGCATACTCTTCGGCAAACTGGTTCGCGAGGATGGATTTACCGATCTGCCGCAGCAGCCCCACCATAAACACTTCGTCCTTCTGCTTTTCTTTGCCGACCTTTTCGGCAATAATCTTGGAGATCAGAGCAGTGAGCACTGAACGCATCCAGAGCTCTTTCATAATCTTGAAATTGCCTTTTTTCGGAACCATCGAAGCCGCCGACACCAGAAGGGAGAGCCCCTTAACCGTTTTAAATCCCAACAGGGCTATCGCTTGCGACAGGTTGTTAATGCGGTTGCCCCGCGCATAAAACGCCGAATTCGCGAGCTTGAGTATCTTCGTCGAGAGCGCAAGATCTGACTGGACAATATTGCGGATTTGCTCGGCCGATACGCTGATCTGGCTTTCGTCGATCTGCATGACGCGGGCCGCAACCTGGGGCATGGGGGGCAGCTCCAGCGACTTGAGCTTATCGGTCAGCATGCGGCTCCCCATGGTATTTTCGATTTTGCTGTGTCAATAGATTCTACGCCTTGCTATTTTTTCCAGGTCTCTCGCCCATCGCCCGTAATGGCCTGGGGGGAATCCTGCGGTACGGCGGGCTTCAGGAAATAGATGTCGAGCAGCGATTTTACTCTAGCGAGGTACTCACGCGCCAGCGCCTGCCAGGTATTGTCAAAGCTCGATGACTCGGCGACATAACCTTCGGCCTTGATACCGACCGCCCCGGCCAAAAAAAGCGCCCTGGGCAGGTAAAGCTGCTGGCTGACGATGATCGCCGTGCGCACGCCGAAGGTCCGCCGGGCGCGTGCCATGGTGTCATACGTCCGGACTCCCGCGTGATCGAGAAAAATATCTTCTGGTTTGACCCCGTGGCGCAGGCAGTAGTCGCGCATGGTGTGCACTTCATCGTAGAACTTGCGGGTGTTGTCGCCGGAAAGCAGCAACTTAGGCACAACCTGCTTCTGGTAGAGCTCGATTCCGGCCCTGAGGCGCCCGAGCAGCGTGGCGGAGGGTTTTTTGTTCGGCAGGACGCTCGCCCCGGGGATCAGCGCAACCTGCGCCGGGTGCGGCGGCGGACTGCCCGCCGTGGCGGTAAAAATCTGCTCACGCGCGCGGTACGCCATGTACCAGGGCACCGCGGCAATTGCCGCAGCGGCAACGAGTAGCAGCAAGATAAGGTAGCGAAGCAATTTGCGCACGTGAAGCAATCCTCGTCAATTTTGCCCGGCAGCCTGAAAACCGTAATCTGTACCTTGGGGCTGCGCGGCAGGTCGCAGTCCCATAGTACTTGACCGTCGTTCTCGAGTCATGGTCATCGCATGCACGTGCGCTACGCTCTACGGCGAATTCTCCTGATGGTGCCCACCTTCATCGGCATCATTACTATTACTTTTTTCCTGATCAAATTGCGCCCGGACGCCCTGACAACCGCCTCGATGGGGCCTGACGGCATGAAAGAGAGTACCGGCCTCGACGAGTTCCAAAAAAAAATGCGGGCATACTATGGTCTCGATGACCCAATGCACGTGCAGTACCTGCGGCTCTGGAAAAATATCCTGACCCTGAATTTCTCTGAAAGCCGCATCGACCACCGCCCCGTGCTCGACAAGATTGCAGAGGCTCTGCCGGTAACCCTGTTCTTCAACCTGCTGACAGTGTTCCTCGTCTATACGATCTCGATTCCGCTTGGTATTTACATGGCAATCCATGACGAGTCACGGCGCGAAAGACTTATCGCATCGGTGCTCTATGTGCTCTATGCGCTGCCCGCATTCTGGGTTGCGCTCATGCTCCTCAAGTATCTTGCTTCTGCGGAATACCTGGATCTCTTTCCGCTCTCTGGCCTCGTAAGCCCCTTTTTCGAGAAGCTGACCTGGTATGAGAAAATCGGGGATTTTCTCTGGCACCTGGTATTGCCTGTGACTGTAATGGTCTATGGTTCATTCGCCTTTCTCAGTCGCTACATGAAATCTTCGTTCATGGAAGCTCTCCGCTCAGACTACGTGCGCACAGCCAGGGCGAAGGGCCTGTCGGGAGCCACTATCATTTACGTGCATGCACTGCGCAATTCGGTGATTCCGCTGGTGACGCTGCTCGGCGGTTTGTTACCTTCGCTCATCGGCGGCTCGGTTATTCTCGAACGCATCTTCTCGATACCGGGAATGGGCAAACTTGCATACGACAGTTTTTACGCGAACGACGATACCGTGATCATTGCGATTGTCTCGATCTCTTCGGTCCTGACGATGCTGGGTATTTTCCTGAGTGACATCGCCTACATGCTCGTCGACCCCCGGATTCGTTACGGTGTACAGAGCGCCGAGGCATGATGAGGGTGAAGCACGGCATACAGGAATATTTCAGAGTCTTTTGGCACAGGCTGACGCAGAA
>CAYOZO010000184.1:0-4971 GCA_964408405.1 uncultured Turneriella sp.
TTTCGCGGCTCATGCAGCCCCAGTCAGGCAGGACGGCGATCACCGCGCCGCCGGCCATTGCATGCCCTTCGATTGCCGCGATGTGCGGCTTCGGGAAGGCATACACCTCGAGCACCATTTTGAGCAGGACTTCAAATACCTCGATGCGTCCCGCGACATCACGCTCGAGCATCATTGCGGGATCGAGGCCATTGGAAAAATAGCCGTCCACAGTCGAATGGCAGATCACTCCCCAGACGTTGTCGTTGGCCGCAAGCTCACGGTGCGCCTGCATGAATTCTTCCATGAACGGAATATCCATGAGGTTCATGGGGGAACGGTTCATCGCGACGTATCCGATGTGGTTTTCGATGCGGGTAGAAATCATGACATGGTTCCTGTAAGCACGGCACAAATGAGGCAAAACAAACAGGCGGACAAGGAAAAGTCATGCCGTTGATTTGGTTTGACGCAACCATCCGGCATTGTGAGAGGATAAATATGTACGGGCATCTATTGCAGCGCCCGACGAGGCGAACGGGTCTTCCAGCAGGACATCCAGATGACGGCATTCTTAACAGGCAAGCATAAAGTGGTTTGCGCCCCGATGAGCGCCTAGAATCGGCTCTTAAGTAGGGGTATTTCCCCATTATCATAATTTTTTGAGGCCAAATGGCAGATACCACATCCAGAAAACCTTTAGAGAAAATTCATGGCGCGACAGTGCGCTTCACTGGCGATTCAGGCGACGGCATGCAGCTCGTAGGTAGCCAGTTTACGCAGGTCACCGGCCTTGCCGGCAATGACGTGATGACCTTTCCCGATTTTCCCGCCGAAATACGCGCGCCGCAGGGAACCACTGCCGGCGTCTCGGGTTTTCAGGTGCACTTTGGTGACCACCACATCTATACTCCGGGCGACAAGGTCGATGTGCTTGTGGCGATGAACCCCGCAGCGCTGAAGGCAAACCTCAAAGACCTGCGCGAACGCGGAGTTTTGCTCGTCAATTCTGATGAGTTCGACGAGAAGAATCTTGCCAAGGTCGATTACAAATCCAATCCACTCGACGACGAAGCGCTGAGGCAGAAGTACCGCCTGATTGCGGCGCCCATCACCGAATCTACGCGCCGCGCGCTTGCCGATTCAGGTCTCACCACCAAGGAGATCGACCGCTGCAAAAACTTTTTCGCGCTCGGCCTTACTTACTGGATGTTCCACCGCGACATCGAAAAGACCAAAGAATGGCTCAACAACCAGTTTGCAAAGAAACCCCACCTGGCAAAAGCTAACATACAGGTGCTCGAAGCGGGTTACCACTTTGCTGAGACTACGGAACTTTTCGATGTCTCTTACGAAATCACCAGGGCGGAGTTTGAACCGGGAACCTACCGCAATATCACCGGGAACTCGGCTCTGGCTCTTGGTCTTGTTGCGGCAACCGACCTCGCAGGATTACCGGCGCTCTATGCGGGTTATCCGATTACTCCGGCGTCAGACATTTTGCATGAACTGGCGAAGTACAAGAATTACAACATCAGGACATTCCAGACCGAAGATGAAATCGCGGCCTGCTGCGCGGCGATCGGTGCTTCGTACGGCGGTACGATCGGCATTACGGCATCATCAGGCCCCGGTATCGCACTGAAGTCTGAAGCGATCAATCTTGCGGTCATGACGGAGCTCCCCATTGTGGTCGTTGACGTGCAGCGCGCCGGACCTTCAACGGGCATGCCGACCAAGAACGAACAGACCGATCTATTTATGGCGCTCTTTGGTCGCAACGGAGAGAGTCCGGTGCCGGTCGTGGCTGCAGCATCGCCAGCCGATTGTTTCGATGCGGCGATTGAGGCGACGCGTATCGCACTGAAATTTATGACGCCCGTATTCCTTCTCTCGGATGCTTATATCGCGAATAGCTCTGAACCGTGGAAAATTCCGGAAGTAGAAAATCTGCCAGAGATTGAAACCGACCAGGTCAAGTCTGGCGAATCGCGCGAAGGCTACAAAGTTTATGGACGTTCGGCAGAAACGCTGGCCCGACGCTGGCCGGTACCGGGCACACCGGGGTTCGAGCACCGTATCGGCGGTATCGAAAAAGATGAAAACGGCAATATCAACTACGATCCGGAAAACCACGACAAGATGGTTCGTCTGCGCCAGGCAAAAATCGACATAATTGCCGATTTTATTCCTGAGCTCGAGGCTTATCCCGAAAGCAGGGGCGGTCTGCTTGTCCTGGGCTGGGGCTCGACCTACGGTGCGCTCCGCGAAGCAACACTACGTGTTCGCCAGCAAGGGTACAGCGTCTCTCACGCACATCTGAAGTACCTAAATCCTTTCCCGAAAAATATCGAAAAGGTGCTCCGATCGTTTGACAAGGTGCTGATTCCCGAGCTGAACCTCGGGCAGCTTGCTCTGCTCATTCGCGGCAAATACCTCGTGCCCGCTTATACCTACAACAAGGTGCGCGGCCGCCCGTTTGGCATAGAAGAAATGGAACAGGTCATTATCGACACGCTGAAAAAGTAAGAGGAATCATGACGCAACAGGTATTAACAAAAAAGGATTTTGCCTCAGACCAGACAGTGCGCTGGTGCCCCGGCTGCGGTGACTACGGTATTTTGACTGCGGTGCAGAAGACGATGCCCGAACTCGGCATCGCGAAAGAGAACATCGCGTTTGTCTCGGGTATTGGTTGCTCCTCGCGCTTCCCGTATTACATGAACACGTATGGCTTTCATACGATTCACGGTCGCGCGCCGGCGATCGCCTCGGGGCTCAAGATCATGCGACCAGAACTTTCGGTGTGGATGGTCACCGGTGACGGCGATGCGCTCTCTATCGGTGGCAACCACCTGATCCATATTCTGCGCCGTAACCTCGATATCAACATCCTGCTTTTCAACAATGAGATCTACGGCCTGACTAAAGGGCAGTATTCGCCGACCAGCGCCAGAGGAACCGTCGCGAAATCCACTCCCGATGGCTCCATCGATACTCCGTTTTCTGCGCTGCGGCTTGCGATAGGAGCAGGCGGTACATTTCTCGCGCGTACTTACGACAAAGACATGAAGCACATGGAGAAAATAGTCAAAGCAGCGCATATGCACAAAGGTACTTCCTTTGTTGAAGTGCTGCAGAACTGCGTCATCTTCAATGACGAAGTGTATGAACCGATTGTAGGAAAAGAGAACCGTCATAACACCATGATCTTCGTCGAGCATGGCCAGAAGATGCTCTTTGGCGAGAATAACTCGAAGGGGCTTAAGCTCAGCCACGGCACGTTTGAAATCGTTTCCGCAGTGGATAATCCCGACCAGGTGGCTGTCTATAACGCAAACGATCCGCACTTTCTGCAGACCTTCGAAGCCATGGGCGGCAAAAACGGTATTCCCGTCCCGTTCGGAGTACTCTACCAGGAAATCCGCAGCACTTATGAAGAGGATTTGCAGGCACAGGTGGAAGCGGTCATAGCCAAGAAAGGCCGCGGCGATCTGCGCAAGCTGCTGCACGCCGCTGAAACCTGGGAAGTGCGTTAAGCCGGATGGCTTTACCTTTCCTGTTCAGAAAAAATATCCCTACTCTCGGCCACCGGCACAGCACCCCAGCTGTGGGTAATCGTAAGAACGGCCGTGTGGCTATGCTCGTAGGCAGCAGGCCCGCCTGTTACCGCAAAGATATACATGTAACCGAGCTGTAAGGCGAGTTTGCCGCTGCGATAAGCCAAGGCCATCGTTGTCCGCGTCTGGTCGAGCACATTGAGAACAATCGAAGGTCCGTAGTTAAGAAATATTTCTTCGCCCAGGACAAGATTCGGCGTCTCGTCGCTGATGCGCAGGAATGCAATCGGCCAGCGAAGTCCAAGGAGAAAACGCAGACGGTGGTTAAAAACATACGCTGCCTGGGGTTGACCATCGCGGATAGCCTGTCGGAACTGCGCCTCGTAGCGCAGACGATTGCTCACTGAGAAGCCCCGTTTCAGCAGTAGCTCCAATGCGAGCTGCGCCCAAGGTCGATGCTCTATACGGTTAAGACTTTCGCTGCCAGAACCGGGCACGGTCTGCAAAGCCAGGGCATATCCGCCGGTAATTTTTGTCTGTTCGTTTATGTGGTACGAGAGGCCGTGGCGCGAAATGAAAGAAGATGCTGAAATTAGCCGCCAGTCGTTCCAGAGCGAATAGCTCGGGGCAAACTGCCAAAAGTCAAAGTACTGCAACCAGTACTGGCCGCGCATACTATCGCTGCGTCCTGGTATGTCCTGAGCTTGGTAAGTCGAAGCGAGAGAAAGCAGGAAAAGCGCCGCAACTGCATTTTTCATTGCAGCAACCGCCATTCGAGTTCACCGCCTGCGCGTAACGGCACCAGTTCACCCGAGCCCATCGTAAATTTTTCCGGTATGGCGGATTTTTCTTTCTTGAGGCGTAGTTTTCCCGTGTTGAGTGGCAGGCCGTAAAATAAAGCTCCTGCTTCAGAAAGAAAAAACTCCAGCTTGTCGAGTGCATCTGCCGCATCAAAAACTTCTGCGTAAAGCTCAACCGCGCCAAAGGCAGTGTAGATGCCGGCGCAGCCGCAGGCATTCTCTTTGGTATGCTTTGCATGAGGAGCGCTGTCGGTACCTGCGAAGAATTTGGGATTGCCTGAAGTGGCCGCGCGAACCAGGCGCTGGCGGTGTTCTTCACGCTTTAAGACCGGCAGGCAGTAGTGATGCGGCCTGACACCCCCGGTGAAAAGTGCATTGCGGTTGAGTAGCAGGTGGTGCGCGGTGATTGTCGCGGCCACGCGCATGGACTGTGCCTCGACAAAGTCGGCTGCTTCTGCAGTTGTAATGTGTTCGAACACGATGCGCAGATTCGGGAAATTCCGCACCAGCGGCAGCATTTCCCGTTCGATAAAGAATCGTTCGCGATCAAATACGTCGATTTCTGGATCAGTAACCTCGCCGTGCACGAGCAGCGGCAGGTCATGTTTTTCCATAGCTTCTATGACCGGGTA
>CAYOZO010000185.1:0-4946 GCA_964408405.1 uncultured Turneriella sp.
GGGCAGATCGCCCGTGATACGCCCAACACGCCGGATGCCTGAGCGGTCGGCGTCACCCCAGTTGCCCGAATCGCCCGACGAGGCCATCGCCGCCACGCTGCTCGACCTGTGCGCGCGCCGCGCGGCGCGGCACCCGGACGGCACCATTTGCCCGAGCGAAGTCGCGCGCGCCCTCGGGCCCGAAGGTGATGCCTGGCGCGCATACATGGACGCCGTCCGCGCCACCGGCCGCGCGCTCGCACTCGAAGGCGCAATCGAGATCACCCAGCGCGGGCGGGTGCTCGATCCGCGTGAGCCCAGCCGCGGCGCGATTCGGTATCGGTTGCGGATGGGGTGAGGTTCACGCGGCGGCGGGCGTGTCGGGTGAGCCTCGAAAGCACGCTGACCAGTCAAGCGTGCGGGCTCTGGTCTCCCGGCTGGATTGAAGACAATCGGCACACATCACGTGCTACCATCGCCGGAAATGAAGCCCTTCCGCTGGTCACCGCAGAAGAACCTGCTTCTCAAGGCGGAGCGCGGAATTTCCTTCGAGGAAATCACCGTTGCAGTCGAGGCGGGTGCGCTTTTGGAGGTTGTTTCGCACCCCAACCCGAAGAAGTACCCTCGCCAAAGGATCATGGTCGTCGAGGTCTTCGGTTACGCCTACCTGGTGCCCTATGTGGAGGCAGAGGACCACTTCTTCCTGAAGACGATCATTCCGAGCAGGAAGGCCACGAGAGACTTCATCGCTCAGGAGTCAAAGGATGTCTAGATTGGATCCCTACGAAACAGAGATTCTTCAAGCCTACGAAGCCGGAAAGTTGAAGTCCCCTCTTGGGAAAACCGAGATTGAGCGGCTTCGCGCCGCAGCACGCGCAACCGCGATCAAGGAAAAGCGGGTGAACATTCGCTTGTCCTCCGTGGATCTGCGGGATCTTCAGGCGCGGGCGCTGGAAGAGGGCATCCCGTACCAAACCCTCATCGCAAGCGTCTTGCATAAGTACGTCACGGGCAGACTGTCGGAAGGCAAGCCTTTGGCCGCTGCCGCGAAGAGACGCGCGACTCCGCGTTCAAGCTGATTTGCCGGATGCGCAAGCGCAGCAGCAGTGGCAGGGGCCGTCAAACTTTCCCGTCTCAGGTCGCACGCGTTGCGATTTCGCCACGATGAGGCGGGTCGCCTGTCATGGTGGCAAGAGAGAGCGGCCTGCCTTGAAACAAGCACGTCGACCGGCAGCTTTCGGTTCCTGTAGCCGCACTCATGAGGAGTCACTGAGCGTGTGCTGCGAGGATCGCCGCAGGGGCGGCGCATAACTCCACCACGACCATGCCAGCGGATGAAAAAGCCCACCCAATACACGTACGCCTTCTCCGTTTGCGCGCTATAGTGCAGGTAGCGGATGCGCTCCCGGAGCTGGTCCAGGAGCCGGGTTGACGTCAAGGCAGGCTTGCCGGATGCTGCCATTATATGTGTATGCGACAACAGTATCAAGCCGATGAGTGTTGAATCAGTGCCCACCCTGATAGAGAAATCGTGACCAGAAAATCCCGCATGATCCAGCTTACCCCGCATGATGTGCGGGATAAATTACTACGTTGGGTTGATGGCGCTCTTCTGCTTGCGCATCCATGAAGTACGTGAAAACAATTGTCTGCTTTGCCAATTCCAGAAAGAGTGCGGGTCGGTGCCTCGCCGGTAAGGAATGGAATAACAGCACCGCAGGAGCTTGGGTCCGTCCAGTCAGCGCCAGAACGTCGCACGAGATATCCGAAGAGGAGCGCAGGTACAACGATGGGCGGACCGCTCAGGTCCTTGATATCGTCACAATACCATGTGAGAGGCATGTGCCGGTTGCGCACCAACAGGAAAATCATCTTATCGACCCAGAGTACTACTGGACGAAGAAGGGGTGTTTGCCATGGACCGACATCCGTAAATTCCTCGACAATCCCGCTACTCTTTGGGGGTTCGGAGATGGCAGCTACGCGGGCCTCAATAACCGCGTCGCGGTAGGGCAGGAGAACGGCGTCTCTCTCTGTCTCATTTCTATTCCGCGTCTCACCCTGCTGGTAGGCCGTAAGGCACGAGAGTATCCTGACTCCAAGCGCGCTGTGCGCGGCGAATTCGAGTATCGAAACCAAAGGTACCGTATGGACGTTACCGATCCAGTAATTGAACAAGACTACTTAAACCGGGTAGATGGTTCCTACAATATTGAGCAGCCTGTGCTGTGTGTGTCACTCGGCGACCCATACCAAGCAGCTGGCGCAACGCAGAGTTACTATTACAAGTTAATTGCTGCCGTCCTCTACCCGGAGCGTTTCGCGTGAAGTCCATGCTTTACACGATTGGTCATTCAAATCATGACATTGCAGAGTTCACGCGGTTGTTGCGTCTGCACGGCGTCAATGCCCTTGGTGATGTCCGATCGCAGCCCTACAGCCGCTACGCGCCGCAGTACAGTCGCGATGCGTTGAAGAAATCGATAGCGTCGGCCGGAATCACCTATGTCTTTCTGGGAAAGGAACTGGGTGCGCGAAGCAGCAACCCAGCTTGCTACCGGAATGGTAAAGTTCAGTACGACCGCCTAGCGGTTGAGCCTCTCTTTTCCGAAGGAATACAGCGGGTGGTTCAGGGTATGGGGCGTTACTGTATTGCACTCATGTGCGCCGAAAGAGACCCTATCAATTGTCACCGTGCGCTTTTGGTTACGAGGAAACTTTCATCGCTCGGCATATCGGTTGCCCACATACATGCGGATGGAACGCTAGAGTCTCAAGAAACGATGGAATCGCGCCTGCTCCGGTTGTTTAAGCTACCCGAAGGTGACATGTTCAAAGAACGAGCTGAGTTCGTTTCGGAGGCATACGCAATCCAAGGTGACCTAGTTGCGTATCGGGATGAAAACATGGAACCTGCGGAGCAGGATGCATCAGCATGAAAATATTCACAATCGGCTTTACTCAGAAGACAGCAGAGCAGTTCTTCTCGAAACTCAAGCAACCTGGTCTGTTTCGCGTGGTTGATGCTCGCCTGAACAACGTTTCTCAGCTGGCTGGCTTTACGAAGAAGAGCGACCTTAAGTATTTTCTGCGTGAGATTTGCCATATTGATTATATCCACTTGCCAGTGCTTGCGCCTACTAAGGAAATTCTCGATGCCTATAAGAAAAATGGCGGCGACTGGCAAACCTACGAGAGACTGTTTCTGGATCTGATGACGAAGCGCAAAGTCGAGTCATCCGTGGATAAGGACGTCATTTCCGGTGGGTGTCTGCTTTGTAGTGAGGCAACTCCCGAGCATTGTCACCGCCGCCTAGTTGCCGAGTACTTTCAACGACAGTGGGCCGACGTGTCCATTCAGCACCTGTAACAGAAACCGAACCCGGCATTTGCGCGGACTATGCGCGTAAAGCCGCGCAAGGGGGGCTCACATCTGCGTTAGACCTCCGATGGAATTTCATGACGCTGCCGAAATCGCGAGGAAGAATCCCGGGGCCGTCCTGACGAGGGATGCCTCTGGCTCCTTCGTTGTCCGGCTACCCAATGGCAACGTAGTTGGCGCCGCAGATGCCAGCGCCTTGACAGACGGTCTTCTTCGGGAGCGAGACGCTCTTCGTAATGAGCTATCGCGAGTTCACGCCGACTTCGCGGCGAAGGAGGAACAACTTCAAGCAGAGATTGCAGCACTCCGCGTGACATGCACCAAGCTGCAAGGCGCTGTAAGTGCGGCGAAGCGCGAGTCCGTTCAGCTTTCCCAACAAATTGAAGCGCTACGCACAGATAAGCTGAGGCTTGAACGCAGGCTATCAAAAGTGTCAGACGCAGAGTGGGAGAGAATTCGTGAGGTGGATAGGGTGCAGCGAGAAGCAGAGGCGGTTCAACGAAAGGCCGAGCGACGTGTAGTTCAATGCGCGTGCTCCGGACAAGTCGAGAATTGTGCTCGCTGCTTCGGTGCTGGCGAGTACCTCGTCGATGGTTATGGCAATCCAGTATGAATTCATCGTTTTGCGCGCGGGGAGCCAACATGGCGGTCAACCAGCTGTTCCGGTAGAGTGCTTATCCGACAGTCGGATCTTCCGGTGTGGTTGGTTTAGGCGGGTTTTGCGGTGGCGGAATCCTCCTCGGACGTTGAAGTTGGTTGGTTGCTGAAGTCGAGGCTCGGCACGGTGTCGAGTCCGAGCGCCTGACGCGGTGCCAACGCGGGTGCGCGGCCACCGAGGCGTTAGCCCTGATGGCTGGGTTCGAGCTTGTAGTAGGTCATGAAGGTATCGCGGTCACGCGGGATTTCCGCGATGGTCAGATAGAGGTTCTCGCCCCCTTTCACGCGGAAGCATTCGTCGAGCAAGGTCGAAGCAAACGCTGATTGTCGTTTCCCAACTCGTTGTTCATCCGAGGTATACGAAAATGGAGGTCCTCAAGTCGGCCAACGTCCTCAGGAGAACCCCGGATGAACGTTTGCAAGAATGCCTCAATGACGCCTAAAGGTCGAGTGCATCTGGTGAACTCGTTTAATGATTTTCCGACACTCGTTGCATGGCGAGGTCTGCTCACCCGTCCGCGCTCGGGCGGGTGAGCAGTCGCCGGGTCTTCTGGCAAATTGATGTTTCCACACTGTCGATTTGTTACAGGGGAATACCGTGACTGCTCTGATCCAAAGTACCAAACGCAAGCTGTCTTTGCTGCAACCGGCCGATCAACTCGGCAACGTCGCCCGCGCCTGCGAGATCATGCTCTCAGTTCGACGAGCGAGGCTGGGGCAATTGGGCCGTCGAACTCAAAGACTCGGGCGACGTCATTGGGTTCATCGGCCTATCCGTCCCTCGCCGAATTGCTCAAGCTGATCCGCTACGGCAGGCACCGTACGCCCAGCCTGCGGTACTCCGTACTTGGTCTGGCCTTCAGCGCCTGCCAACGCTGACAATCACCGGTCGCAGCTTTCGGTAGCCTTTCACCTATGATTCCCTGGC
>CAYOZO010000186.1:0-4943 GCA_964408405.1 uncultured Turneriella sp.
AATCCTTCAGCGCTTCGAAATTGAACTCCGACACCTTTCTGCCGGGCAGCATCTGGCCAATACGGATCTGGATCGCATCCTCGGTGAATTCGCGGATCAGTGATTTGACATCCGCATTGTCGAGGATTTCATTGCGGATCATGTAGATGTACTTGCGCTGCTTGTTCATCACGTCGTCGTATTCGAGCAGGTGCTTACGCATCTCGAAGTGATGCGATTCGACGCGTTTCTGCGCGCGCTCGATGGCGTTGGTTACCATGCGGTGTTCGAGCGCTTCGCCCTCCTGCATACCGAAGCGCTGCATGATCGGTCCGAGTCGGTCTGATCCGAAAATGCGCATGAGTTCGTCTTCTAGCGACAGGTAAAAGCGCGAACTGCCCGGATCGCCCTGACGACCGGAGCGTCCGCGCAACTGGTTGTCGATACGCCGGGATTCGTGCCGTTCAGAGCCAATAATATGCAGTCCGCCGAGTTCTTTGACTCCGGGCCCGAGAATGATGTCTGTACCCCGGCCTGCCATATTGGTTGCAATGGTCACACGACCCTTCTGGCCTGCTTCCTTGATGATTTCCGCCTCGCGGTCGTGATGCTTGGCGTTGAGAACATTGTGCGGAATACCCTTCTGATGAAGCAGTTTAGAAAGCTTTTCAGAATTCTCAATGGAGATGGTACCGAGCAGCACCGGCTGGCCCTTGATGTGGAGTTCTTTTACTTCATCGGCGATTGCATTAAATTTTTCGCGCTGCGTACGATAAACTTTGTCAGCATAATCCTTACGGATCATTGGCTTGTTTGGAGGAATCACCATCACATCGAGCTTATAGATCTTGCGGAACTCCTCGGCTTCGGTGTCAGCCGTACCAGTCATGCCCGCGAGCTTTTCGTACATGCGAAAGAAATTCTGGAATGTGATCGTAGCCAGCGTCTGGTTTTCCTGTTTCACCTCAACCTTTTCTTTCGCTTCGATCGCCTGGTGCAGGCCGTCACTGTAGCGGCGACCTTCCATGAGGCGCCCGGTAAACTCGTCAACGATGATGATCTCGCCGTTCTGTACTACATAGTCCACGTCGCGGTGGAAGAGTTTATGCGCTTTGAGGCACTGGTGCACGTGGTGGACGAGTTCGACGTTCTGCGGAGCGTAGAGGTTATCGACGTTGAGCAGCTTCTCGACCTTATGGACGCCGATTTCGGTGAGCAGCACGGTACGCGCTTTCTCGTCAACATCGTAGTCAACCTTATCTTCGAGCGCTGGAATGATTTTGTTCACGCGCACGTACTCCCCGGCGTCCTGATCAGCGGGGCCGCTGATAATGAGCGGGGTTCTGGCCTCGTCGATCAGGATCGAGTCAACCTCGTCAACAATCGCAAAGTAGTGTCCGCGCTGTACCCGGTAATTGCGGTGATCCACCATGTTGTCGCGCAGGTAGTCAAAACCAAACTCGTTGTTGGTGCCATAAGTGATGTCTGCGGCATAGGCCTCGCGGCGCTTCGCATGGTTCATGTTGCTCTTGATGACGCCCGTAGTCAGCCCATGAAAATCGTAAAGAGGGCGCATCCAGTCGGCGTCGCGGCCAGCCAGATAGTCGTTTACTGTGACAACATGCACTCCCTTGCCGGTGAGCGCGTTGAGATAGACAGCGAGCGTTGCTGTCAGCGTCTTACCTTCGCCGGTTTTCATTTCGGCGATTTTGCCTTCGTTCAGCGCCATCGCACCCATGAGCTGCACGTCGAAGTGGCGCATGTTCAGAACGCGCCGCGAAGTCTCGCGCAGCACGGCAAAGGCTTCTGGCAATAAGGAGATCAGCTTTTCGCCGTTGGCGATACGTTCCTTAAAAGCGGGAGTTTTGGCTGCGAGTTCAGCGTCGCTCAGCTTCTGGATTTCAGGTTCGAGTGCATTAATACGCTCGACGTAGGGCCGTATGCGCTTAAGGTCGCGCTCATATTTCGAGCCGAAAATTGCTTTGAGAAGATACTGAACCATCGGGTCATTTTGACCTCAAAGACCTGCCGTCGATAAAAACAGTTTTTGCCAGCATTGGCGCATGAGGCTCTTAGAACCAGGCGTAGCGAACCGAAACCGCGAGCGAAGCCGTAGTAAGCCAGGTTGCAGACTTCAACGTGTAATCTGAGCCGGTTGTCGTGATCTTGCCGGTGGTGGCGAGTATGAATTGCCCGATAACCCCGAGCTGCAGGTTGGGCAAAATGTCGTAGTAGAGTGAGCCCACTGCGACAGGAGCAATGCTCGCCTGAAAGCTATAGCTCCCACCGCTGAGCTGGTAGTAACTAAGGCCAAAACCTGCCGAAGGATTAAGATCCCAAATTTTGGGAAAAACATACATACCTGTGAGTCGCAGGTTCAAAAAGCCAAAGGTGCCGCCCTCGATCACTGAAATATTCGATGGCGTAGCTGCCAGCGTCTGCGCGCGCGCAGGCAAAAGGCCCGTCTCAGCCCCGAAGTGCACTCCGTAGCGGCGCAGAAACGTGTAGTCGAGCGTCATGCCAAATTTATAGCCTACCGAGTGGATGCCGTTGAACGGAATCACCAGTCCGCCGTGTACGCCGGTCATCAGGCGAAAGTCATTTTCAACCGGTGCGGGCGAAGCCCGGGACGGTTCGGCTTTATTCTCTGCCAGCTGTGGCGGGAGAGCCGGGGGGACCATGGGTTCAGTTGTCGCTGGTTGTGCCTCGGCAGGCGCGATAACCTTTTCCTCCGGTTCAGCCTTCACTTCTGGTGGAGTGCTCTCGGGTACGTCGGCAGGTTTGTTTTCTGCCGGAGCTGCCTTTTCGACCGGCGCTGGGCCGCTGCCCGCAGGCGGTTCGGCGGTCTTGTCTGCTGCCGGTGCATTATTCTGTGCCTCAACGACGGTGCAAAGGCAGAGTAGTAGGGATAACGACAGAGCCGATTTGGTGGACAGCATGGCGGCAAGCGTGCATTTGCTGTGCAAGCGAAAAGCGAAATCCATGCGAGTTAACTGGAAACACCACCGCCACTATATCTTTCTCGATCTTGAAGCGACCTGCGCGCAGGATAATGGTATTGCGCGCAGCGAACGCGAAACTATTGAGATCGGCGCGGTCGCGCTCGATGCGGGCAGGACGATCGTGGGGGAGTTCCAGGAGTACATACGACCTGTGCACCACCGGACATTGACTGCATTCTGCACTGAGCTCACTGGCATCACGCAGCGGCAGGTTGATGCGGCGGCTTTTTTTCCGCACGTCTTTGCCCGTTTCAGCGCCTGGGTGGCGAAGTTCGACGACGTGTTTATTTTTAGCTGGGGGCACTACGACCGCAAGCAGCTTGTGCAGGATTGCCGCCGTCACCAGATTGCCTATGATTTACCCAGGGAATTTGTTGATTTCAAGAATCTCTTCTTTGCAAAGCAGAAACTGCTGCCGCGCCAGGGGCTTGAATTGACGCTGGCAGCTCTTGGCATGCGCTTCGAGGGGCGGCCGCATTCTGCGCTTTCAGACGCCAAAAACACGGCGCGGCTGTTTCGGTATCTGGACTAACAGGCTGTTGAAAAACAGCCATGAAGCAGGATGTTGAAACCGAGCGCAGCTGCAGACAGGCCATTTATGGCCGTTTTGCGAGCGATTTCGCTAAGAAATCGCGGCGTCTGCAGCGAGCACGGGATTTTTTCAACATCCTGCTAACGCCGCAGCAGCCAAAGCACGAGCGAGATCAGAAGCGAAACGAGTAAGGACGTCGCCAGCGGAAAGTAGAACTTCATGTTTTCGCGCTCGATTGCAATGTCTCCCGGTAATCGGCCTAGCGGCAGTTTGCTGAGGTAAGGCCAGGCAAGCCCGATGAGCAGGATTACAAGACCGGCGATGATAAGCGTCTTTTGCATATTGTCCACGAGATTACCAGATCCAGCGCAGGCCCAGCTGCCGGTATTCGTTAAGCCCGGTTTCGGCGCTCACGAAGGTGAGGTCGTGCTGTATTGCCTGCCAGATCAGCATGCGGTCAAATGGGTCGTGGTGCAAATGCCGCGGCACGTTGCGAAAGCCAAGCGCATCGGTCTCGCTCAGGGTGATGAAGTCAAAATTCTGCTCTTTTGCTTCATGCGCAATGTCCTCGGGCGACAGATTCTTGAGCCGCAGTTTGCCGAGCGAGAATTTGAGAGAAAGCTCCCACAGGCTGATGGCTGAAAACCAGACTGTGTTTTCGCTGCGCTCGATGATGCGGAGTGTTTTTTGTGGGATCTTCTTCGGTTCGGTGAGAAACCACACGAGCGTATGCGTATCGACGAGCAGCCTCATGAGTGCAGCAGTTCGTTATCGGAAATCTTGAAGTCGTCCTGGAAGATAACTTTTCCTTTGCTGGCAAGAGAGCCCGCGCGGCGCCTTGCAGAGCCTTTCATGGTGCGCCGGTATTTTTCGTAGGGGACGAGCACGGCGATTTTCTCTTTCTTGCGGCCATAGCCAAGTACAACCTCCTCGCCCTGTCTTACTTTATCGAGCACGTCAGAGAACTGCGCCTTGAAGTCGGCGACCATTAATAGTGCATCCATAATGGACATAATATGCCTTTTTATATGACAATATGTCAAGTAAAATAAGATATTCTGTTACTTTAAGAAAAAGGTAGCCTAGACATCCTGTGGTATTGCTGATGAGCCTGCCTTTGAGCAGCCACGAGAACCGCCGCACAGGCTCTTAAAATTCCGCAAAAACCTTTGGCAAATAAATTGACGCTCTGACGAATTTGCCGGAACCGCCAAGGACGCTCTATTGAGCTTTTTATGGATTTGCGCATGCAAGTCCATAAAAGGTAAAAGAGAGAAGCTAGCTCAGTCGGTAGAGCAACTCCCTTTTAAGGAGTGGGTCCCGGGTTCGATTCCCGGGCTTCTCAAAGTGGGCCTGCAGGGCGTTGCACCTGGCGAGCTCATAGAAGGATTAGTCCCCTTCGTCTAGCGGTTAGGACTCGGGATTTTCAT
>CAYOZO010000187.1:0-4911 GCA_964408405.1 uncultured Turneriella sp.
CGCGACTTGAGCTAAGCGTCTGCAGCGAGCACGGGATTTTTTCAACATCCTGCTATTCATGAAAATTCAGATCTTTGCCGTGCGTTTCAGGCATTGTGAGCACGGCCCAAATTCCGAGTAACAGGGTAGCTCCGCCCACTATCGCGGCAGCCGGTACCATACCCTGCGCGCTGTTGCTGAGGCCTTTTGCAAAAACTTGTTTGTCGAGGTAAAGGAACGCAGTGGTCAGCAGCGGCACTGAACCGCGCACAAAATTCGGCACTGTGGTCGCAACGGTCGCGCGCAGATTAGTGCCAAACTGCTCTGCAGCTATGGTCACGAATACAGCCCAGTAGCCATTTGCCAGTCCCAGAATGACGCAGAGGATGTAGAAGTAGGTAGGTGTAAAGTTGCGCGACAGCAGGTACACAGCGAGCAGACCGACGTTAACAATCTGGCAGACCAGCACAACCATACGGCGGCTGCCCAAACGCTGGCTTAGGTAACCGGTGAGAAAATCTCCAGCTGAGAGGCCTGCGTACATGAAGCCGATTGCATAGCCGGGGTTGATCGTCTCGGTGGCTCCGAGCGCCTGGCCAAATTCTTTTGAGAAGATGATGAGGATACCGACAGCAAACCAGAGAGGCACGCCGATGAGTATGGATCGCAGGTAGCGCATGAAACGGTCGGCCGAAGTAAAGAGAGAGAGAAAATCGCCGCGCCGCACTCCCGCCTCAGCCGTCTGTTCATACATACCTGATTCATAGACTCCAATACGCATGATGAGCAGCATGAGGCCCATGACTCCCCCGATGATATAGGCTGTCTGCCAGGGAAAAATGTCGCCGATCAGCGTGGCCACCACTGCGCCCAGAATACCGAAGCCTGCCACGACCATTGTACCATAGCCGCGTTTCTCCTTGGGCATCAGTTCGCTCACCAGCGTAATACCTGCTCCCAGTTCGCCGGCCAGGCCTATACCCGCAATCAGGCGCAGCCACTCATAGGCGATGAGGCCATTTTCCGTCGAGCCCAGGCGGTCGACAAATGCGTTAGCCAGATTTGCCACAGAGTATAGAAAGATCGAACCGAAAAGGACCGAGAGTCGCCCTTTCTTGTCGCCCAGCACTCCCCAGAAAATGCCGCCGAGCAGCATGCCGAACATCTGGTAATTGAGGAGCGAAGCGCCGACCTCTTTCATGGCGTCGTCCGGCAAGCCAAGCGTACGCAGACTGGGAATTCGCACGATGCCGAAGAGCAACAGGTCGTAAATGTCGACGAAGTAGCCCAGGGCCGAAACCAGAATCGCTGCCTTTGCGGCTCGTGAAATGCCAGACATACGGAATTACCGCGATTCCGACACAGAGCGAAAAGGGCAAATTTCGACTGCCGAGCGCGTGACAGCCTGACTGTGAATTGCATACACTACACTATGTTTCAGCAGGGGCGCCTTCCCGATTTCAACGCACAGTTTGCCGCCGACGCTCTCGTCAAAATCCTCCGCGCAGAAATTCACAAGACAGGTCTCAGCAAGGCAGTACTGGGGGTATCAGGTGGCGTGGATTCGGCGCTTTCGCTCGCGCTGGCAGTTGCGGCACTCGGTAAAGAAAACGTGCTTGCGGTAATGATGCCCCATAAGACCAGCAATCCCGATTCTCTTGGCGATGCGCGAAAGTTGTGCGAAAAGTTCGGCGTTACAAGCGAGGTTGTGGACATTACGCCCATGGCTGATGCCTATTTCAGTCGCGATGAAGCGATCACTCCCACCCGGCGTGGTAACGTAATGGCGCGGCTGCGGATGATCGTGCTTTACGACCTTTCGGCGCGCGATGCTGCGCTCGTTGTCGGTACCAGCAACAAGACAGAAATCCTGCTCGGTTATTCTACTCTCTGGGGTGATATGGCTTCCGCGGTGAACCCGTTGGGCGACCTCTACAAGTATCAGGTCTTTGCTATTGCCAGACAAATGGGAGTGATCCCGGAAATTTTGGATAAGGCGCCGAGTGCAGATCTTTGGTCGGGGCAAACCGATGAAGCCGAAATGGGGTTCAGTTATAAGATAGCTGACCTGGTGCTCTACAACTGGATGGAGCGCAACCTTACTATTACGGCGCTCAAAGAAATGGTACGCAGTTACGGGCAGGACGAGTCGGTTGTCGAGCTGATCCTTAGGCGCGTGGAGCGCAATGCCTACAAGCGCACCATGCCCGTGATTGCCAAATTATCGCCCGTTACTATCGGCCGTGAATTCCGCACGCCGCGCGACTGGGGTATGTGAGCGCATGGCCCAGCGCCCGGGTTCACTGCTTCGCATCCGGCTCTTATATCACTATATCCGGCTGTTTACGCGGCCGATTCTCCTTCTTCTGATTTTGCTCATAACCGGCAGCGCAGGCTACGTCACGCTCGAAGGTTTCACACCGTTCGAGGGACTTTACATGACAGTGATTTCCATTACGACGGTGGGTTTTTCCGAGGTCCGACCGCTTTCCGATGCCGGGCGTGTCTTCACGATCTGCCTGATCCTTGGCGGAGTCTTGTTCTATGGTCTCGGTATCAATGCAGTGATTCAAATCATTCTCGAACGTGGCTTCAGAGGCTTTATGGACGCACAGATACTCTCCGAAAAACTCAGGAACCTGGATGGTCATTACATTGTCTGCGGGGGAGGGCGGATGGCGCTCGCCATCTGTAACGAGCTCGAAAAGGCGCGGCGCGACTTCCTCGTGATAGAAAAAAATGCCGAGTCGCCCGTATCGCGTCTCGTTTCAGAGCGTAAGCCGGCATGGGCCGTGTTGTCTGGCGATGCCCTGTCAGAAGAGGTACTCCGCGAAGCGCGCATTGAACGCGCGAAGGGCCTTTTCAGTGTTTTGCCTACCGATGCGGATAACCTCTTTGTGGTGCTCTCGGCCCGCGGACTAAACCCGACAATCTGGATTGAAACACGCATTTCGCATGAAACGACACGGGCGAAGATGGTGCAGGCCGGAGCAAACCGTGTGCTGTCGCCATACCACGTTGCCGGCATACAGATGGCACGCTCCATGCTCAAACCGCAAGTGGACGATTTCATTGAAATTTTTCGCGGCGATCGTAATTACGAGTTTGAGGTCAAGATACAGCGGCTGTCCGAAGGTGATGAGGGCGTGGGCAAAAACGTCGGCGCGTGCCGCTACATAGAGCAAGGTTTTACCGTGGTTGCGCTGCAAAATCCGGACGGTTCGATGGTTTATGCCCCGTCTCCGGAAACGCCTATGCGTGCAGGCATGTCAGTCTTTCTGCTCGGCAAGGGGCGCAACTGAAAGCAATCGGTCGTAGCAGAGATCTGAGCCGCCGCAGCTTTCTGGCCTGGCTTGCTGCGCTCTTCGCCAGCTTTGCGGGCATCAGCTTATGGATGCTGCGCCGCACGCCAGTTCGGCCGCGTTTCGTAGGACCGGCGCTGGACCGTGGGCATAAACTCCGCGAGCCTTACGCGCCCATTGCTGCGCCTGTCCGGCAGGCTGTAGCAGTCGCCATAGTTGGTGGCGGAATCAGTGGCATGTCGGCCGCGTGGTACCTGCAAAAAAAGGGGCAGGCGGATTTTCGGTTGTTCGAGCTTGAAGACCGCGCCGGGGGAAACGCACAGTGGGGTGAAAATCGCAATGGCCGTTATCCCTGGGGGGCTCATTACCTGCCAACACCGGGCAGCGATGCGATCTGGGTGCGGGAACTTTTGGCAGAGATGGGAATCTACAAAAACGGCCGCTTCAGTGAAGAGGCTTTGGTGCATGAAACCGAAGAACGTCTCTTCATCTACGGCAACTGGCAGACTGGACTGGTACCGCTCATGGGAGCACGGGAAACGGATAGAAAGCAAATCGAGCGCTTCTTTGAGACCATGGCCGGTTTTTCCGCTGCGCGCGGCGGCGACGGACGCAGGGCTTTTACCATACCGCTTGCCTTGAGTTCAACAGATGCAAAGTTTACTCAGTACGATAATCTCACGGCCGCAGACTGGTTGGAAAATCGCGGCATAACCTCGCAGCGGCTCTTATGGTATATTGATTATGTTCTGCGTGACGAGTATGGCTCCAATCGTCACAACACCTCAGCCTGGGCATTACTGCATTATTTTGCCGCACGCAGCGAATCGCACAACCTCGTCTGGCCCGAAGGCAACGGGTACATTGCTGAATACCTGCGCAAAAAGCTCGGCAATATCATACAGGCTGCCACGGCGCTGAGGCATGTGGAAAAAACCAGCCGCGGATACCGGCTGCACTTCTTTAATCATGCGACGCGATCTGCCGAAGTTATGGATGCGCGAAAAATTATTTTCGCTGCGCCAAAGTTTATCCTGCCATGGGTGTATCCTGCGCTCAGCAGCGATCGCCGCGCAGAAGCCAAATCGCTTGTTTATTCGCCCTGGCTCACAGTGAACCTGCTGGTGAACCATTTTGCTGAAAATGATCCGGCATGGGATAACGTCATATATGGTTCGAGATCGCTGGGCTACGTCGTTGCCGAACATCAGCGCGCAGGCAAACTGCCGCATGCGCTAAACCTGACTTTTTTCCATGCCTTTGATGAGGACGACACTCTCGATAGCCGGCGCAGGTTATTGCAGATGACGGAAGGCGAGGCGCTCAAGATGGCGCTCGACGAGATCGGTCGCGCGCATCCGCGTGTGCATGAATTCGTCGAATCGGCCGGTATCTACCGCTGGGCGCATGCGATGGTGCGCCCGACACCGGGTTTTCTGTCGCGTATGCGCAACGGCTTACTCGAAAGAATCGATGAGGGTTTCTACGGGGCTCACTCGGACCTTTCCGGCATGAGCAATTTTGAAGAAGCGCAGTACCGTGGCGTCATGGCTGCGCGGCGTGTGCTGGGTGAAGTCGGCCCGGGTTGATAATGGAAACTGAGGTATTAGGTTTTATTGCCGGAGTTATT
>CAYOZO010000188.1:0-4887 GCA_964408405.1 uncultured Turneriella sp.
CGCGGGAGAGACTACGTACCCCTGCATTATCAAGGTATCGAACGCTGCGCCTGCGGATTTTTTTGCCGTCAACGTACCTTCGCTCGATTTCGAAAGTCTTGCCGCGCTGCTTGGAGAGCGGCGCTTCAAAGTTTCACTCAGCCATTTATCGGATAGCGGCGGCTGGTCGCTGGTCAACGACACCGAGGCGAAACTCTTGGCCAAGATCAAGGCTGTCGGAGTACCATTGGGCGAATACGTCGGCGGTAAGATTTACTACGGCATCAAAACGGGCTTGAACGAAGCCTTTGTCATCGACGACGCCACGCGTGAGCGACTGGTTAAAGAAGACAAGAAGAGCGCCGAGGTGATCAAGCCGTTTTTAGAGGGTAAGGACATCAAGCGCTATGGCGTCATTGCGAATCGTAAATGGTTGATATTCTTTCCAAACGGCTGGACTCGCTCGCTGGGATTAAAATCGGAAAAATCAGGATTTGAATTTCTGACAAAACGATACCCAGCCGTTGCCCAATGGTTGCAACAGTTTGAGAAAAAGGCCCGGGTGCGCTATGACCAGGGCGAATACTGGTGGGAGCTAAGGGCGTGCGATTACTACGAAGAATTTGAAAAGCCGAAGATCATTGTTCCTGCGATAGTGCAATCAGCCTCATACGCATTGGACACGCATAAGATATATTCTAATGACAAGACGAGCATCATTTGCGATGCTGACACTTACCTTCTTGGCTTACTAAATAGTCGATTGATCGATTTCTTCATGCAAAAGATAGCCTCGACAAAACAAGGTGGCTTTTATGAGTATAAGCCCATGTACGTTACACAGCTTCCCATCCATCGCATCGACGAGCAAAATCCCGAAGAGGTGAAAATCCGCGACCGCATCACAAGCCTTGTCGAGTCGATGCTCGCGCTCCATAAACAATTGGCCGCGAACCGCGCTGTAGAGACGCGATCAATCGCGCCTCTACAGCGGCAGATCGAAGCGACCGACCGCGAAATCGATAAGTTGGTGTACCAGCTCTATGGGCTGACCGATGAAGAGGTGAAGATTGTCGAGGGGGTGGCATGAGCGGGCCTGCGGTGAGCTTGTCGAATCCGTCGAAGGGGGTGGGGTGACCCTCTTTCGCGGCAAATACCGCATCGAGTCGGCCCGGCTGAAGGGCTACGACTATGCCTCACCGGGTGCCTATTTCGTGACAATCTGCACCCAAAACCGCGAACATTTTTTTGGTGGGATTGAAGGCGAGAACATGCAGTTGTCCGATATGGGAAAGATTGCCGAAAACATCTGGCGTAAAATTCCCGATCATTTCGTGAACATGACGCTGGACGAATTTGTGGTCATGCCGAATCATGTGCATGGGGTGATACATATTTTGGATTCGGACGATCACCGAAACGAAATGACGGGTGATTCAATATCGTCCAACCGTAGAGGCGGGATTGATTCAGATAATGATGCCAGATTGTCGCCAACCCCTAGCGACGCGATTAATCGCGTTAATAATGCCACGGCGGATAAATCATCGTTGCGCCGTAGAGACGCGATTAATCGCGTCTCTACAAATATATCGACCAGGGCCGGTGCCCCATCATTATCACGAATCATACGCTGGTATAAAGGCCGAACCACGTACGAAATCCGGAAGAATGGAAATCCCCATTTCGCCTGGCAGGCACGGTTTCACGACCACATCGTACGCGATGATGTATCGTTGAATAGAATACGGGCCTACATTCGGGAGAATCCCAGAAATTGGGTTCAGGATGATTTGAACCCGTCGGCGAATTGCCCGTAACCCCCGTAGGGACGCGATTAATCGGGGGGGGGATAATGCTAAATGTCCCAGGACCAATGTGACATAACAAATATCGCTCCCCCCTACCATACACCACCCTTCACGAAAAAATTTTTGCCAAGACAGAATACTGTTGTTATATTGGCACTGTGATTGATAGAGTGCTATCAGTCATAATAAATAAGCGCCAAGATGGGCGCAGAACCATAACCCAGGAGGGAATATGTTAGTAAGAAGCAACACACTCTGGAATGACCTGGCGGAAGTTCAAAACGAATTTGACCGTCTCTTCCGCTGGGGTTTTGGAGACGGGATCAGCAGCCACTATCCGCCAGTCAATATCGCCGAGAACGACGATGCCTACACTGTGCAGGCACGCGTGCCGGGTCTCTCGAAAGATGACATCACGATCGAGCTCGAAGGCCGCCAGCTGAAAATCAGCGGTGAGCATAAGCGCGTCGAGGCAGAATATGCCCGTGAAGAACGCGCGACCGGTCGCTTTGAGCGTGCCTTCACCTTTCGCCACGACCTGCAGGCCGACAAGATTGAAGCGGTCGTGAAGGACGGAATTCTGACAGTGAGACTGCCCAAGGCTGAAGAGGCGAAGCCACGCAGGATTGATATCGTTGCAAAGTAAGGAGGGCAACATGTTCGGATTAACAAAAAAACAAGAAGAAACTACCCAGGTGGAAAAAGCCAACGCGGGTGCAGAAGTGACATATGTCCCGGCGGTCGATATCACCGAAGGCGAAGCCGGTTATACCATCTTCGCCGATGTTCCGGGCGCAAACAAAGACAGCGTCAGCGTCACATATGATGACGGTGTCGTAACGATCAAGGCCCAGTCAGTGGCTGAAGCGGTCAGCTCCGATCTCATCCGCCGCGAGTTCCGCTTTGCCAACTATGAGCGCTCATTCCGCGTGAGCGAAGATGTCGATGCCGACAAGATCTCTGCCGAAATCGCGAACGGTGTGCTGCAGGTAACCCTGCCGCGCAAGGCGAGCGCGAAAAAGACTATTCCGGTTGTTGTGAAGTAACCTCACCCCCGCCCCCTCCCCATTGCATGAAGAGGGGGCGGGCAATTTACCTTTCCGTACTCTTGCTCATTTTCAATCTGACAATCAGATGAACACGACCTTACTTCGTTTTGCAGCACTTGTGGTGCTGTCTTTTGCCAGTGCCTGCAGCAGCTTTGAGCGCTTTCCTGCAGACAAAACACGCTTCACTTTCAAGGGTAAGGGTGTACTTGTAGCGGCGCAAGACCGCGCAACGGGAGTCCCCAAAGTGGAATCACTGTTTCGCCAGGCTGCGGGTGATGCCGCTGGTTCGATACACGTATTGCCGCTGATGCCCGCATCGGCATTTGAACTGCCGGTCAACGCGGCAAAAGTTGGACTCAGTAAGAAAGGAGCACAAGGCCTCGACCCGATGGCAGAGATTGCGGTTAACGCAGTGCTTAAAGATGGCAGGCGCTTTGGCGTTAAGTTTGATTACATCGTTTTCGTTACCGCCGAAAAAGCGAATATTATGGGCCAGGTGATAAACATCGAGTACTACGCTGCGCTCTACGAAATATCGGCGAAGCGCGTTGTTGCCGCCGCGCGTGATACAGGCACCGCGACGCCAGAGACTGCAGTGGAGCAGTTACCTCTCGGAGCGCGGCGCGTCGTTTCTGTCTTGCTTTACGGCGATTATTGACCTCAAAGCCAGATCAAAAGCGCAGTGGGTACCGCAGCCCTACATGTGCGCTCACACTCCATGGCACCAGGTGTAGTGGAGCGGAGCTCACCACGCTGCCATCGGGCGCGGTCTGCGTCGCAATATTCGCATCGACTGCTGAGCCGAGACCATGGTCGTAGCGCAGCAGGAAGAGACTTTCAAGGTCGCGGTAAATCTGCGCGATGATGCCGAGAGTGAGGTAAAAACCTAAATAGCCGCCTGTAGATGCCCGTGCATCAGCGAAAGTTGTGCTGCGGCTGCCGCCGTCGATCGTCACAGGAGACAATCCCACCTGAAATGTCTGCAGAAGACCGGCCTCGACGAACATCCAGTCTTCGCGAATGCGGTAGCCCAGGCGCGTATCGATAAATCGCATCGGCCACACGGCAACACCGTAGAGGTTATCCATCGTCACGCCGTTTGCCGTCATATCGCGCTCGCTGTAGCCGAGTGAGGCAGTGAGGTATGAGCCTGGATCCAGGTTGTATAGACCGGTCAGATTGAACTCCTTCAGCATGCGGTAGTCATGTTTAACGCCGAGCGGGTAAGTACTAAACCATGCGGTGGAGCTCATAAGGCCCAAACCAGCGGTAACCTCCATTTCCCATTCAGGCCGCCTCTGCGCTGTGAGACTGAGTTTTACTGATTCGTCCGCTTTGTCGGGCGATGTGTCATTGAGTACGATGGAAGGGTGTGTCCAGATGAGCCTGTCGTCGTCATCGTGTACGGTGAGAATTTTTTCTTTGCTGATCGTCTGCACAGCGCCAGACTCAAGACGGACAACTACCTCTTTTTCTTCGAGGCGCACTATCTGCCCACGCACCTGACCTTCTTCGGTGACGATGAGCGCTGCGTATTTCGGCCAGGTGAGCAGGCATATACACAGATAAGGTAACACTGCCCTCACCTGTGCCCCTTAAGCTTTTGCTACATCCTGTCAATTATGTCACTTGCAGCCCGTGATCAGCACATCGCAGCGAGACCAATAGATCAAGGTGTGCGCGCGTCTTCGGGAGTGACATGGCCGCGAGACCTGTGCCCGATCGTAGCTTGGCTTTGCGTTTGTGACTGAATACATATTATGCAGCCGAGGCTTAACCGGATAGGGGCATGGTCAGCGGAATCTCGCTGGCAAAAAGCTGTTTCTTGGACAAAATCCTGTACTCCTGCCGGTAGGCAAGGCCCTCGGGCGCATTGAGCTCAGTTTTGCATTGGTACGTAATAAAAATTTCCAGCCGAGGATTTTTCCGCGCCTTATAGCGCGTCTCCCAGTATCTGGCATTCCGCTGCGCAAACGCACAACCCGGCATCGGTTCGAACAAATACTCCTCCATCAACCTCGGCATGTAGTACCGAATCGCAAAATCCA
>CAYOZO010000189.1:0-4832 GCA_964408405.1 uncultured Turneriella sp.
GCATGCGGCAGCACCTTACCGGATTTATTCACTTTCTGGAAGACGAACGCGGGTTAGCAGCCAATACGCGCGAAGCCTATGAGCGTGATCTGACACAGTGGCTCGACTTTACCGAACGAGAAGGTCTCGCGCCTGATGAGATTACCGGCGAGGATGTCTATGGCTTCCTCGGCAGCCTGCGCAGCCGAAACGAACCTTTGGAGAGACGCTCGCAGGCGCGCAAACTTTCCGCGATCCGGTCTTTTTATCGCTACCTGGAAAAACGTAAGCTTGCAGAAAAAAATCCCACGCGTACGCTGCGCGCCGCCCGGTATAAGCGTTTGTTGCCCAGACCCCTGCGACCGCTCGAACTCGAGAGCCTCCTGGATTTTTCCGCTAGCGAGGAAAAATTTACCGAAGTGCGCGATCGCGCATTGTGGGAGACTCTTTACTCTTCGGGGATGCGGATTTCAGAGGCATTGTCGCTGGCAATGGAGCCCTTTAGCGGTGCAGAGATTCCGGATGAAGTTAAGGTAACGGGCAAGGGCAACAAAGACCGCATTGTCTTTCTTGGCACGGCAGCGCGCCATGCCATTGCTGAATACCTGCCGCACCGCGCCGACACGCTCTACCGTACAAAGCGGCAGTCAGATGCGCTCTTCATCAACTTCAAGGGTACTGTACTTACCCGGCGTGGCGCGCACTACCTGCTGCGAAAGCGCGCTAGCGCGCTGGGACTCGACGGGCGTATCACCCCCCACAGTCTGCGCCACTCGTTTGCGACAGATATGCTCAACGCAGGCGCTGATATCCGGCATGTGCAGGAGATGCTCGGTCACGCGAGCGTTTCCACCACGCAGAATTACACGCACGTTGCGAAGGAGCGTCTCTTTGACGTTTACCGTAAGACGCATCCCCATGGGCGGTTCTAATGGCTGTTAAAAAACAGCTTGCTAGCTGCCCGGTGGCCACCCCCAGCGCATTTCCGGCGGAAAAGATTGGAGCAGGTAGATTCTTTTGCAGAAATTGCCGTAGGTGTTTTCGGGGTAGAGTAGGAGATTTACGGCGCGCTTGATGCCTCGCCAGAATAATGCCACGTCTGTTGGATTGCGGTGGTTATGTTTTTCCATATCGAAGTGCCGCAGATAGATATGTAGAGCAACGCGGATAAGGCATGATACTGTGACACCCAATTGCATCGCCGCAAGGCGCAAAATCCGCACATCCTCACCATAAAAACAAACCATGTGCCGGTGCAAATTTTCAGCCTCGCGGTATGCCATCCGGTCAGCCATAACAAGCTTTTGCAGGGCACGGCTCATGCGCAGAGAGCTGCGTTCAGCGAGCACAAAACTACAATAGCGTGTAATTTGTGAAAAAGTGACTTTTTTTTGCAGAGCTATCGCTTTGATGCGTAACCATAGACTCCTCGGGACGCGCACCTCCCACAGTTCCGTAATGCGATCCGGTTTATCCGCCAAAAAATTCGGTTGAGTTCTGCAAATCATAGTGCCTCTACATATTAAATACCAGAAAATGGCGGATTTTTCTCATATTCTAAAGAAAAAATTCTTTGGAGGGCGTTTTATGGTTGGTCAAGACCCCCTCAATGGGTCGCCGGCAAGCCGCCAGTTATGGAATTCCTGAGCGCTGGACATTTTGTGCGGCTTGGATCTGATCATCTCCTTTTTGCGTGACAGCGCAGGTGCGACCAGCCATACTTGACCGTGTCCGCTGCTTCGCGATTTGTACTGATTAGCCTGTTCGTGGTACATCCACTGCTTGCAGAAGAGCTTGCCCCGGGCGAGTTGTATGATCTCGAACTGCCCGATGGCAGCAGACTCAACGGTGCAGTCTATCGCGGGCAAGAGGCGGGTACCGATAGTTTTGAGCTCGCTTCAGTCGTTGGGCGCATCAGGCTTAAGAACTACCGCATCATTCCCCGACAAAAACCGACGCCTTGGTATGTCACGGCGGCGCCTGCGTACTTGTTGCCGCTTAATCAACAGCAGCTCGGCTTCTCGCAAGCCTTCGGGTTTAACCTCGCTGGCAGTATTCCCATTTTTTCCAGTACGAATTTTCTCATTCCCCGTGGCGTGGTCGCAGCAGGTTTTACCCGCTATTCGGGCAGCAAAGCCATGCTTTCGGGTCCAGAGCTCATAGCCGGCCCAGGTTGGGTTTTACCGCTCGGTAGAGCATCGCGCTTTTTTGTAGTCATTAATTTCATGGCGGGCGCGGCATTCTACGAACTGCTCAACACGAGCCTGAATCAGACTTTTTCGCAGACAACATTTCTTGGCACCGCTGAGCTGGGCGTTGGCATACGGCTATCAGAATGGGGAGTGATTTGTAGTTACGTGCAAAATTACGTTCACGACGAAAAACTCCCCCTGACATCCGGCGGAGTGAGATTTGGCGCAGTGTACTTTGGAGGTAAGGTATGAAATCCCACCTTTTACTGGCCGTGTCGGCATTGCTCATGCTGCAAACTTTCAGCCGGTGCGGGCAAAATCTCGACAAGGCTCTCCTGGCAAAACAAGGGCAGACGGGTACGCAGGCCGAGAGCATACCACCGGTTGACAACGGCGATAACGCCAATCCGGATCCCGTGACTCCGCCGCCGGGTGATTCCGGCGAAACAGGCGCGCCCCCAGTGGAGACATCGACGCTCATGGCTGTGACCTCGGCTCAGATCGGCGCTCTCGGAGCGTACGTGCCTGCTCAGGTGAACGGGCTTAAGGGCAAGGTCATCGCGCTGGGCGCAGGGCATGGCTGGCGAGGGCAGACAAGCTCGGAGAGCCCGGGCAAGCGCCTGCAGCGGCCATGGGTCTGGGCAAGCGGGGGAGCGACATACTCTTCTGCCTACACAACGCCGGTCAACCAGTACGCGATTGTCGAAGATTATCTCAACTCAGAAATTACATGGTATCTCAACCAGTACCTTCGTAACGCAGGCGCTGAGACGACGCTGGTGCGCGAGCTGGCCAGACAGCGGCGCGAAGTCGCCATCTGCCCCGGCGGTACGGGATATACACAGAGCGGCGGAACGTTTTACACGAGTAGCAATGATTCTGCTCAGGCCGCGCAGCTCTGTGCTTCAGGCACCAAATACCGATACGTTTATGGCGATAATACAGGTAATGTAACTTTCAGTTATAGCACCAACGTGCCTGCCAGTGGTCTCTACCCGGTGTACTACCACTACCGCGATGGAAGTGATCGCGCGAATTCAATTCCTGTTACCATCACGCATGCGGGGGGCACAACGCGAACCACGGTAAATCTGTACGCGCGCACGCTCACGAGCAATGATTATGGCGCTGGCGGCCTGCGGTACCGTGCGGCGTATCTCGGTACGTATTATTTTCTCTCGTCCGCTGCTGCGGTTGTGAGCTTTGCCAACCAGTTTGCCACAGATCGCATTGCTGTCGCGGACACGTTGCGTTTCGGCGGTGGTATTGATACCATACCGATCGACGGCAGCCCCACGAATGAAGAACGCTTCAAGAGCAGCGCGTTCCAGTACCAGAAATTTCTCAACCGACCATCCACTGTGGCCAGGCTTTCGGGCGGCTATAACGAAGATGTAACGACACGGCCGCATGCAGCCAACTACGAAAATGTCGATGCGTTCATCTCGGTGCATAACAATGCGACGGGCTCATCGACGTATCCCTATAACTCTTCCTCCGGCAAGGGTACCATGGTCATTTATCAGTACGGCACGCCGGGCAGTACTTACAAGCCGCTCGATGAGAACAGTAAAGATCTGGCGCTGAAATTAAAATACCGCATGATCGATTATATCCGCGAAAAGTGGGATTCCGGCTGGACAAATATCACCTGGGGCGACGACGGCTTCGACGGTAACTACGGCGAGACACGCGTGGCGCAGGTACCGGCGGCGCTGATTGAAGTCGGATTTTTCACGCATCCTTCGGAAGTGGTGACGCTCACCTACGAACGCTTCTACCGCATCGCCGCGCGCGGGCTTTACATGGGTATTGCGCAGTTTTTCGGCGCGACGTATTCCCCCGAAGAGGTCGAAGCCGTGCGCGTGACTAATACTGCGAGCGGCGAATTCAAGCTCGAATGGGATGCTCCGGCAGCGGGCGCTGCGCCGACATTTTATCTCGTGCGTACTTCGACCGATGGTGTTGCCTTCGACTCGGGCCGCGTGGCAACGACGAACTCCGCCACATTCAGCAATGTCACCGCAGGCAAGGTTTACCATTTCACCGTGCAGGCAGGTAATACCGGCGGCTTAAGCCTTCCTTCTGAGGTGGTGAGCATTCGCGTGCCGGTGAACCCGACAGATAAGAAACTGCTCATTGTGAATGGCTTCGACAGGCTTGATAACCGGGTGAACTTCGTGACCAACTATGACAAGCGCGGTGTCGGTCCGCAGGTCGAGCGGGGTAACAACTTCAACTACACTCCCACTTATCTAAAGGCAGTTGTCGGCAGCGGCAGAGCATGGTCGGTAAACAGCGCTTCGAATGAGGCGATTCAGCGAGGACGAATTAACCTCGGCTCTTTCGATGCTGTCATCTGGTACACCGGACGCGAGAGCTGGTCCGATGAGACATTCAGCTATGCCGAGCAACAGCTCATAACGAACTACCTGAATTCCGGCGGTCGCATGGTCATAAGCGGGTCAGAAATTGGCTGGGATTTAGCCGCGCAGACGATTGGTAACACCCACGCGAATGATCTGACGTTTCTCGAAAGTCTGCTGCGCACCCGATACGCGGGCGACGACGCCGGTACCAATACGCTCAACGCGGGTAGCGGAGTTTTAGCTGGTGTTGCGGGCTTTACTCTCGACGGTGGTCTTTCCGGCAGTTACCAAA
>CAYOZO010000190.1:0-1341 GCA_964408405.1 uncultured Turneriella sp.
AGCTTTAGCAGTACCAAAAGCTCGAGCGGTACGATCGCTAGGCCTGATTCTCCCGGTTGAACTTCTACAAGAATATCGCCGACAAGTTTGTGGATACCCCGGCGGTTCATGGGATTGTCAAAATTGATTATCTGTATCGGCTCGAAATCCGCGCCTGTAATATTGATCACACCACCCAGTGGATCTTCTGCATCGGGCATAATCAGCTCTGCCTGAAAGCCGGCTTCGACGAGCAGTGCATGTGCCTGGCGAAACGCTTCAAAAGGATTGGCGTAAACAGCCAAGTCCAAATCTACGGACTGCCGTGCATAACCATGAACAGCCAAGGCCGCGGCACCGACTACCATGCAGCGAACCTGGCACTGCGCTAGAAGGTCAGCTACCTGTCTTGCTACTGCGAGGGTGCGATTCGGTGTTTGCGGATCCATTCTTTACTAAGAGGGATTTCTTCAATTCCTGATCCCTTTGGTGCAGCACCAGCGGCAGTACGAGTCGTTCAGCTTCGCTGAGCGATGCCAGGTAGCGAGCCTTTGCGGCAATCTTTGCTTCCATCGTCTTGCTGCTGGCCACGCAACATAATTAACCAGCGACAAGTGTCGCGTCAACTAAACAGCGGATTAAGAAATTACCGAGAATCTTATCGCACCACAAATGGCTTGACGCGCACCCGAATAATCGGTTAGAATGTCATGGGCGTATGCCAAAAAGTTCTTGAATGGAATGGCCACAAATTCTTCTTTTTCTTAAATGAGGGCCACCTTTTGGAGTCGGCGCATATACATGTCAGGCGCGCGGAGAATACTATGAAGGTATGGCTAACTCCTGAACTTCGCGTTAAAGATTCTTATGGGTTTTCGAGTCACGAAGTTAGAAAAATTCTGGAAGTAATCGAGGCCAGGCAAGACCTATTCTTGGAGCAATGGAATGAATACTTCAACTTATAAATCTCCTGCCAAAAGGGTTTGGTGTGATGAAGACAACCTCTGGATAGAGATGACCGATGGCCGGCAACTCGCTACGCCGCTAGTATATTTTCCCAGACTGCTGAATGCCTCAGCAGAGGCGCGAGCGAAATTTATTGTCAGCGGGGGCGGCACGGGTCTGCACTGGGATGAGTTCGATGAAGATATCTGTGTTGATGGCCTCTTGCGCGGAATCGGTGATCTGACCCAGAAGCGCACCTAATCGCTTCATCACCCCTTATCTAATTCACGCATCGCAAACACATACGCTCCCAGCGAAACTGCCGCGCTCGTGCCGAGGCGTGAGCGACCGATTGCAGTGGCCTTCATCGTATCGAACGTGATCTTCTCATCGCCGCCCGGCACGGTGACGGTCTTG
>CAYOZO010000190.1:1374-4735 GCA_964408405.1 uncultured Turneriella sp.
TCGACATCGAAGGCTTCGACTTCGAGCCGCGCGACGCTGCGTTCGCTATCGATTGCCTTAAGCCGGCTGCGTACAGAGGCCAGCATCGAAGGCGCAAATAGCTCCCACGCATTGGAGAGGCCGCCGCCGATGACGACGAGGCCGTCGATCATGGTTACCGCCGTAGCTATAGCATCGCCCAGCGCGCTGCCGAGTTCGGCGAAAGCTTTCGTTGCGGCCGCTACATCACCCGCGATTTCGCCTTTCGCGATCTGGAAAATTTCCTTCGCGGTGAGGTCGTCGCGGTAGCCGATCTTGCAGTGCTCTTTGTAAACGCGGCGCAGCGCGCGAATGCTGATACTCTCTTCGATGAAACTCTGCGGGTAGAGCGGGTTTCTGAACAGCCACACTTCGCCTGCGGCGGAGTTATCGCCGGTAATGAGCTCGCCACCGCGCACGATACCGCCACCGAAACCCGTGCCGAGGGTAAAGCCGATCAGGTTCTTGTACTGCCGCGTGCTGTCGGCGTGCACTAGGTGCCGGTTCATTTCAGGCAGAAATCCCCCCACGGCTTCGCCGAGGGTAAACAGGTCGCCGTCGTTGTTGATGAAGACGGGTATGCCAAACTGCTTTGCCAGCATCGGGCCGAGCGGAACTCCCCCTCTGAACGCCGGCAGGTTGCCGAGGTCGCCGATGATTCCTTCTTTATACCATGCCGGGCCGGGAAAAGCAAAGCTAATCGCTGCAGGCTTTCCGTGCAGCCGCGCCTGTATCTCGGCGAAACCGCCGACGAGGGTCTTCAGGCATTTGTCTAAATCGTCGCCGTGTGAAGAGTACTCGATCGGCTCTACAACCTGCTTGCCGCCTGCCATTGCCGAGAACGAAAACTTCGTGCCGCCCGCATCGAGCGTCAGCACGATGCGCTCATCTTTTTCGTAAGGTGGCGCGATGTGAATCTTATGCGGCATGTTGCCTCCGCTCGTTTAGCGCGAGCAGTGCGATGTAGAAAATACACAGCGCAGGTACAGCCAGCGCAGCGACAAGGGAGCTCTGTTCACTCACGTAGCCCATGACCGGTGGCAGTATAGCTCCCCCCGCGATTGCGCTGGTCATGAGCCCTGAGAGTTCGCTCGCGCGTGCAGGAAATGCATCCATACCAATAGCATAGACCAGCGGGAAAATATTCGCGAAACCAAAACCGATGAGCATCGCCGCGACGAAGCCGAGGTAGCCCGTTGCCGATGCCAGCAACGCGAGGCCCGCCAGTGCCAATGCGCAGCAGAGCAACAAAAAGGCCGCGGGACGAATTCTGGTGAGCAGCAGGCTGCCCGCAAAGCGCCCGGTCATCAGTGAAAGAAAAAACAGACCCGTGCCCGCCATGCCATAGTCGGCGAGGCGAAAGCCATATTTTTTTTCGAGTATCGTTGGCAGCATCGAGCTGATGCAGACCTCGGCGCCGACGTAGAGAAAGATCGCGAGCACCAGCAGGGCGACGCGGCGGTTCGTGAGCAATGAGACACAGGCGCCTACCGTTGCGGCATTCTTGTTCTCGTCTTTGCTGCTATGGAAAAACAAAGCTATGATCGCGATAAGAGTGCCCGCGCCGAAGATCGGAAACACCAGCTGCCAGCGGTTGTCGAAATAGCGGTAGGCCAAAATGGGTATCAGGGGAGCGCTGAGCGTACCGATACCTTTTACGAACTGGCCAAAGGTCACGTTCTGCGCAAACTTACCGGGCGGTGAAGCTTCTTGCAGCAGCGGGCCGCCCGCAACCTGCAGCACGGTGACACCGGCGCCGAGCAGTAGCACTGCGGCGAAGTAACCCGCACAACTGTTAAGACCCAAGAGCGGGGTTGTGGCGCCGGTAAGTACTAAAATCAATCCGCCGAAGGCGACCGGCTTCTTGCCGACGTTTGCCTGCAGTACCCCGACCGGAATCGAAAGAACGCCGAACATGATGAAGCCGGCGAACGCGATGAACGACGCCTCAAGCTGTGTCGTCTGCAGGTTTTCCTTAACTAACGAAACGAGCGGCCCGATCAGATCGCCGAACCCCATGACGAGAAAGACGAGATAAATAGGTAGCGTTCTCATTTACTGCCCCCCCGGCCGGGAAACCGGCGGATGATTTTTTGGTATTCTTTCGAGCCCTCGCGCAGCGTGCGCTTAAAGGTCTTGTAGTCCACCTCATAGAGTCCGAAGCGTTTGTCAAAACCCTCGAGCCACTCGAAGTTGTCGAGCAGCGACCAGTAGTAAAAGCCGCGCACGTCATAGCCCTCTTTTAGGATTTCAGAAAGCACATAGAGGTGCTGCTGTATAAATGTTGCGCGTATGGTGTCGTTGGCGTCGGCAAGGCCCGATTCGGTGATGACAATCGGCACTCCGAGCCCTGCGTAGCGTTTTACGGCAAAGTAAAGACCCTCAGGATAGACAGCCCAACCCATGTCAGTCTTAGGGAACCCCGGTAGCTGGATGCGGTAAAAGAGCGTCGGCGAAAAAATATTAAAGACCACCGCCGTGCGCGTGTAGTAGTTGATACCGAAAAAATCCATCGCTCTGATACCATCTTTGTCGGTGTAGGTGAAGGAATCGCGGAACGGCAGTTTGACATGGTAAGTGCCGGTGGCGAAAAAATCAATCATCGCCTGCATCCAGATACGCTCTTCGTAGTAGGCGGCAAGCCAGTCGAGCAGGAACCACCGGTTGTACGGTCGCGCTTCCAGGATCGCCAGTATGGCTCCTATCTGGTGCTTTTTGGTGCGCGAGAGCTTCTTGAATTCATAATAGGTTTGCACATGCCCCATCAGCATGTGTTTCGAGACCCTCGCAAACAGGTTGAAGTCAGACTTGCCGGGTGGAAATCCACCGTCGAGCCAGCCTGAGACCGGTACGAGGTTGAACTCGTTAAACGTGCTCCAGATGTTCACTTCATCCTGGAATTCCTGGAACATGCGCCGGGCGTAACGCATCCAGTAGGCAAGGTTTTGCTCTTTCTCCCAGCCGCCCTTGTCCACAAACCAGATCGGGTCAGTGAAGTGGTGCAAAGTGATCATCGGCTCGATCTTCGCCGCCTTGAGGCGCCTGATGAGGTCCCGGTAGTGTTCAATCGCCTTGAGGTCAAACTCACCCTCGCGCGGTTCGATGCGGCTCCACTCAATGGAAAAGCGGTAGGCGTTGAGCCCGAAATCCGCCATGAGCTTCACGTCTTCTTTATAAAGCTCATAGTGGTTTGCGGCCAAGCCACATTTTTCGTCGCGCGCGATGCGCGGCACGCCGAAGCGCTGCGGCGTGCGCTCCCACAGGTACCAGTTGTTGTTGTAGAGGCCGCCTTCAATCTGGTAGGCGGAGGTCGCAGCGCCCCAGAGGAATTTATCGGGAAATG
>CAYOZO010000191.1:0-4677 GCA_964408405.1 uncultured Turneriella sp.
AGCTGCGCCAGGCGCTGCAACTGCCGCCGATTTCCAACTATCCGGTCATACAGGCCGAAGTAATTTCGCAGGATCCGGACAACTGGTTTCGTACCATCATCATCAACAAGGGCAGCGCTGACGGTATAGCAACCTATATGCCTGTTGTTGCGCTACAGACAGTGTCTGTGCCGGGCGAGGCCGGCAAGCCAGCGGAAACGAAGCTGGTTGTCGGCATAGTGGGTAAGGTGATCCAGGTCAATCCGCACTCCGCTCGCATTCTGCCCCTCACCGACCAGTTTTCGCGCATCGGTGTGAACGTGAAGAAAACCGGCCACTGGGCGCTGCTGAACGGACAGAGTCCGCACCAGGATGCTCCGCTCATCGATTACTTGAGCCTCGGTGTGTTTATTTCACCCGGCGATGAAATTGTGACCTCGGGCGGAGACGGCATCTTTCCGCGTGGCCTGCCCGTGGGCGTGGTGGGCAAACGTATTGAGCGGCTGGGTAGTTTCCAGAAGGCGGAAGTTCAGCCGACAATAGATTTTAAGAGACTCGACTTTGTTATCGTCATTCAAAAGAAAGTAGAAACGGAAGCCCTAAGTTTTCTGCCTTTGAAGCCGGAAACAGTCGAAGAACCGAAACTCGCTCCGGCACCGCCCTCCCGTAAGAGCAGCGCAGAGGCTGCAGAGAACCCGAAGTCAGCTCCCAAGTCAGACGCAGCAGTCGCTCCGGAAAAGCCCGCTGCGACTCCGACGGATGCAGAACCAGCAGAGGAGACACCATGATCCTCGAAAAGGTCGTCATCGGCATTGCGATCTTCGTCTCCTACTTTCTGCAGACCAGCGTTGACTTCTTTGCTCTCGGCAGCATTAAACCAGACTTCCTTCTGATTCTGACCGTTTACTTTGCTCTCTACCGTGGGGCATTTTCTGCCCTGTGGATCGGCTTTTTTGGCGGCCTGCTGCAGGATATCAATCTCGGCGGTTACACCAACCTCATGAAGCAGGATATGCAGTACTACATAGGTACATCGGCTCTGGCGAAGACCATCGTCGGTTTCATCGCCGGCAAGGTGGCGCGTGACATCAACAAGGAAGCGACATCACTGATCGTGATCGTGGTCTTTATAGCCTGCCTCATAAAGGGCATAATAATGTTTTTTACTGTGGCGATTTTTCACAGCAGCGCCCATGCAGCTTCGCTCATTACGATCGTCCTGCCCGAGGCGCTTTTTACAGCGATACTCTCGATTGTCTGGTTTCGCTTGTTGCGCTGGGCATTCCCGACTGTCGAAAAGACTGAGGGGCAGCGCATCATTCGCCGCATTGGTTAGGTAATGGCACAGACGATACAACAATTTCAGCTGCGCCAGCGACTCGACCGCCGCGTAACTGGTTTCACGATTTTTGTTCTCGGTACGCTTGCCATTTTGCTGCTGCGCCTCGTCGATTTGCAATTGATTCGTGGCGAAGAATTTTTTGAGAAGTCGCAGCGCGTCATTCGTCGTGTAGTGGCGCTCACTGCTCCGCGCGGCGAAATGTTTGCGCGCAATTATACCAGCCGCGAAAAGGCCACATATATCGTTTCGAACTCCTCCGCAGTCTCGCTGAGCGTTATCCCGTCGCATTTTCCCAAAAAGAAGGAGCTCAAAGAGTCAGTGGCAAAACTCGAGCGACTGCTGCGCTATCCCGAAGGATCGCTGACGCAGAAGGTTGCCGACAATAAGTACAAAGCACACGAAGAAATTATTCTCATCGAAAATCTGAAACCCGAACAAACGACCGTTATCGCTGACTATTACATTACCTTTTCCAAATTCATTATCCGGCCCATGTCGCGGCGGTTCTACAACCTGGGCTCATCTGCGGCTCATCTGACGGGCTATATCGGTTTGCCCAACCAGCGCGAGATCAGCGCGGGTGTTCGCAGTTACCAGTATACCGGCAAGAACGGCCTCGAAGCGCAGTACGACACGATACTGCGCGGTGAAGACGGCGAGATTGTACAGATCAAGTCGGCTACCGGCGATATTGAGGAGCAGAAGGTCTTTCGTAACTTTGTTCCTGGTAACAATCTGATCCTGACGATCGATGCAGACCTGCAGGTTGCCGCTGCAAAAGCCATGGGCGACAAAACGGGTGGCCTGATTGCGATTCGGCCATATTCTGGTGAAATTCTCGCAATCGTATCCAAGCCCGATTTTGATCCTAATATTCTCATAGCGCTCGACAATCCCGAGCGTCCGGGGCACATCCGCACCATCCAGGAACAAAAGGCGGAGCTCAATCGCGCCATTTCGACAAAGTACCCGCCGGCCTCGACATATAAGCCACTCGTTGCGCTGGCAGGACTCGAAGAAAAGCGGCTCAACAAATCCGATCACTATTTTTGTCCCGGAAAGTTTACTCTGAAAAGCAGCTACAAGGGCTCGCCGGACGCCGTCTTTAACGACTGGGCGCGGCACGGCGACAATGATCTGGTCGGCGCTATAGCGCAGAGTTGCTCGGTCTATTTCTACGAGGCGGGCTATCGGATGGGCGCCGAGCCGATGATCAAATACTCGCGCTACTTTCACCTTGGCGAGAAGTCGCAGATAGATCTGCCGAACGAAATTGCCGGCTTTGTGCCCGACGGTGCCTGGAAAGAAAAGACATTCAATACGCGCTGGTTTGACGGCGACACAGTTAACCTTTCAATAGGCCAGGGGTTCATCGAGACGACGCTCATCGGTATGATTGGCTTCTACTCGGCAATTGCAACCGGCGGCACCATCTACAAGCCCCATCTCATCAGACAGGTGCGGTTTGCCGAGAACGACCAGATCAAGTTTGAGGTCAAACCACAGGTGCTCGACCAGATACCGCTTTCCAAATCTGCAGTGCAGACCGTGCGTGAGGGACTGCGCGCAGTAACAACCAGGGGTACGGCTGCATCACTGTTCCGCGTTCCTGGCCTGGTGCCCGTCGGCGGCAAAACAGGTACGGTGCAGACGCGCTCGGGCGATCGTTTTAACAAGGCATCGCAGCATGCCTGGTTTATTGGCTACGGGCCATTTGACGGCAATCCGAAAGACGTGCTCGTTGTGGGAGTTATCATCGAGCGCGGCGTGGGCGGCGCAGTGGGCGCGGCTCCGATTGCCCGTGACGTATTTCTGAAGTATTCGCAGAAACTCAAAGCGGGGACCATAGACTAATGGATAGATTTGCGCGTCTCGACTGGGTTTCGATTTTTCTCGCGGTAGCAGCGACTCTTGTCGGCGTTGTAGCGCTCTATGGCGGCGGCGTCACCGGCGAAGACCTCGCGCAAAAAAAACTCCTCTGGCTGATACTGGGCGTCATCGTCATGCTGGTTTTTGCCAATATCAATTACCAGTTGCTTGGATCTTTCGCGCCGATCATTTACGCAGTCGGCATCTTTACCCTATTGCTGGTGATGGTGCCATTTATCGGCAAAGAGGTCAAGGGCGCGCGTTCCTGGTTCAGCTTCTTCGGCATCAGTTTCCAGCCGGCGGAGCTCATGAAGCTTGTGCTGGTGATTACGCTCAGCAAGTATCTTGTCCTGCGCGAATCGGAGATCGGCAAGTTAAAAGAACTCATTATTCCAACGATCCTGGCCACCGTGCCTGCACTACTTATAGGCGTGCAGCCAGATCTGGGTGGCGCTGTCATGTTCATGGCAATCCTTTTTGGCATGCTCTTTATTGGCGGCGCGAACACCTCGGTACTCTTCGGTTTCGCGATCATCGGCTTTTTTGCGCTTTTTACCCCAATGTTCCTGGAATACGAGCGTTACGTCATTGTTGACGACATTTACAATGCTCTCAAAGAAGACCATTTTCGCCTGGCGGACGCGGTACGCATTCTGAACTTCGAGGTCTGGGAGGTCGCCGAGAACCTCAACTACAATACGCGGCTCGTGCAGGATCGCAATCTCGTGGCCTGGGCGAAAGAGACGCTTGGCACCGGAGAGAACCTGAAGATTTTCTGGCAGACTGCGGCAGAAATCGAGAAAAACAATCCTTCTTTCCTGCGCGACATGCTCCGGAACACGACGGTCATGGTGACAATAGGGGCGACGGGTATCTTCTTTTACGGTCTGGGTGTACTCGGCAATTTCATGACGGGCGCGCGCTGGATGCGGCGCGTGGCGAACATCATGCTCATTGTGGGTCTGTCCTTTACGTCAGGATTCATGTTTAACAAGTTCATCAACTTCAAACCGCACCAGGTCATTCGCATTGTATCCTTCGTAAACCCAGACAAATTCCAGAAAGGGGCAGGTTACCAGCTGCGCCACTCGCTCATCACCGTTGGCTCTGGAAGATTTGCCGGCAAGGGCCTGTTCAAAGGCGACATGACCAAGGGTGAAACGCCCTTCCTGCCCGAGTGGTACAATGATTTTATTTTTTCGGTAGTCGGCGAGCAGATGGGTTTCTGGGGCGTAACGGGATTGCTCCTGCTCTTGTTTGGCTTGATCCTGCGAGCGGTCAATATTGCTGTCACGTCAAAAGACGACTTCGGGGCGATGCTTGCCTCAGGTATAGCGTTGATCTTTTTTCTGCACGTATTTATCAATATCGGCATTTCGCTCGGTCTCTTGCCGGTAACGGGCATTCCGCTGAGTTTTGTGAGTTATGGTGGCTCGCATATGCTGCTCTGCTTTATCTCTGTGGGTATTCTCATCAATATCTACCGC
>CAYOZO010000192.1:0-4566 GCA_964408405.1 uncultured Turneriella sp.
TCGCGCAAAAAATCGCCTTTTTGTTTTTTGCATGAGTTAGCGCACAGGCTCCCAGAAGCCAGCTAGAAATTCATACCAAAGCCCAGTCGCATGGTCCGGGCGATGCCCTGTTCAACCGGGTCGCGAAAACGCGTCCCGTCAACGGGGTATTCTGCCAGTTCGGTGCGTGAGTTGAGCAAGTTATAAATATCGATAAAGGCCCATGCGGGAGCATTGCCGATCAGGGTATCGAGTCTCAGGCGCATATCCCACGCCAGCGAATACGTGTGCCGGCCGACACCAGTGAGCCCTCCCCCGCGTTCTTCGTACGGTAGTAGCTGCGGACCCTGTGCCAGACCCGTCACGAGGCGGTAACCGGCCACGGGCTCGCCATCCCGGTAGCGCAGCACGTTTGTGACGCTGAGCATCTTTGCAAAACGACGGCCAAACTGTATCTTGCCGATATAGCCCCGCTCGCTGTCGATGCGCGCAAAGCGGTTTTCACGAAAGTTCGGATCAGCAGTGCTTTCGTTGTAGGCGCCCAGGTCGTTGTAAAACATGTTGAGGCCATGCGGCGTATAACCAGCCCCATAGTACGCACCCACGGAACCGCGGAAAATCCAGTCAGTATTTTCCGGCAGCCTGATCAGGCTGATTTCGGCATGTGCATAATAGGCATCCTTTTCAGCGTTACGCAGCTCAAAGTACTCATTACCGGTACCCGTGCTATCGAAGGTGGTTATGTTGCCGGCCGCGGTACTGGGTGTAAAAGCGGGGGAGGTCCCTTCGGCGTAACGTACCTCAAACAGGCGACGGTAAATCCGCCCGTTCAGATTGAGTTCCAGCCGCCAGTTCTGCATGCCTTCATAGCCGAAGCCCAGGTTGAGTTCTTCTTTTTGCGGCGCCTGTAGGCCCGACTTTACCCCGTGGTATTTGCCACCAGTCCGGCTAAAGCTCCCGAGTTCGCCATTATCGGGAACACCGTTGCCATTGGTGTCGCTGAAGTTGTAGCGCGTACCACTCAGGGAATCCCTGTTGAGGAACGAAACTTCCTGCAGCGTAAACCCGAGCGTATCGTGCAGCAGTGCTCCGGCGACAAAGAAGTTAGAGGCGCCGACATAGGTGCGACCGGCAATCTTACCGGCAGGATGCACAAACCCAAGTTTGGTCCCCGCATCAGTGAACCCCCAGTCGATATGCGCATTGCCCGAGGCTGAGTATTCATAGCGGGCGTTCCTGCGCACTGCGCGAACGAAAGGCTGCCAGCGCAGCAGAGCGTTGGCCTCGCTGGCAGGACCATCGTAGAGCGTCACTGCATACGGCGTGCCATAGAGTGTTTCCGTCAGCCGGTTCAAACCCGGTTCAGTTCTGCGGTTTTCAAATTCAAACCGCGAATTGACACCATATTCAATATCAGCCAGTTCATTGGGTATCCGCTTGAAACCAGAAGCATCGATGAACAGCGTGTGGGTTTTTTCCGGGAAGAGTGGCGGGGCCTGGATCAGCTGGTCTGTGGCCGAACGGCTTAAGCCCGAGGTCCTTGCGGCCAGGTTGCGGTAAGAATACCCGAGTGCCATTGCACCTTGTGCCGCATTCGAAACGAAGTTATACTGCGCCAGTGCAGAAACCTGGCCGCTCTGCATAGTCTCCGCTTCCGGGCCAAAATACTCGGCGTGCAGGTTTTGCCTGCCGCGCGCCTGTAATGCCACGTTCAGGCGATCGCCTGAGATCCAATTGGGATTGAGTGCTGCCATCAATGTCGCTTCGCCAGCGTTCTCGGCACGCGAGAGCGAATTGAAGAAGCGCCGCGCATAATAGGCGTCAGCGAAAATATAGGCCGGCCCGGTTGAAGAAGGTAGCCTGAACAGGGCATGCGCTTCTGTCGTGCCGGCGCCAAAACCCCGCGACACAGTGGGAGCTCCCCAGTCGCTCGCCGGTTCACGGTCTGCCGTGGCACGCGGTATCAGCGCCGGACCACCGATCTCCAGCGGCAGGCTTAGCTGGCCAAACGACGTTGCTGTTTCGGCATCGCGCGCAGTCATCTGCACGCCGTTACGGTCAGACTGCAGGGCCCCGTATTTGTTCATTTCTACCTGTGACAGAACTGCGAGCGGCAGGTAGAGCAGGGGTTCACCGGGTCTGGAAGGGTTCGAGATATCAGCGCCGCCGAAATACCAGCGCTGCCATTTATAGGATTCGCCCAGCATCGCAATCTGCGTGTTTTCTGCGCGCGCAAAACCGCCGGTATCGGTGTTCGCCATGACAGCAGGCTGGTAGAGAAATTCGAGTAAGCCTGCAACATGACCGCCATTGGGCAATTCACCGATTTCGGCCTGTGTGATGCGCCAGTTGGCATGTGGCAGGCGTCGATCGGGTGAGGCTAGTTCTGCGCCGGCGAGCATAGTAACCGGCACCAAGTAAGCAAATAGGGCGAAGTTTTTCATGATGGCGCGCTCTGTGTCAGGTTGTTCTGTTGGAACGTTTGCCAGATGGAATGATCAATAGCGATCATTTCACCGCGGTATTGTTCAAACTTTTCAAAGTTCTGTGTCTGGTATGCATGGATGACCAGCATCGATAGCAGCTGCAGCAGGCGTGGCTCGAATGCCTTCTTGTGAACCTTTGCCGCCACGTACTCCTGCCGCAACTTGCGATACTCGGCTTCGAGGTTGCGCACCTCGTCGATCTTGAGTTTTCTGCGGTGGCGGTACACCCCGTTCACCTCCAGAAGCAGTGCGTAGATGCGCTCGCGCACACCCTCGCCGTATTCTTCCTCATGTACGATCTTAAACATTTCCTGGAACACGCCGCCCGGCATGAATTCCGGGTATTCGGAGACAATTTCGGGCCGCAGGTACAATGCCTCGCGGTAGTGTTCGAAGAAAGCAATCTCATTGCCGGTCATGTTGGCCGCATGCGCGGCGAAGTAGTGTGCAGCTGCCTGCGTGGGATGATTGGCGATAATGAAGGCGAGCACCTCGCGCGCCGAGGCATAGTTCGCGATCATGAGCAGCGAGTACGCCAGCTGTAAAAGGTCTTTCAGCTGCAACTGGTAATTTTTCTGACCGGCAAAATCGCGCGCGAAATTGTCTGCAATCTGTGCATGGCAGAGCATGATTGCCGCGCGGCGCACCAGGGTAACCGATTGTACCTGCATAAGCGTATCCAGCAGCTCTTCGAAAGCTTTGCCGCGCTCCATTCCGGGGGATAGCGCCGCGAACCTCTCTTGCCGGTGCAGGAACATACGGGCAATTTCGTAGGCTTCGAGGGCTTCGGCATTGGTTGCGCCAACCGGCAGTTCTCTGAGCCAGGTTTCAGCCAGCGTGGTCGCCCGGGGAAAGTTCGCGTTCAGAATTTCGTCCGCGATTGCCTGCGAATACCCCTGCTCCATGAATGGGGCACTGTAAGTATTAAAGAGGCGACGTAAACTGTATTGGCTGCATGACGCTGACGGTTAGAAGTACTTCAGCTTGCAGTGTTTGAGCAGAAAGGGCAAAAAGGGGGAGCGTTTTTCGTTCTGCTCCCAGGCGACAAAGCCGAGAAAGCGGCGTGCACGGGTTAAGGCGACGTAGAGTATTCGCACTTCTTCGTCCGGATCGTTTTCCCGGTGCGGCATACTGTGCTCGGCAATTCCAAACACGAGCACATGGTCAAATTCGAGCCCCTTGCTTTTGTGGATTGTCATCACTTCGCAGCCTGCAGGCAGTGAAGATTCGAGCAGTCGCCGCTGCGCGTTGGTACGTACCAACACGGTCAGAGGGCGTGGTAGCCTCGACGAATTATGCAGGTAAGTGGTAAAACTCCGCCATGCCTGTGCCATGTCCGCTGCAGCGGTAAGATATACGACCGGCTTCTTATGCGAGCCTATTGTCGGCAGAAGTCGTTTGCGCACAAAAACCGCAGACTGCCTGATTGTCTCGTTGCCGAGCGTTACAATCTGCCGGGAGCTGCGGTAATTTTTGACGAGAAACAGACGCTCCGCGCCGGGTATCAGTCGCTGGAAGTCGCGCGTCACGGAAACATCTGCGCCGCGGAAGCGGTAGATGCTCTGCCAGTCGTCACCGACGACAAATAGCTTACGCGGGGCCAGCGCGCGAGCGAAGGCGACCTGGTCGGGCGATGTATCCTGGAATTCATCGATGAAGACGGCATCGAAGATCCCTGCAATGCCTGGCAATTCTGTAGCCTTGGCAACCATCGAATCGAAGTCGGTTAGGTCATGCGCATCCAGATGATTGCGCCATGCTGCAGCGGTACGTTCTGCATCTGCGGCCGAAAGAAAACCGGGTCGCGTCAGCAGGCGGTCTGGTATGTGTTCCAGGCCGGGCAATGATCTGCGGATCACGCGAGATCTTGCGCCGGCGGAATTGACCAGCAGGCGGGGCGCGTTACCCTGGGTTTTCAGCAACCGCCAGGCGAGCGCATGGATGGTGCCGCAAAAACCCGGAAGGATACCTGAAGCTGCAAGACGCTCCGATAACTCGCGCGCTGATTTGCGGGTAAAAGTTATTACCGCCAGGCGTTCACTCGAAAACCCATGTTCAACGGCAGCGCCGATTGCGGCGACGAGCGTTGTCGTCTTGCCGC
>CAYOZO010000193.1:0-4560 GCA_964408405.1 uncultured Turneriella sp.
TGCAGACAGGCCATTTATGGCCGTTTTGCGAGCGATTCGCGTCGCGAATCGCGGTGTCTGCAGCCGGTGCGGGAGTTTTTCCGGAACCTGCCAGCGCTTCAATGCGTGCAAGAAGTTCGGCTAGGCCAGTGGCTCTGAGTTTTTCTTCCTGTACTGCGAGTTCGTCTGCCAGCGCACCCGAAGTCTCGGGCAAATAGCCGGGCAGCGAAAAGCGGGGTGCCTGCATTTACGCCTTCAGCGCCAGGAACGAGGTAAATCCGTAGCACTTGAAGAAAATTGACACCGGGTTGAAGCCGGCTTCGCGCACCATCTCGATATTCTCGCTCACACGAAAGGGAATTAGCACGTTCTCGAGCGCTTCACGCTTTTCGGCGATTTCGAGCTCGCTGTAACCGTTGCGCGCTTTCATCGCGTGGTAGTGTTCTGCGTACAGGCGCGAGACGTCGGACGAGTCTTCGAGGCATTTTTCCGAGAGGATGAGGCAGCCGCCCGGGATCAAGGCGGAAAATATCCTGCGCAGCAATGTCTGTCGGGCGAGAGGCTTCAGAAACTGGAATGTGTAGTTTGAGACTATGACAGACGCAGGGTCAAAATCGAATTTGGTGATATCAGCAATCATAAATTTGGCTTCCGTTGCCCCCGAATTAATTCGGGGGCAACGGAGATTGGCCTGTTCGATCATGTCAGCTGAGCTATCGAGTCCTGTGTAGGTAAAGCCATCGTTGCCAAACTCTTCGAGCAGCGCGTGCAACAGTGCACCTGTGGAGCAGCCGAGATCATAGATCTGCGTGACCGGCTGGTAAAAGTCATGCGCGAGTTCTGCGGTCATGCGCAGCACCTCGCGGTAAAACGGTATGGAGCGCGAAACCATGTCGTCAAAGACTTCAGCGACCTGCGCGTTGAATTCGAATGGCGTTTTGCCCGAACCGGGGCGCTTGAAGATTTCATCACGCATGGGCCGGCCCTCAGAGCACCTTCATAACGACCATCGTCATGTCGTCGTGTTGTTCTGCTCCCGAGGCAAACTCGTCCAGATCACGCACGAAATTTTCGATGATCTCCTTCGGGTTGAGGTGCGCATATTCAATCAGCTTCTCGCGTACCCGTTTCAGGCTGAACTCTTCTTTCGCGGTGTTCCAGCACTCGGTGATGCCGTCGGTATAGAGCATCACGATGTCACCGCTATTGAGCTGCATCTTTGCGAGCTTGTACTGGTTATCTTCTTCAATGCCCATCGGCAGTCCTTCGAGTTTGCTTGCCGTGCAGATCTTGCGGTCTGCCCGGTAAAGAAAGAGCGGGCCGTGCCCGCCGTTCGAGAACTCGAGAGTCTTGGTGGCGGGGTCAAACACAAAAAACTGGATCGTGGCAAACTTGTCGATATGCGCCTCGCCGCACATCACGCGGTTGATCGTACGGATGATGGTATCGCCGCGAATTGTATTAAAGAGTTTGAGATATGTGGACACCACGGTCTTGATCAGGACCATCACGAGCGATGCAGAGATGGATTTTCCGCTCACGTCTGAAATGAGTACGGCCACGCGACCGTCGCCCAAAACCTGGAAATCGTAATAGTCGCCACCGACGCCCTTCGCGGCGCGGGTAAAGCCCTTGATCTGGTACTCGGGTTTTTTCAAGAAGCGCGAGGGGTTCATTCCCTCCTGGATTTCTTTTGCCTGTCGTACCTGGTCATTAAATACCGCCTGTTCTTTTGCTTCTTCGCTGGCCTTTTTGAGGCCTGCGGTCATCTCGTTGAACTGCTTTGCCAGTTGCCCCAGCTCGTCGCTGCCTAAGGGCGGCAAAGTGACGTCGAGGTTGCCCTTACCGACCTCGGCGGCGCCTTTTGAGAGAACCTTCACCGGCCTGACAATAAAGCGGGATAGCAGGTATGCTGCGATGAGTGCTGCGACAAAAAAGATACCTCCCACTATGAGCAGCTCGATAAGACTTGCTCGAATCGACTTGTTGATGTATTCGTCGGTCACGGCGACCTGCGCCACACCCAGCAGCGGAGGATTCACTTTTACGAAAGGGTGAAATACCGCACGGTGGAAGTATTGGATGTTGACGTTCTTGTCGCCGAGGAATGCTTTCTCTATACGATGGCCAAGAGCCACGGGAGAGGCGACGATAGTATCCCAGTGAGCGCGCACCGTTTCGAGGGCGTCGCGCTCGATATCTTTCTGTTTTTCGCCCAGGTCTTTGCCTGTGCGGTTGATCAGCGAGTTCTTATTTGCCGGAACGTAAACCGCGCCGATGGTGAACCCTGGTAGCCCCTGTGCATTTTGCAGCGAATCGGCGAGTGCAAGATCGTCGCGATCGAGGATTGCCCGCGAGGCGATGAAGGCAAGGCTTGCGAGTTCTTTCTTTGCGGTTGCCGAGGCGGTTTCGGTCAGAATATTCTTTTTTTCGCGCGCCACGTAGATGCCCATTGCCACGAAAATGGCGGTGATCAGGGCGACGATGAGCAGCGTGAGCTTAAATTGCAGGCCAAAACGCACGGTGACGGCATTCCGCTGCAAAATTGACACCCTATGTCAAACACTAGTTTGGGAGCGGGCTTACTGCTGTGGCCCGGCTTTGAAACGACTATGAGTACAACACAAACCTTTGAATTTCAGGCTGAAACAAGACAACTGATGGATCTCATGATCCATTCCATCTATTCGCACAAAGAGATCTTTCTGCGCGAACTGATCTCGAATGCTTCGGATGCGATTGATAAGCGCAAATTCCTCGGTTTGACTGATAAGTCCGTCACCCAGGAAGCCAACAATTTCATTCGCATCGAAATCGACAAGACCGCGCGCCGGCTCACGATTTCCGACACGGGCATCGGCATGAGCCGGGACGAGGTTGTGCAGAATATCGGTACGATCGCGCGATCGGGTACGAAGGAGCTGATTGAGAAGGCGAAGGCTTCAAAAGATGCCTTTGACCTGATTGGCCAGTTTGGTGTAGGTTTCTATTCCGCTTTCATGGTGGCCGACAAGATTACCCTGATTACCCGCCGTGCTAACGAAGAAACAGCCACACGCTGGGTATCGACGGGCGCAGGCACGTACACGATTGACGACGACAACCGGGCAACTCCCGGTACGACCATCATCCTCGACCTGAAGCCGGCCGATAAAGAGAACGGCCTGGCCGATTTCTGCGATGAGTTCGAGATCGAGTCGGTCGTGAAGAAGTATTCTGACTTCATTGCGTACCCGATTCTGATGAAGAAGAAAGTCTACAAGACAGTAGGCGAAGGCAAGGACGCGAAGACAGAAGAAAGCATCGAAGAAGTGACGCTGAACTCCATGAAGCCTATCTGGACCCGCAGCAAAAACGAGGTCAAAGACGAGGAATACAACGAGTTCTACAAGCACATCTCGCACGACTGGGAAGATCCGCTTAAGGTGATCAGTTATCGCGCCGAAGGACGTATCGAATACACAGCGCTGCTTTACCTGCCGAAGAGAGCGCCGTTTGACCTATACTACACGAGCTTCAAAGGCGGACTGCAGCTCTACGTAAAGAAGGTGCTGATTCTGGAGCGTGCTGAAGAGCTGCTGCCCCGTTATCTGCGTTTTGTGCGTGGGGTGATTGAAAGCGCTGACCTGCCGCTCAATATCTCGCGCGAAATCCTGCAGCAGGATCGCCATATCACGGCGATACGCAAGGGGTTGACGACCAAGATTATTTCTACCCTGACCGAGATGCTCGAGAAAGAGCGCGATAAATACGCTGACTTCTACCGCGAATTCGGGCCGGCGATCAAAGAAGGAGTTGCAACCGATTTCGAAAACAAAGACAAGCTCGCAGGGCTATTGCTCTTCGCTTCATCGGCGGATAAAGAGAAAGCCACAACGCTGCAGGAATACATCGATCGGATGAAGGCAGAGCAGAAAGACATCTACTACCTTTCCGGCGAATCGCGACTGACGCTCGAAAACTCTCCGCACACCGAATCGCTGCGCGCCAAAGGTTATGAGATTCTCTATCTCATTGACGCTTACGATGAAATCGTGCTGCAGAACCTCGGCGAGTTTAACGGCAAGAAATTCAAGTCTGCCAGCAAAGGAGAGCTTGACCTTGCTGACGAAAAACAGAAAGAAAAAGACAGCGAAAAGGTCAAAGATGCCGAGAAGGCCATGGGAGCTCTGCTCGGATGTCTGAAAGAACATCTCAAAGACCAGGTAAAGGACGTGAAGTTCAGCTCGGTTTTGGTGAGCGCTCCCTCGCGCGTGGTGGGTGAAGAGTTTGACATGTCTCCCTACCTCGAGAAAATTCTGGCGCGCAACGGCGAAAAAGTCATGCCGCGCCTCAAGACGCTCGAGATCAACCCCGATCACGAACTGGTCAAGAAGCTCCATGCGCGCTACGAGGCAAATCCGAATGACCCGGTGCTTGCGGATTACGCGCAACTGCTTTGGGGCCACGCAATGATCGCGGACGGCGGCGAGATCAAAGATGTCGCCCGATTCAACAAGTCACTGCTGGCGGTGGCCACGAAGGGCTTAGCAGGATGTTGAAAAAATCCCGTGCTCGCTGCAGACGCCGCGATTCGCGATG
>CAYOZO010000194.1:0-4403 GCA_964408405.1 uncultured Turneriella sp.
ATTTTTGCCGATTAGCGGACGCGGTCTCATGCGAACAATCGCTCCGGCAAGTTGGCGCACAGGCTCCCAATTGCTCGCATAAGCAAATCGGCACGGTTTGTGCGGGATTTTTGCCGATTAGCGGACTCTGCTCGAGTAAAAAAGCACTCCGAAGCTTGCTGCACTGGCCCTCAGAAAACTATACAAAAAAATATAGTTTTCTTGTGGACAGGACGACACTATAAATAAATAGATCGTTTAATCTTGTTATTCGGGGCGGCTACCCCCCTGGGAGGAAACAATGAAGTTTAACAGAATAAAGGTCAACGAAGACGCGAAGCGGATCAACAATGAAATCGAGACATATCTCAATTTCGTGGTTCGCAATATCGACAAGGTGCTAGGCGCGACGGGTCTCGGGGGGCGCAAAGCGGACTACGACGACGAGCGCTACGAATTCATCGGCGGCGCTAACGACGAACTGCGTAAGAAGCACTACGACAAGAGCCTGCGTCTGCTCTGGAAGGCAGAGCAGCACGCCTCGTGGTCCACTTTTCACGACTGCAGTAAAGAAGAAGAACTGTTGCTCAAAATGGCCGACCAGGGCCTCAACGCTGCAGAAAAAAAGCAACTTAAGCGCATGCAATCTTCTGAGTTTAAAGAACTACTCAACCGCGAATACACGCCGGCACAGAAGCAGGCGATCGTCAATATCCTCGCGCTCATTGGTCATGGCGAAGCTTATGCCTGGCTGGTTTCGAACGAAGTCCTGCGCGATGTAAAGAGCACGGGAGCTAAAGCCGCGCTCACGATGCAGGTACTCGAAGAAGCCAAACACTTCGTGGTTCTGCGCGAGCTCATCCACGCGTTCGAAATGCCGGTTCCTCGCCTGCCGGTTTACGAGTACATCATGCTCGAGACAACGCTCAAATCAAAGGGATTAGAGAAGTTCTTCGGCATGAACGTGCTGGTCGAAGGTATTGCCCTGTCGATCTTCGGCGCGCTCAGCAAGTATCCCGGCCTCGAAGTACTCGAAATGTTCCATCTCGATGAATCGCGCCACTGCGCGCTGCCGACTAACTACCTGAAAACAGCACCGCTCACCTGGTGGGAGAGCAACAACCCTGTCGCCATGTTCAAGCGCTTTTTCATGGTACTGCCGGCAATCCCACTCGCGTTCAAAATGGAACCTGACTTTGCCGAGCTGGGTATCGACGTATTTGACTTTGGCGGCTCGCTGGTGCGTAAGGTAATCAACCTCGCTTACCGTGTCGGCTTCCATCTGCCGCTGCCGCAGGAGAACATGAAAGAGCTCATCAACTTTCTGTTCAATGCATACTGCAGCGCGACGCGCGACGGACACACCTACCAACAGTTCCTCGAGCGCGAGGCAACCACCGGCGAGCGCGAACTGGCAGTCGAAAAAGAGGTTTTCCAGCTGCAGAGCGCTTAAAGTGAAATCGATAGGGGTGGTTTACCTCCCCTATCGATTTCTCACATATCGCCGAAAGGCGATATAATCCGCCACCGCGGGAAAGTGCCGCGCGACAAAGGCCACGAGCCGGTTGGTAAGTCCCGGGGCCAACTCGCTACGCCTGGAACGAATAAGCATCATTACGTAACGCGCGACTTGCTCTGGTTTCATGCGCGAGATATTCGACTTTGGCCCCGTGCCATCTGTCGGGGTGTTGTCATGAAAATTGGTTTCAATTCCTGCAGGTCTGAAAATCTGTATTTTTATCGGGTTCTTCTGCGCCTTAAGCTCCTGCGCCCAGGCGCGGGCAAACATTTCTGCCGCCGCCTTACTCGCGGCATAAACGCTGCGCCCCGGCATCGCGAAGTGCTGCATCAGACTGGAAACGAGCACGAAACGCGGCTCGTTTGCGGCGGCAAGCCAGGCCTCTGTGGCCTGCGCTACGTGGATCAGCGAGAAAGTGTTGGTATGAAAGGTGCGTTCGGCATTTATGGGCTTTATTTCAGCAATGCGCCCAATATGATTAATTCCGGCATTGTGCACGACGACGTCGATGTGGTTAATTTTCATTTGCCGCGCAAGTTGCATAAGCGCATGGCCAAAACCTGGCTCAGCCACGTCGGCCTTAAGCAGCGCAACCGGCGTGCTGAACTGCGCGCTCACATCTTTCAGCCGCCTCATGTCGCGGCCATTCAGTATGACAGCGTACCCAGCATTGCCAAGCTCATGCGCAATCGCCAGCCCCAGCCCGCGGCTTGAGCCGGTAACGAGCGCCACCTTGCGCGAGCCCGAAAATTCAGCAGCTGTTTTCAGTGGAAACCTTCCTTTTCTGCCGGAAATTTTCCGTCGCGCACATCGGCCGCATACTGCTCGAGCGCGGTCAGCACGGTTGAGCTGAGCTCCGCATATTTACGCACAAAACGCGGCGTAAAATCCGGATCAAGGCCCAGAAGATCAGTAAGCACAAGCACCTGCCCGTCTGTGCCTGATCCCGCCCCAATACCAATCGTCGGTATCTTGAGCGCAACGGAAATTTCTTGCGCAAGCCTGGCCGGCACCATCTCCAGCACAATCGCAAAAGCTCCTGCCTGCTCGAGCGCCCTGGCATCGGCAATCATTTTCTGCGCGGCTTCGTCTGTTTTTCCCTGTACCTTGTAACCGCCGAGCGATAAGAGCGACTGGGGGGTAAGGCCCAAATGCCCCATCACGGGAATACCGCTCGCAATTAGAGCTTTTACCTGCGGTAGAACTGCCTCGCCACCCTCGAGTTTGACTGCGTCTGCCCCGGTTTCTTTGACAATTCGACCCGCGTTGCGCAGCGCGTCTTCAACGCTCGTCTGGTAAGACATGAAAGGCAAATCCACTACAATGAAGGCCTGCGGCGCGCCCCGGCGCACCGCGCGCGCATGGTACACCATATCCTCTACGGTTACGGCAAGTGTGTTGGGATTTCCCTGAACAACATTGCCGAGCGAATCGCCGACCAAAATGGCGTCCACCGAAGTCCTCGCAATGAGGCGCGCAAAGACATGGTCATAACAGGTGACGACGCTGATTTTTTCTTTGGCTGCTTTTTTCTTCGTGAAGTCGTGTACATTCATAACTGACCTTCCCCTGATTCTGCTGTAGAGAATACCCGTTTCCTGGTCGATCGCATCGCCCTTGAGTTCTGCCATAATCTGCCTGATCCATTCACGTGACCGGTTAAACGGATGCGGTATGCGCAGCGCAGTGGTGGATACGATTCCCGCAGAGCACCATACAATATCAATATCAATTTCGCGCGGGCCGTTCTTGATGCGTTTCTTGCGGCCAATTTCCGTTTCGAGTCCGATGAGCTCCGCGAGAAGCTCAGGGGGAGCTATCCCTGTTTCGAATAAAACTCCCTGATTCAAAAATTTTCCCTGCGCCCGAATGAGTATTGGCCACGTCTCGAGTATGCGTGAAACTGCCTTAATCATGCCCAGGCGTGAAATGCCCTCAATTGCCCGTTGCAGGTTCGCTGCGCGGTCGCCGACATTGCTGCCGAGCGCCAGCACGTACTCAAATTTTCCATTATTCGCCACCAAACTGCCCCACCCTATCCGTTTTGAGTGACACGGTGGCAATCAGTAGGGGGCTGCGCGGCAGGTCGCGCAAGCTCTCATTAAGAAGCAACTACTTCTTCTGCGCCAGCCAGTTTTCGACTTCCTGCTGCTTCTGCTTCAGGCGCAGCAGGTGATTACCCGTGAATACGGTATAGTCGATGTCACCTGCAAGAATATCCGAGCGTATAGATTCGAGGCCCGGCATGTCGATCTCGAAGTTGTACGATGAAGCCTCAAGCGCCAGTTCCCGCGCTTTTTTCCAGTAGGGCATGGATTCGCGGTAATAGCCTTCCGCGACCGCGAACGATTGCTTCAGTTCGGGCGCAAAATCGAGATTGTAAAAGTACAGGTGGCGCTTGTCAAAAAGTGAAGCCAGACGCAGGTACGAGCGCATGATCTGCAGATTAATGTGCATGTGCATGAGCAGGCGGTATTTGTGGTATTCCTGCGGGTTATGTATCAGACAGAGTGCTTCGCGCGGGTGACGGAATTTTTTCTCCAGAGCAATTTTGAGGAAGAAGATGTTGCGTCGGATTTCTTCCTGCTGTGAAAGCTGCCTCAGGCTATAGAGCAAAAAGAAATCTTCGACAAACTGCGGCGACCACTGGTGCAGCCGCTTGGGTATCCAGTCCGAGAACTTCGTAAACATGCCCGACTGGTCATAGTAATAGTCGAGCCGCAGCTGCGCGTTGAGCACAGCCGGAAACAGCAGTACAAGCGCAACCCTCAGGCAGAGTTTCACCTACCGATTATCGGCATAAGGCCTGCAATCCGGCAGTACTTTACGGGCATCAGCCCTTCTGCATTCAGCAGGATGTTGAAAAAATACCGTGCTCGCTGCAGACGCCGCGATTCGCGATGCG
>CAYOZO010000195.1:0-4358 GCA_964408405.1 uncultured Turneriella sp.
GCACGAAATCGCGGCGTCTGCAGCGAGCACGGTATTTTTTCAACATCCTGCTACTCATGCCGACATCAACTGGAAGGGGTGGGCAGGCCTTCGAGACAGACTTATCCACGGATACGATGACGTAAACCTTGAGATAGTCAAATCCGTTCTTCAGGAAGAAGTTCCACGATTGAAAATTTCTGTGGCGAAATACGAGTCTGAGAACCAATAGGGATTCATGTCCTATTTAAATCCTCTTCAACCAGCCCAGTCGCTCTTTCAGCAGGCTCTGCTCGATCTGCGCCTGCGCGTCCTCGATGATCTTGCGGTCAATCGTGCGCGCGATTCTTTCTGCGCGCGGAATCTCACCTTCGGGCAGTAGCGCGAGCAGGCGCAGGCCGAACGGTATTAATCCCTCTGTGTGCGCGGTCAGGATCACGCGTTTCAAAAGCTCGTCGTCAAAGCGGTGCGACATTGCTGCGAGGCGATCGACATCGCGTTCTGCCAGGTGGTCGGCGATCTTCAGCGCCACGGGCAGCTTGCCAGACTCATCGGCGGCGTGGATGATACGCGCAAGCGCTTCGGAATCGAGTTTTGCCACAATCGTCGCCATGTGCGCGTGCATGTCAGGGCTCAAATACTGCAGGAAGGCAAAGATGTGCACGAGTGCGCCATGCTCGATGGCAAAAGGCACCATGCCCAGGAGCGCATCGACAGAGACGCGGCCGACGAGGCCTGCCAGGCGGCGGTGCTGGGCTTCGTTGAAGTGCGCGAGCAGGCCAATCAGCGAAGGCCACAGGTCTTTCTGCTGCGCGGTTTCGATCATATCGATGATCTTCTCATCGCTGAAGCCATCCGCGAGCGTGGCGACATGGGCCTTGTTCTGCGTATAAAGACCCACGCGCAGGAGTGACTCTGTGTCGGGGATCTCGCGCGAAAGAGCCAGAATTTTGTCGCGATCCATGTAATCGACGAACGCTCCCATCGTGAAGAATTTCTTCTGTTGCGTCAGAACCCGCGTCAGTTTCACGAGAATATCCATCGGAAAGGCTTCGATGAGGTGCTTTGCGCGTGCGGGTACGAGATTTTCTGCGACCTGTGCGAGAAATTCGATATTGAGGCTGCTGGCGATCGAAACTGCCTGCTTGGTATCGATATGGTAGGTGAGGTTAGCGGTGATGTTGGGGCCTAAGAGCGATTTGGCGACCTGCGCGTTGATGAAGTTGGGCATGAACTTGGCGACACCCGCGAGTTTTGCCCAGACGTCAGAGCTGTCGGTCAAAAGACGGCTGGAGATCGCTTCATTCAGCGAGCGGAACTCATCAAGGGTCAGGTTCCTGAGGTACTGCAGCCGATCGGGAGTCACCCGCAGCACGTGCGCGAGTTTCTCGATTTCCGTCATTAGGTCGAGATCGTTCATGGTGAACCATTGTTCAAGTTTTACAGGTTTTGGCGAGCGCAAAAGGAGATTCCGGCACTATCTTTGACCGCATATCTCGCAGACCCGAAATGACTCGTGCCGCGCCGTTCCGATATCAAGAAGATCATGATTATCGGCTCGGGCCCGATAGTGATCGGCCAGGCCTGCGAATTCGATTACTCGGGCACGCAGGCAGTAAAGGCGCTCAAACAAGAAGGTTACGAAGTTATTCTCATCAATTCGAACCCGGCGACGATCATGACCGACCCTGAGCTCGCCGACCGAGTCTATGTCGAGCCCATCTCACTGCCGTACCTTACGCGCATTATAGAAAAGGAGCGCCCGGATGCACTGCTGCCCACCGTTGGTGGGCAGACTGCGCTCAACGCGGCGCTGAGTCTTTCTGCCGCAGGCGTCCTCAAGCAGTACGGTGTCGAGCTCATTGGCGCGAACGAAGCCGCAATTAAGAAAGCCGAAGACCGCCAGCTCTTTAAAGAAGCGATGGAAAAGATCGGCGCCGCGATGCCGCGTTCGGGTATCGCGCACACGCTCGAAGAAGCGCTTGCGCTGCTCGAGACGATCGGTCTGCCGGCGATTCTGCGCCCATCATTTACTCTCGGTGGCAGCGGCGGCGGGGTCTGCTACAACCGCGAAGAATTTATCGCGATGGTATCTAAAGCGCTGACCGAAAGCCCGACCAGCCAGGTCTTAATCGACCAGAGTATCCTGGGCTGGAAAGAGTACGAGCTCGAGGTCATGCGTGACAAGGCCGACAACGTCGTAATAATCTGCAGCATTGAGAACCTCGACCCGATGGGAGTGCACACGGGTGACTCGATCACCGTCGCGCCGCAGCAGACGCTGTCCGATGTTGAATACCAGAACCTGCGCGATCTCGCGATCAAGATCATCCGCGAGATCGGCGTGGAAACCGGCGGCTCGAATATACAGTTTGCGGTAAATCCGCGCGACGGCCAGGTCATGGTGGTCGAGATGAATCCTCGCGTTTCTCGCTCCTCGGCGCTCGCATCTAAGGCGACGGGTTTTCCGATTGCAAAGATTGCCGCGCTACTTTCTGTCGGCTATACCCTCGACGAGATTGCCAATGACATAACCAAAAAAACTCCCGCAAGTTTTGAGCCGACGATCGACTACATTGTTACCAAAATACCCCGCTTTACCTTTGAAAAATTCCCCGAGACGCCGCGCGTGCTCGACACGCAGATGCGTTCGGTCGGCGAGGCAATGGCAATAGGCCGCACTTTTCCCGAATCTTTCCAGAAAGCGATGCGTTCGCTCGAGACCGGCCGCTACGGCTGGGGCGCCGATGGCAACCTCGAGATCGAGCTCGAGATACTGCGCATGGGCGATGAAACGACGCAGCGGCGGCATATTCTCGAAAAAATCAGCGTTCCTTCTGACACACGCATTCTTTACGTGCGCGAAGCGCTGAAGCGTTTCTCTGTGGACGAAGTTTACCAGCGCACGTTCATCGATCCCTGGTTCTTAACGCAGCTTACGCGCATTCTGGATATGGAGCTTAAGCTCGCCGAGGCATTCCGCAAGGATAAAACACTCGATCAAAACCTGTTGCACGCAGCAAAGCAAATGGGATTTCATGACCGGCAGCTTGCTTATCTTGCGAACTTCGATGCCGCGCAGGCAATTGCAAAAGAACTCTCCCGATTGGAACAGGGTTCATCGGCGTTTATGGGCAAAATGCACGAATTGGCGCAGCTCATCACCCGGTCGGAGCGCGAAATTTCTGAGCAGCGTAACCGTTGGCATGAAAAACCCGTCTATAAGCGCGTCGATACCTGCGCCGCCGAGTTCGAGTCTTTTACGCCTTACATGTACTCGACTTATGAGGTAGAAAACGAAGCCGAAATTACTGACCGCGAAAAAGTCATTATTCTTGGCGGAGGTCCCAACCGCATCGGGCAGGGTATCGAATTTGACTACTGCTGCTGCCACGCAAGCTATGCGCTGCAGGAGATGGGAATTGAGAGCATCATGGTGAACTCGAATCCCGAGACGGTTTCGACTGACTATGACACGTCCGACCGGCTGTATTTTGAACCGCTCACCATTGAAGACGTGATGCACATCTACGAACAGGAAAGAGAGCGCGGTAATCTGCGCGGTTTGATTCTGCAGTTCGGCGGGCAGACACCCTTGAAGCTCGCCAAGGCTCTCAGTGAGCGCGGCGTGCCGATCTTGGGCACCAGTGTAGAAAGTATTGAGCGCGCGGAAGACCGCAAGCTCTTCAACGAACTCATTGAGAAGCTGAAGCTACGCCAGCCGCGTGGTATGATGGCTGCTTCGCTCGAAGAGGCGCTCTCGGCTGCACAGGAGATCGGCTATCCGGTGCTGGCGCGGCCTTCGTTTGTGCTGGGCGGTCGCGCGATGATGATCGTGCATACCGAAGACCAGCTGCGGCAGTATATGCAGACCAGCGTCGAGGTAAGCCGCGAGCGCCCGGTGCTCATTGACCAGTTCTTGTCCGGTGCGCAAGAGGTGGATGTTGACGCCATCTGCGACGGCACCGATGTCTTCATTGCCGGCATTCTCGAGCACGTGGAAGAAGCGGGAGTGCACTCGGGTGACAGCGCCTGTATCTTGCCCACCAAGAATATTCCTGAAAACATTCTTGTCGAGTTGCGCCGCGTGACGCGCGAGGTTGCGCTCGAACTCAAAGTCATCGGCTGTATCAACATTCAATTTGCCATCGTTGGCGACGTGGTCTATGTGCTCGAGGTCAATCCGCGCGCCTCGCGCACCGTGCCTTTTATCTCGAAGGCGATCCGCGTGCCGCTTGCCAAAATTGCGACCAAGGTGATGCTAGGCGCAACGCTGAAGTCGCTGGGCCTTACGAACGAAATTCTGCCGCAGAATTACTACGTTAAAGAAGTTGTACACACAAAAAAAAAATTTTCCGGCGCAGATACCATACTCGGAC
>CAYOZO010000196.1:0-1067 GCA_964408405.1 uncultured Turneriella sp.
CGAGTGAGTTATCCCAGATTTCGAGGCAGTATGGGTCACTTTTGAAATCCCACATTTGGTAGGCTGTCTGCGACGTCCCGAACGAACGGAAAGCAGAGGTGATAAAGAACGGTATGGGAGCATAAGTAGTAACATCCCGGCCGCCTGCCCCGGCGGTGAGGTTTGCCCCTAAAGTAATTGGCTGTGCACCACGGCCAACACCCTGCTCTTCGCTCAACATGGGTACGCGCAGGCCACGCAGGTTGAGGTGTGTGAACTGCTCACCGCCGCCAAAAATGCGTTCACCCTCTTCAGCCATGAAGCTGAACAGCAGCCGGTTAATGCGTTGATCGCGTGGCTCAATGCGCAGCACCACATACTCTGCGAAGCGGTTGAAGGTGATGTCGGCCATCGCGCGACGGGCTGCGCAGTCGAGCTCTGCTTCCAGCCTTATAGCTGTCGCAGATACCTCACCGGCTGAAATCCGCTGCAGCTCACAGTGCTCCCGTACTGTTTCGTGCATCTTGTAACTTGCCAGGTGCTCTCTGACGGCATCGACCGCCACCCTTGCTGACAGAAAGCCCGGAGAAAGCGGCAGCCTCAGGAGAACGCGATTTTGCCGGGTATCCAATAGCTGCAGAAACTGACCGGTTGACTGGTATTCGAGCAACAGATCACCAGCTTTCAGGCCACCGGCAAGATCGGTTGCAACCGCTACCCGCTGCCGGCCACATTGCAGAGCAAAAAGCAAAACACAGAACAAGATACTGCGGCGCATGGGCTAGAGCACAGTGGCGCACTGCGTAGTCAATCACTGCGTGGTCAGTCAAAGAGCAAAAGAGGAGCGTTGTCGTAGCAGCTTATTGACTTGCCCGCATCGCCGGTATTTGCACATTTAACCATGAACGACATCATCGCCCGCAAAAAAGCCGGCCTGAAGCTGACTAAACAGGAAATTGAAACCGTAATACGCGGGGTGACGACGGGTGAAATACCCGATTACCAGGTCACGGCGCTGCTGATGGCCATCTGCTGGCGCGGCATGGACGTGACCGAACGCAGCTACCTGACGAGTGCGATGGCCTCGA
>CAYOZO010000196.1:1154-2934 GCA_964408405.1 uncultured Turneriella sp.
ATATTCTTGATGCTGGCTCCCTGGCTGGCGGCTGCCGGCAAGAAAGTGCCAATGATCTCTGGCCGCGGCCTCGGCTTTACCGGCGGTACCCTGGATAAACTCGCCGCAATACCGGGCTACCGCTTTGAAACTGACCCGGAGCGACTCACCGTACTGCTCAGGGATATCGGTTGTTTTATTATCGGTCAAAGCGCCGACATTGCGCCCGCCGATAAAAAAATCTATGCACTGCGCGACGTCACTGCCACGGTCGACGAAATTTCCCTCATCACAGCATCGATTCTTTCCAAGAAGCTCGCCGAAGACCTCGACGAGCTCGTCATGGATGTTAAGTGCGGCAGCGGAGCGTTCATGCCGACCCTGCCGGCGGCCAAAGCACTGGCAAAATCGATTGCCGATACGGCGCGCGCGGCCGGCGTCAAAACAACCTGCCTGATCACCGCAATGGATTTTCCGCTGGGTCTCTACACGGGCAACACCATAGAGACGTACGAAGCCTTTGAATTCTGCCGGCCCTCAGGTATATACCTCGATACGGCGCATAAACTCTACATCCGGAAGGCAAAACTTAGCCGCGATGAATTGCTCGTGCAACCACTGGTCGAAATCACCGTAGAACTGGCGGCTGCGATGCTCGACCACCGCGCACGTACCGACAAAAGAGCCCGTGATGAGGCCATTGCAACGCTGATGAGCATTTGGCAATCCGGTGCACTGGAGAAGAAAATGGAAGAATGGCTTGCTGCGCAGAAAGGGGATCTTGCAGGTCTGCGAAAGAAGGCGCAGGAAATTCTGGCCGCATTTGCGGATGCCAAATCGCCTGATGTGCACGTCTACCGCGCGCCGCGCAAAGGCTATTTCGCGCACACCGACAGCCGCGCAATCGGCAACCTGATGGTCGAACTCGGCGCCGGGCGGAAAAAAACAGAAGACATGGTCGACGACCGCGTCTCGCTCGAGATGCTGAAACACCGCGCAGAACAGTGCAACAAAGGTGATACACTTTTGCGCATCTACAAGCCTGGTCTGAGTGCCGCTGACCGAAAGACCATCGACACAGTGCTTCAATCTGCGCTGAAGATCAGCGCCACAAAGCCCAAAGCCGCAAAGAACGTACTGGCGAAACTGTAAGGGGTTGCCGCGCAGCCCCCTCAGGCCTGCAGGTCAAAGATCAGGCCGCGAATCTGCCCCATCAGGTGGAGTGCAATCACCACATCCTGGTTGCGTCGCAGCAGGCCCGTATAGAGCTGCGCGAGGCGAGCGTCGATCGTCCTGATAACCTCGTAGCGCCGTTTGCGCCTGTCTTCCCACCCCTGCAAGCGATAGCCACGGTTAAGCAGCATCGAACAAAGCAGTTTTACGGTCTTGCGGTATTTCTCAAAACGTGCGCGCGAGGGAGCCTCGGCAAAGTCGCGCTCCTCGTCATCGAGCTGCGCCATCAGGTCTTCGATAGTTTTAGGCCTCTCGGATTTTCCCCGCTGGACAATCTGTTGCACGAGCGATGAGAATGCAGGCGACGATGATCTGGCAGTTACCTGCTGCCGTGCGGGTGCGGGTGCGGGATACTTGTATGCATCACCTGCCGGGACAGCCTGTTGTGCAGATACCTGCGCCATACAGCTCTTATCGGCAAATTTGTGAAAATCCCTAAGGGGCTACCTAACTTCCCACGTTCAGGTGATTGATGCGCGCGCGCCCTTCGAAAATTACGCCTTCGTCTACCAGCAGGTTTGCGGCAACGATGTCACCCATCACGCGGGCATTTTTCATGAGATGGACA
>CAYOZO010000196.1:3073-4358 GCA_964408405.1 uncultured Turneriella sp.
CCATCAACGCGCAGCGCCCCTGTAAGCTGAAAATCACCATGAAAGCTGTCACCCTGCCCCACATAGCTGGAAACGACGGCAACCGTGTCTGGCGCTTTTTTCATTATTGCTCCTCAGGCTCCGGCCAGCGGCAGGTAGGGCATCGGGTTTACCGCCTCGACGCCAATATGCACTTCGTAGTGCAGTATGCTCTCGAAGTTATCATCGGCATGACCTACATGACCAATGTGTTCGCCCTTGTTGACCTTTTCTTCCTGTGAAACCGTGACCATCTCAATACCTTTGTAGACAGTTTCATATCCGTAGTTATGCCGGATGCGCACGGTATAGGTCAGGTTCGCTTCTTTGTTAATGCTGACCACGATGCCCGGGGCAGTCGCCTGCACCACCGCGCCGTGCGGCACCGCGATGTCGACACCGGGATTATAGCCTACATTGAGCCGGTGAGCCATACGGACAAAGCCGAACGGGTTGATAATGTACCCCTGTACCGGCCAGATCGTCGGTGTATTCTTGAGCACCCGCTCGCGCTTCTTGAGGTATTCCTGCACCTGCCCGAGAGACCCTCTCGAGATCTCCATGTCGTGCAGCATGCGGTTCATCAAAAAGATTTCGAGCGGAATCTTTTCCGGATCGTTGCTCTGGCTCGTCTTCTGCTGCAACTCGGCGAGCTGCGCAGCAAAACTGTCTGCCCCCTGGCTGGCTGCAGGCCCCTTCTCGCCGCCTTTGGAAAGCGAATAGAGGGAGTTCAGGTTCTGGCGGATGTCTTCATACGATTTGCTGAGTTCAATGATTTCCTGGCGGACTTTCGCGAACTGGACTTCTGCATCTTTGTGTGAGACCCGCAGCTTGTCCACTTCCTGGACGGTACTGTTATGGCGAATGACGAGGAATGCACTGACCAGCAGCACCAGCCCCAGAAAGCTGGTGATGATAATCAGCGTCAGGTTGCTGATGTGGTAGTTGCGGATTTTGAGTTCATTGTGCGGTATGAACATGAGCGTAAGACGCTCGTTGCGCTTTTTTTTGATCCAGGTGAGTATCTTCTGCTGGCTGCGCGCAAAGCGACCGATCGCGGGCGCGGCCATGGCCACAGTGGCCTTACCGCGCATCGCCCAGGCACCGAGTCCCTTTACCCGGTGCGGAGCGGCACCCTGGTCTATCTGCACACCGATTTCTGCCGGCGCGCCGGCACCCTGCCTCTTTTTCGCCCGGCGCTTTGTCGAAGACTGCTTCATAGCCCGCTGCCAGCTTCACGGCTCTTTTCGTTTTGTCATTCCATAAT
>CAYOZO010000197.1:0-4325 GCA_964408405.1 uncultured Turneriella sp.
AAAGCTACAGCACGGGGAAACTCCGCCTGAAGCGCACGCGCCTTGTCTTCGTTGTAATGCCAGGTAAAACCGATGAGTTCGAATTCGTCGCTGCGCTGGCGCAGCACATCGAGCGTCGAATCGCCGATCGAACCGGTTGCGCCGAAGAGTATGAACCTGCGCTTCATCGGTTGCGAGGCGCGAAGTTCCCAGTCATTAGACCGACCTGAGTTCCTGCACGATATAGAAATAGTAGTAGGCTGCCGGTATAGTGATCAGCATCGCATCGAGCAGGTCGAGTACGCCGCCGTGCCCCGGAATCAGCGTACCGGAATCTTTGATGCCGGCATCGCGCTTGATCAGCGATTCTGTAAGATCTCCCAGAATCGACGCCAGATAAACGACGAAGGCAAAAACCATGATTTCAGCGTAGCTGTATTGCGGCACGTTGAAATTGGCCTTGGCGATTGCATAGAAACCTGCTACCAGACCCATCTGCAAAAAGCAGCCGAGAATATAGCCTTCGTAGGTCTTATTGGGGCTGACCGCAAAGCCGACCTTATGGCGACCAAAAGACTTGCCCATGAAATAACCGGCAGTGTCTGACATCGCTGTTGCCCAGGCAACCATCCAGATGTAGAAGAGACCATTCTCCAGGCTGTACAACAGAAACAGGTGCGAGAAAGTGAACGGAATATAGATGACGGAAAGAGTGTAGATTGCAAGTATAAAGAGGGAGTTCTCCACCTTGTTTTTTAGCAACTGGATCTTGAAGAGTGAAAAGATAAATACGAAGATGGTGCCGCCGAGGAGCGCGTAGTTGAACTTGAGCAGGTTCAGAAAGCGCTTCACCGTCTGCGAAAACAGTGGTTGGCCGGGCACATAGTAGGTCGATTGCCAGCCCAGATAAACGATTGTCAGTAGCAGTATGGTGCTGGTGATGCCCAGGGTCTTGGGTATTTTCGTCTGGATCTTGGCTTCTGCCAGCCGGTAGAACTCAATAATGCCCAGAATGCCAAATACGAGGACAAACAGGTACAGCGGGAACATGTACATGTGCTGCCAGGTAATCGAGAAAATGAAAATACCGGCCAGCGTCAGCCCGCTGATTATCCGTTTCGGCGTCTCACCCATGATTCGGTGACCGCATTTTTTTCTTATCAGGCTGTCAACGATAGCCGCACAGGGTGTACGGCACGTCGTGGAACCACCTGCACGGCCGTCTCACATGAAGGTGTATATAAGGAACGCGCATCTACACTTGCTTGTGGCGGCGTCTGTCACGCTTGCGCTGCTACGCTGCAACTCCCTCATTGATGAGGCGGAGCGCGTACGTAATACGTATTACTTCCGAAATACTGAATCTCCTGCTGTTTTATCGACGGATCCAGCGGATGGCGCTGTGGGTCCTTACAGCCAGACGTACATTGACCTCCATTTTTCCACCCCGGTCGATACCGGCACTGCTCTGGTGCAGGCGGTAAGCGGCGCCTGTTCTGGTAGCGTGCAGTTTAGTACCGACAATTTTTTGACTTGTATTGGCGGTAGTCTCGATACGGCGGCAAATCCCCGGCTGCGCTTTACCCCTGCGGTCATGCCGCGCGGGGCGACAATTCGCATACGTACCACGACGGCCATCACCAATAGTTATAAAAAACCAGCGCAGGAGTACCTCTCACCGCAGGGGGTCAGCTTCAGCACGCTCTGTGGCAGCAGCAATTGCTTCTTTAGTACCTCCTTGCCGCTTGTGACAAGTGCCGGTTCCGGTTCAGCGATGTTCCTTATTCGCAGCGGCACGCACATGGGAAAACTAGTCATCATGACCGTAGGGCAGACTGCCACGACTATGGTCGATTTTACCGCCATTTCCAGCACTGCGGGGCCTGATTTGCCCACTGCTCCTTCAGCCGGGCTGCATACATTCCCTGTGACGCAGGGGCCCGATAGCGGCAAAGAAATGGTGCTGGTGGGAGGTACCATATCATATCTCTATAATCCCGCCACACACACATTTGACCCCGGACCTGCCGGTGGGCCGGCGGGTATCAACGCCGGCGCTTTCAGCTTCTCGGCGCCAGCGGGAGCGCAAGCGGGAAAAGTCTTCACCATAAACGGCGCGCCGACGACGACGGTGAATGCGTATCCCGACAATCTCGGAAATTTTAGCAGCTATGCAACGATTACCGGGCTTGATCTACCGGGGCCGGGCGGACACGCGCTCCGCCTCAGCGCGGGGCCTGCCGCTACATATATCTTTCTCGTCTTTGGCAACAACACCACGCAGTCGCGTTTCTTTGAAGAAAGCACGGGCAATGTGCTGGCAGGCCCGACACTCGCCGGCAATGCAGGACAAGGCGCCGGCAGCTTTGTCGTCCAGAGCGGGCCGTTGCAGAATCGTATTCTCACCGTGCTCGGTAACGGCACAAACGCGACCAACCTCTACAACATCTCCACCACGAGCAACGAAGGCGCCGGACCGACGCTCACTGCCAACGTAAACAACGGCGGGCAATTGCTCTACCGTTACGGCACCGCGCTGGCCGATGCGCCGCTCATCCTGCATGGGGGCCTTCTCGGAACGGGTACAAGCCGGTTTAGTGCAGCGACGGGAACATTCTCGACAGGCCCGCTGGCGCACGGTGCTGTCGGTGCGGGTTCTTCCATACTCTATATCCCCTCGACGACTAACCAGGGCTATTTCTTCATCGTGAATGGACTGGCGCTCGCGAATACGCAGATATACGCCATCAGCAATAATGACTTTGTCGGCAATACACTTCCCGGCTCGACACCCAATGACGGGGCGCATGCCTTCAGCATAGACGCGGGCATACACCGCGGGCGAACCATGGTGATTGCCGCGGGTTCGAGCAGGCATACGGCCCTGTACGACCCGGTAAGCCACGGCTTCTACCAGGGGCCGCTCACGGCCGATGCGATTACCGCTTCGGGGTTGAGCGTACCGATCACGCGGGGTGTTTACGCCGGACGTGTTGTCGTCTTTGCCGGTGGCGGCACAAACACATACAACGTGTACAGCCCAGCCGATGCGAGCTTTCGTTCGATGACCGATTTATCGCACATCGTTTCGGGCACGCCACTGCCGGTTAACTCCGGTGCGAATGCTTTCGAACTTACGGACGGCCGCATTCTCATTATGAACGGCAGTGGCGTAACGACGCAGATCCTGGATCAGGAAAGTTATGCCTTCATAACGAGTGGAACTCCCTCGGCGTCCTGTTTTGTGAATTCAGGGTTCAATCTGCGCTTTACAAGGCCTTCCGACGGTCGCGCGATGCAGCTCGTTTGGTGCGCCGGAGCTCTTTTCACTGTATATGATCACGTCACGCAGACCTTCTCTTTGCACACCGCTCTCGCGGGCGGCGCAGGTCTGCGTGCGTTTGTCATCGCGGCCGGGAGTGAGCGCGGCAACATTGCCGTCATACATGGCGGAGGCACGACTGACTGGAGTATCCTCAGCGCTGAGGATTTGTCAACGATTGGCGCAGTGCGCTCTCTTGCCGGATGCACAGCGACCGGCGTTGCCACCGGATCGCAGGTTATCGCGATTACGAGCGGCGCTTATACCAACCAGCACCTGCTGGTCGTGGGCAATGGTTCCCGCAATACCTGTCTTTTCGACCCTGCGACGCTTTCCTTCAGCGCCGGGCCTAAGGTGGGTAATGTTGATTCGCCTGCCTACCAGATTACCAACGGCTCGGTCGTATTTTCCACCCGCGGTGGGGCTTATCCGACCGGCACGGTGCTCCTGTCGGGTAGTAACAAAAACGTTTGGAGCACATTTATTCCGTGAATTACGGTGCGCCGATCACGCAGCCGCGTTATTTCATGTCAAAATATTTCACGGGTACGAGACGATGCCCCAGCATATCGACTGCCACTGGAATTGCTTCAAGTAGCGTATAGCCGATCAGCGGTTCGTCCAGCCCTTCGATGAAAGCAATGTCGGCGCTCGTTGCGCGAAAGTCCCCGACCTGGACGAGAAAGCCAGCGCCAATCTTTACCGGAACCACACCTCCTGCCGTGACGCTTTCCGCATCGTAGAGTTCCGTGCTCTTAAATATAGCTTTGTATTTTCCAGGTAACGCCATAATCGAGGCTCCTGTATCGACCAGTGCATCTACTTCCAGGGATTCTTCTTTATTCAGCAGAGATTGTATTTTCACGCGTTGAACCAGACGCCCCATGACTTGCTCCACCAATTTAGCGCAAAACCGTCAAGCCATTGTGGGAATCTTCGATAAAGAGCCTGTGCGCTAACTCATGCAAAAAAAAGGCGATTTTTTGCGCGAGCCGGGGCCGCGTTTCGCCTGAACATGTGCGAA
>CAYOZO010000198.1:0-4300 GCA_964408405.1 uncultured Turneriella sp.
CTCGCTGCAGACGCCGCGATTTCTTAGCGAAATCGCTCGCAAAACGCCCCTCACCCCTCACCATAGCATGGTGAGGGGTGAGGGGCTGTCTGCAGCTGTGCCCGGTTTCAACATCCTGCTTTATGGCTGTTTTTCAACAGCCTGCTATTGTTCGCCCGACAGCTGTCCATTGGGAAAGCGCACAAAAGTGCCGAAAATAGAATGTGGTGAACCGCCGTTTCCTTGCCCTGCTGTGTCTGCCAACCCTTCTGTATGCCGCGACGTTTCGCACAATTGCCCGGATCGAACGGATTGATCCTGTGACTCAGCTGGCAGAGGTTAGTGCACTATCAGCCATTGAAGAAGGTAAAGAGTACACGGTGTTGAATGACGCTGATGAGGTTATAGGCACCGCAAAAGATGTAAAGCGACTGGGTAACGGCAATTTTGCCTTTATTTTTGCCGGAAAACGCCGGGCGCTCAGCGTTGGACGCAGGATCACACTAGTTGCCGCAAATCCAAGTTTCAGCGCGCTGGGCGACAGGCCGCGCCAGAATGCCCAGATCCGGGAGAAATTCGAACTCAAAGACAAGGCTCCCATGGTCTATGTACCGGAAGGCCCGTTCATTTTCGGCGGTCAGCAGGCAAACGCTCTGCATTATGTTCCCGCGCAGCATGACGGCAAGACTGCGAACCGGGCAGATGTCGCGGCATTTTACATCGACAAATATGAGGTTACTGTTGAGCAATACCGGCATTTTCTCACGGAAACGCGCCAGCGCATTTCGGATGGACTCGCAGCAAAAAGCGGTCTTTTGCCGGTAACGCACGTGACGTACCGCGAGGCAGTAAGCTACTGCGCCTGGACAGGAAAGCGGCTGCCCACCGAGCTCGAGTGGGAAAAGGCTGCACGTGGCAGCCAGGTCGAGACCGTTGCGGACGAGACTTATGCCGATATCCGCAACTATCCGGTAGGTGATGCAGCGGCGGCGGAGCTCTGCGTTACTGCCCCGAATCATTCCCAACCTGTTGAAATCACCAGACTCAAGGATCAGAGCCCTTATGGGGTCGTGGGCATGTGTGGCAATGCCGCAGAGTGGACCTCGAGCTGGCTTTTACCGTATCGGGGTAACTCCTCACGCGATGAACGCTTTGGCAAACGCTACAAAGTCATACGTGGCGGTTCTTATGAACATCCGCTCGAGCTTGGAAAGAGTTATGTGCGTATGGTTGGGGGAATTCCCACGCTCGCGCGCGATCGCCGGGCGGGATTTCGTTGCGCGAGAAGTGAATGACCACCCTGCCGGCTAACAGCCGGGCGGGTTTCAGGTGTGCCAGGAGTGAATAACCGATTATAGATTCGGGCGAGTATCGCCCGAATCTATAATCAACTGAATAGTGGAGCGCTAATGAGCTTTTGCAGTTTCGACCTGGTTCCGGCTTTGATTGCGGGGCCAAGCCCGGTGATTCCCGGTGAAACTCCCCGCCAGAGGCTTCTCAGAGCGGATAAGAAACTTGCCGGCGTAACGCGGTCAACGCGCTCCAGGTGTTCGCGCCAATCTCTGATTTCGCCGTGGTTGAGCCATGAGCGCGCGTTGTAGCTCGCGCGCCGGTACGCGCTTTCCATCGCAAGTTCAATACCACCCTTGAGGCCTGACTTGCTCTCTTCCATTTCGCCTGCGTCTATGCCGCTGGCAAGAGCTTCGAGCTCGCCGCGCGCAGTCTCGACTGCGGTGGCGTATTTTTCGGGCGAGGTTGCGCAGAATATTCCCCACACTCCTTCGCGTAAGAACTGCGAATGGAAGGTACTGACCGAATAGCAGAGCCCCTTTTTTTCGCGTAGTTCGACAAAGAGTCGCGAAGACATTGTGCCGCCGAGATAATGTGTCAGTACCTGCAGGTCTGCCGGCTGGTCTGCTTCGGTGCGCAGTCCCGGCAGGGACAGTACGAAATTCACCTGTTCAAGATCTTTCGCCTTGTGCAGAAAGTGCTTCTGTTTTAGCTGACGCACTGACAGAAATTCCGGACTGCTGAAACCGGGGGAGTTGTAGCCTGGCTCACCTTCGAGCGCGTGGTCTTGCCGGTCAAAATTCTTTCTGATATTCGCCAGCAGTGCATTTTTTTCCCGTGGCGAATTCCACAGCGCTCCCGCGAGCGATAACACGGTGCCGCGCGGGCCGTAGTGTGACCTATAGTACTCAAAAAGTCCATCGCGCGTACAGCGACTGATGCTGGCTGCATAACCAGCGACCGGTCGTCCGAGTGAATTGTCGCCCAGGGCGTTCTCATAGAATAGGTCAAAAAGATAATCGTCCGGCTGGTCTTCGGTCATCTTGAGCTCCTCGAGAATAACCTTTTTCTCCGAATCAAAATCTTCTTTGCTGAACTGCGAATCGAAAAACATGTCAGCGAGCACATCGAGCGCAACGGGCAGATGGCGGCCGCTCAGGCTGACATAGTAGTCGGTGAGTTCTTTGCTGGTCGAGGCATTCATGTGGCCGCCCAGTCTGTCAATCGCTCGGGAAATTTCGGTATAATGGCGCTTCTTTGTACCCTTGAAGAGCATGTGCTCAACAAAGTGTGAATAGCCCGCCTCTGATCTTTTCTCGAAACGCGAGCCGACCGGCAGCCAGAGACCGACCGTTGCGCTCGTGCGGTGGGGAATATTTTCCAAGAGGACAGTCAGCCCGTTATCGAGTGTGACGCGCTCGACAGCTGCCGGGCTGGCTGCTCTGCGGAACATCCGTGCGCCCTACTCTGCGTCGCGAATAGAGAGCGAAATCTTGCCCTGGCGGTCGATCGCGAGCACCTTGACCCTGACTTTCTGGCCCTCTTTCAGGACTTCGGACACATTGGCGATGCGCTGCGCCGAAACCTTGCTGATATGGCAAAGACCATCGCGGCCTGGCATGATTTCAATAAAAGCTCCGAAGTCGGTGATCTTGCGCACAGTGCCTTCATAGATTTTGCCGATCTCTGCTTCGGCAAACTGGCCTTCGATCATCGCCCGGGCTTTGCGCGCCGACTCGGCATCACTAGATGCAATCTGCACAATCCCGTTATCGTCGACATTGATCTCGACGCCCGTTTTTTCGATAATCGAGCGAATATTTTTGCCACCAGGCCCAATGAGCTCACCAATGCGGTCACGTTCGATTGTCATGGTCGAAATGCGCGGCGCATTGTCCTTGAGTTGAGGACGCGGCTTGTCGAGTACTTCAGCCATCGCCTTGAGAATGTGCTCACGCCCCGCTTTCGCCTGGTGAATGGCCTTTTCCATGATTTCGTAGCTAATGCCCTGAACCTTCGTGTCGAGCTGGAAACCGGTGATGCCTTTCATGGTGCCGGCAATCTTGAAGTCCATATCGCCGAAGTGGTCTTCAAGCCCTGCGATGTCTGACAACACCGCAAATCTTTCACCTTCGGTGATGAGCCCCATCGCAATACCGGCGACCGGAGCTTTAATCGGTACGCCGCCATCCATCATCGCGAGCGCTCCCGAACAGACAGTTGCCATCGAGGATGAACCGTTCGATTCGAGAATTTCTGAAACGAGGCGCATCACATAAGGGAAACGCCCTGCATCTGGGACCACCGCTGAGAGCGAGTTCTCCGCAAGTTTACCGTGGCCGATTTCACGACGGCCCGGGCCGGAAATTCTCTTCACTTCACCCACGCTAAACGGGGGAAAGTTATAATGCAGGTAAAAACGGCTCGAAGACTCGCCCTCTACATCATCGGTGCCCTGCGCGTTGCTTTCAGTGCCGAGCGTGAGAACTCCCAAAGACTGGGTTTCACCGCGTGTGAAGAGCGCTGAACCATGCGCACCGGGCAGCACGCCCACCTCAATAGAAATTGGGCGAATCTCGTCGAGTTTACGGCCGTCCGCGCGTATGCCCTCGTGAAAGATTTGGTTGCGTACTACATCCACCTCAAGGTCGGCGATGAGCGACTTGACCAGTTTTTCGTGTTTCTCGGCCGCCTCTTTTTCCAGTGCTTCAAATTCCGGTCTGAACTTCTCCAGCAGATCTTTCTTCACTGCGTCAATTGCAGCCTGGCGGTCAAATTTGCCCTTAATTCCGTTGGCCTGCTTCATGGCTGCCATGCCCAGATCGGCAATGCGCTTACGGAGTTCGGAGTGATCCGGCGCAGGCGGAACTTCGATGCGCGGTTTACCCGCTTTTGCCCTGAGCTTAAGCTGCATTTCGCACAGCCGCTTGATTTCTTCGTGGCCGTATTTTACCGCAGCAATCATATCTTCTTCGCTTGCTTCATCTGCAAGACCTTCGATCATGGTGACTGCCTTTATCGTTCCGGCGAG
>CAYOZO010000199.1:0-4289 GCA_964408405.1 uncultured Turneriella sp.
CTGCAGCTGCGCTCGGTTTCAACATCCTGCTTCATGGCCGTTTTTCAACAGCCTGCCAGTGTACGCCGTTCAAGCGGCCTGAGGAAACAGAACAAGCTATTTTTCCGGACGGTTCAGGTGCACTTTCATTTCAGTGCCCTGCTCCTTCTTACTGACGAAATCTACCATCTGCTCGTAGCGTGCGCCGGATGCAATCATCGGGTAAACTTTCTCTTTTTCAGGAATTGTCACTTCAAGCAACGCGGAGGTCTTGCTATTCACGAGAAAGTCAATACCCGCCGAAAGCTCCGACTGCTTGTCGATTCGTTTGGCAGGAATGTCATAACCCGAACAGATTTTGACAAAGTCGGGATTGTAATTCATATCTGACTGCGAGAAGCGGTTGTCGTAGAAGAGCTCCTGCCACTGCCTTACCATGCCCAAAAAACCATTATTAAAGAGCAGAATCTTCACCGGAATCTTGTACATCGCCACGGTGGCGAGCTCCTGCATGCACATCTGGAAGCTGCCGTCGCCGCTGATGACATAGACATCTTTTTCCGGACGCCCGAGAGCCGCGCCAATCGCCGCCGGAAAGCCAAAGCCCATAGTGCCCAGGCCGCCTGAGGTCAGCCACTGTCGCGGTTCATTAAAGGTGTAGTATTGCGCAGCCCACATCTGGTGCTGGCCGACGTCGGTCGAAATGATTGCTTCACCCCTCGTCTTTTTCCAGAGTTCGTAAATTGCCTGCTGTGGCTTGATCGAACCTGGCTCAACGTTGAAGCGCAGCGGATTTTCCTCTTTGAGCCTGGTGATCCGATCAGTCCAGGCTTTCCGGGTCTGCTTTTTCACGTTCTTATTCAGGTGTGTGAGAACATCTACCAGGTCACCGACGATATGGATATCCACCGGCACACGCTTGTTGATCTCTGCTTCGTCAATGTCAACCATCGCTTTGACAGCGCGTTTACCGTAATCATCCACGTTGAGCGCGACGCGGTCATCAAAGCGCGCGCCGAGCGCGAGCATGAAGTCGCACTCCATAATCGCCTTATTGGCATAAGCCGTGCCATGCATGCCCGCCATACCGAGCGAAAGCCGGTGTTGCGCTGGAAAAGCGCCTAAACCCATGAGCGTCATATAGACGGGAATATCTGCTTTCTCGGCGAGTTCGCGTATTTGCCGGTGCGCATTCCCTGTGATCGCCCCGCCGCCGACATAGAGCAACGGACGCTCCGCCCTGCTGATGGCCGCAATCAGGCGGTCGAAGTCGCCGCGCATCTCGGGTTTTTTGTAGTGTCGCGCGTCGAGCCGCATCTCAGGTTTCGTGACGCGCGTCTTCTGCACCTGGATGTCTTTCGGGAAATCGATGAGTGCGGGCCCTGGCCTGCGCGCGCCGGCCACGGTAATCGCTTCCTGCGTCACACGCGCGACATCGTCTGCCGAACGCAGGAGCGCATTGTACTTGGTAATCGGAATCGACATGCCGTACGTATCACATTCCTGAAACGCATCGCTACCGATAACGCTGGTGGGTACCTGTCCGGTGAGCGCCAGGAGCGGCACTGAATCCATCTTCGCGTCGGTGATGCCGGTGATGAGGTTGGTCGCGCCCGGCCCCGAGGTTGCAATACACATGCCGACTTTGCCAGTGGCCTTTGCATAACCTTCTGCTGCATGTACCGCACCCTGTTCATGACGAACAAGAATGTGGCGGATTTTAGAGTGATACAATTCGTCATAGAACGGCAAAATGGCGCCGCCGGGATATCCCCAGCAGATATCAATGCCGTTTTTGAGGAGCACATCGATCATTACCTGTGAGCCGTTTTTTTCGGCTGCTTTTGTTTCTTTCGCGCTCTTCGCTCCATCTGCCATAGTTCTTCAGATTGTCGGTGAGACAGGTCGTCAATTAAAGGGCCCTCGGGGGGTTCCCAAAGCCGTGCTCTTCAGCACGAACGCGGAGGATTTCAAAGCACCCGTTACGGAAACTGCTGGCCGCAGTATGCGGCAATGGAATTGGTGAACAAATGGCAGACCATTTGACCTTCTTGCCCGAAAAAGCGCCCCCACGCAGCCTGTTATCTCAGATTCTCTTTGAGATACTTTACGCCATCCGCTATCTGCTGCTCTACATTCCGGGCCTCGTTGTTCGCCCCGGCGACATTACTGAGGGGGACAAAAGACCCGTCGTTCTGGTTTCGGGCTTCTTTGGCTCGCCGCTTACCTGGCTCAAGTGTCGCTCCGCGCTCGCGGCGCAGGGGCATCCGGTCTATGTGGTACGGCTGGGTTTTCAGTTCGGTAATCTGCGCAAATACAGCGAGAAGCTGCAGCTGTTTCTCGAAGAGAACAATATCCATGACTGTTATCTGGTCTGCCATTCAATGGGTGGCCTCGTTGCAACCCACATGGGTTACCGCGGGCGTGACCGCACGCGCAAAATATTCACGCTGGGAACGCCCTTCCGCGGCCATCCGCTGACTTTCCTCTTTCCGTTTACGTTTGCCTCACTGCAGATGAACCCGCTTTCGCCGTTCATGCGCGAAACGAAAGACAAGTACCGCACTCTCTCCAGCGTGCAGGCGATTTTTGCCAGCTTCGACGAGGTACTGTTCCTCGACTACCTGAATATTCCAGGCCGTTTTGACGATGTGAAGCTCGCGCAGATCGGGCACTGCAACCTGTTCATGGGGCCGGCGGGTATCGAATGCATTGCAGAGCTCATAGCGGCTGAAGAAGCCAAAGATCCTAAGCCTGTCACTCCAAAAGACGAAAAAGCCGTAGTGCCAGGGGCGAACAGGCCAAAGGCTGCAGCCAAAGCCACCGCGAAGGTAAAGAAAGCAGTGAGAGGCAAGCAACGCCCGGCCGCGAAAAAGAAGAAACGGCGTTAACGTTCTTTTCTCGCGATTTGGTCGAGGTACTGCTGCACGGTGCGCCAGTAAAGGTCGTGTTCGGCCTTGAGTATCCTGTGGCTGAGCATCTCTTCGGTATCTCCTGCCAGCACGGGTACAGCTCGTTGCGCCAGAATTTTGCCGGTATCGACTCCCGCATCGACGAGGTGAATCGTACAGCCAGTTACCTTCACCCCGTAATCGAGCGCCTGCTTCTGTGCGTGTAAGCCAGGAAAAGCCGGCAAGAGTGACGGGTGCACATTCAATATCCGCTGCGGAAATGCCCTGAGCATGGGCTCTGACAAAACACGCAGGTAACCGGCACAAATGACCAGCGTGGGATTTTCCGCTCTTATGCGCCCGGCTAGCCGGCGGTCGAATGACTCGCGCGACTCTTCTTTCTTTTTCGGGAACAGCTCAGCATGAAAGCCCAGAGCCCGCGCGACTTCAAGCCCCTTTGCTGCGCGGTCGCTTAAGACAAGCGGACATTGCGCCCGCAATGTGCCTTCGCGGATTTTCGTAAGCAGCGCTCGCATATTGCTGCCCCGGCCTGAAATCAAAATAACAATTTTGGGAGCTTTACCCGAAGCGCCCCGGTACCAGGACGAAAAGAACTCCCTCAGGCTTTTCATTGCACCACGATGAGCCGCTCGCCCTCGAGCTTTCGGGCCAGCGCAGTAAACTGCTCATGGACGCGCACGGGTTTGTTATTCGCAAGGTCGATGGCAACCTGCGTGGACGTACCGCGAGCCAAAAGCTGGCCGCTTGCCTTGTTGAAGATACCGTATTCGGCCTCCAGAAAGATCTTGCGAATAGCAGTATAGCGGATACCAATCACAAGCGTGTCATGCAACCTGCCCTGCCCCTTGAATTCGATATGCGTGCTGGCAAGGACAGTCGAGAAGCCATCGAAAATCTCCGGGTTGTCGGCTGGTATGCCCGCAAGCTCGGCAAGTTTGAAATAGTACGCAATGCGTCCTTCCTCAAAGTAGTTCAGGTACACGCTGTTATTGACATGGTTGTATGCGTCAAGATCGCGCCAGCGCACGACCGTTTCGACTGTGACAGAAAATTTTTCCCAGGGTTTCTGTTTTTCTGGCATATACCTACCCGCGAATCTCTTCGGCGAAATACGCGAGGGTTTTTTTGAGGCCCTCTTCGAGCGGCACCTTGGGTTCCCAGCCGAGAATCTGCTTTGCCCGGTCGATCACCGGCCGGCGCATCTTAGGATCGTCAGACGGCAGTGGAAAATTCTGCGTCTTAAGCTTTTTTCCCAGAACTTTTTCCAGAACACCGACCAGTTCAAGTATGGAAAATTCGCCGGGATTACCGAGATTGATGGGGCCATCGTATTTGTCACGGGGTAATCCGCCAGCGCCAGGATACCAGCCACGAGGTCTGAAACATAACAGAACGAAC
>CAYOZO010000200.1:0-4206 GCA_964408405.1 uncultured Turneriella sp.
GACCACTTGAGAACTGTCACGCCCAGCCAGTGGCCGATCCTTTTCAGCATGGTTGAGTAATTTTACCGGCGTCGCCGTGCAAATGAACTATTCGAAATCCTTGTAAATGAGGCTGGGCTGAATGCCGGTATTTCCCTGGTACTTGCCGCTCTTGTATTCGGTGAATTCGCCTTCCACTGTATGGTAAAAAATCTGGCAGATCTGCACGCCCGGGTATATGCGTACCGGCTGTATGCTCGAGATTTCCAGCGTCCAGAAACCCCGAAAGCCGATGTCCCCGAAACCGGCTGTGATGTGCACGAAAAGGCCAAGCCGACCGACGCTGCTGCGTCCTTCGAGCATCGGTACGAGGTTTCTGGTTTCGGTTAGCTCCCGGGTGCGACCCAGGTACAGGCGACCGGGCTCGATGATGAAGCCTGATTCGGGTATTGTCAGCAGCTGCGTTTCATTCGGCCTTTTCATGTCCAGAACCGATTCTTTGTAAACCAGCAGCTCGTCGTGCAGGGTCAGATTATATGAGTTGGGATTGAGGTACTTCTCATTGTATGGCTCGATGATGATGTCTTTACCCAGACGTTTTCTGATTTCAATTCCCGAAAGGATCATGCGTTTTCCAGTTTAGAGAGCAGATTACGGGCGATGTGTTCAAACGCATCGACCACGGGCTTTATGTTCTTGTTCTTGTTTTTGTAAACCGGAATCTCGCCCTTCTCTGCGGCAGCCATGCAGTCCTCGACCAGCGGCACCTGACCCAATAGCACGCTGTCCCAGCTTGCCGCGAGTCGGGAACCCCCGCCTTTTGAGAAGATGTGGCTGGGTTTGCCGCAATGGCTACAGATGAATTCGCTCATGTTCTCTACCACACCCAGAATCGGGATGTTCACCTGCTCAAACATTGCCACAGCCCGGCCTGCATCTAGCAATGCCACGCTCTGGGGCGTCGTTACGATAACAGCTCCGTCTGTCTGTACCAGCTGCGCGAGAGAGAGTTGGGTATCGCCCGTGCCAGGCGGCAAGTCGATGATCAGGAAGTCGAGCTCCCCCCAGTTCATGTCATAGAGAAACTGCTCAACTGCCTTGCCGAGCATGGGCCCGCGCCAGACAATCGGCTGATTTTCATCGACGAGAAAAGAGAAACTCATCAGTTTCAGTCCATACTTTTCCACCGGCGTTATCCGGTCGTTCTTTACTTCAATCTGTTGCCGACCAGAGAGACCGAGCATTTTTCCCACTGACGGGCCATAAATGTCCGCGTCCATTAATCCCACTTTCATGCCCATTTGCTGCAGCGTAGAAGCGAGGTTTACAGAAACGGTCGATTTGCCGACGCCACCTTTGCCCGAAGCAATCGCGATGACGTGTTTTACGCCCGGAATGCTGCGCTGCGGTTTAGCCACCGGGCCCTGTTTTGTGACCTCTGGCTTGGCGTCCGCCCATTTGAATTTAAAACCATCCGGAGCGATACCCTCTTTGCTCGCAAGCGTGCGCATCTGTGCTTCTATAGCGAGCTGCCATTTCTTGTCGGCCGCCGCTTTGAGCACCACCACCGGTTTCTCGCCGTCTTCAATGGTGATGAATAGTTTGTCATCTATGACGGATTTATGCGTCAGTGGATTTTGCACCCTAGAAATTAAGTTTTCCAGTTGTTGTTTCATTTAACGACCCTTGAACGTATGTGCTGCCGCGATCGCGGCAATGTTGAAAAATATACCAAAAATTCCCACGCAAAGGTAATTTTGGATCGGCTGCCCGGGTGGAGCGACAATTATGAATGAGGCAGCCATTGCCCCGAGTGACATGGCAAACTGTTGCACCGAGCCATTGAGGCTCATAAACGTGCCTCTCAGCCCGGGATTAACGGTATTGTTGAGAAATGCCATCCCCGGCACCATGTGGCTAAAAACCGGTTGATTGGAGTTCTTTGGTACACGCACGTTGAACCAAAGCTCGTCAGCGAGTCAGCGCGAAAAAGCTTTATCGCCCGCACCCTGCGACAGGATGACTCATTCTGTCGTGCTTTCGTCAATTTTGCCGCTACTAAATCGGCGCCAGGCCGCGAGTTGCTTGCGCGAAAACTCGGCGATACCTCTGGCGCGAGCCGCAGAAATCCAGATCGAGACAGCATTGCTCCGAGCTATCGCGGCGAGTGCCTCAGTTTCCACGTCTGCCTCAAGGATTATCACCTGCCAGTGGCGCTTGGCTGCTCCCGCGCCTGTCGGCTTGCCGAAGGTAATATAACCCGATTGCGCCTGAACATCGTTGCCTATCATCGGGTTGGTTCGCAGGTTATCGCCACTTTCAAGAATGGTGACTTCTTCAGTCATGGCCTCGCGGCGAATTTCGCGTAAGGCAAGACGTGTCACCTGGCTCGCGGCGTGGATTTCGAGTTGTGGTTCGGCAAAATCATCCTCAGTGTAAAGTTTCAGTCGCAAAAAGAGTTTGGCTTTGCCCTGGTCTGTGCTTCTCAGGACAAACGTTGCCCGACGCTCGCCGCGTTCGGCTTCAGCTACGTGGTTGTCGTCAACATAGAGGTAATGCTCAGTCGAAAGCTGCCTGTAAGCTGGTCTGTCTTTCCTGGCCGGGTAGAGTCGTATTGTGTTGTGTTCTGAGCTACAGTGAAAAAGGGCGAGAAGGAAGATGCCGGACAGGAAATACCCTAACAGTATTCCCTGTCGTCTCATAAAGGTCAGGCGCTCGCGAGCCCGAGGTTCTTGGATACTATTTCGCGCATAATTTCTGACGTTCCTGCGTAGATGGTCTGCACGCGGCAGTCCAGATATGCCTTGGCTATCGGATACTCCATCATGAAGCCGTAACCGCCGAAGAACTGCAGGCATTTGCTGACATGCGCCTGTAGCATCTCAGAGCATTGCAGCTTCACTGCAGAGGCCTCTGCAGTTACCTTTTCGCCTGCCATGAACGCCATGACGACGCGGTCGAGGTAGGCGCGCGCTGCTTCCTGTTCGACGTACATATCGGTCAGGCTGAAGCGCGTATTCTGGAAGGAGCCAACGGGCTTACCGAATACCTTGCGCTCGTTGCAGTATTTCACCGTCTGATCCAGTACAGTCTCTGCGGAGGCCATATTCGAGATCGCAAGTACCAGGCGCTCCTGCGCGAGCGATTGCATCAGATAGCGGAACCCTGCGTTCAATCTGCCGATCAGATTCGCTTTAGGAACTTTGACATCATTGAAATGCAGCTCGGCGGTGTCTTGCGCATGCAGACCGATCTTTTTGAGCTTGCGGCCTCGCTCAAAGCCTGGCATGCCACGTTCGACCATGAGCAGAGAGATGCCACCCTGGCCTTCGCCCGTGCGCGCGACCACGATGCAGAGGTCTGAGAGGTAACCGTTGGAGATAAAAGTTTTCGAGCCGTTGAGCAGAAAGTAGTCACCCTTGTCTTCAGCCTTAGTCGTCACTGCGGCGAGATCTGAGCCTGTACCCGGTTCAGTCATGCCGATCGAGAGAATCTTCGTTCCGTTAATCACTCCCGGCAACCAGCGCTTTTTCTGTTCTTCATTAGCGTAGTGCAGTATGTAGGGTGCGATCACGTCGGCGTGCAGCGAGATAAAGAAGCCGGACGAAGCTGCCTTAGCCAGTTCTTCGATGACGATGACGTTATAGAGGAAATCGAGGCCCATGCCGCCGTACTCTTCGGGAAAGTTGGGGCAAATCATACCGAGCTGGCCGGCTTTTTCCCAGACATCGCGCGATACTTCACCGGCTTTTTCCCATTCTTCGTGCCGGGGTACACATTCCTTTGCGATAAAGTCAGCCACCATTTCACGAAAGCGATTGTGCTCTTCAGTGAAGGGTAGCAGTCTTGGTAGTCTCTTTACCATGTTATCTCCTTTTGATGCCGCGCATCGGCCCGGTACCGGGCAGTATTGTAGCGCCCGTTACAATGGGCTATGAGTCTCAGTAGCAGACCGGCACATCGCGTAAATGATTTGCGGCCTTCACTTGCCCGGAATTTTGTGGGAGTTTTCCCGGTTCTGCGACCTGCCCGCAACCCGATTCTTACTCCCTGGTCTGAGTGTTTTAGTACTTACCAAAGAATGCCGAACCCGCCGGCACGCAACATTATTTCGCATTATTAACGTCTAAGCCCCGGAGAGAAATGTTACACTTTTTATAGGTGTTTTAAGCAGGTGGGGCTCCCGCAACTTGGTTTTGCAACATATCAAGAACAAGGAGCCCCTAT
>CAYOZO010000201.1:0-4142 GCA_964408405.1 uncultured Turneriella sp.
TCGCACATGTTCAGGCGAAACGCGGCCCCGGCTCGCGCAAAAAATCGCCTTTTTGGTTTTTTGCCCGAGTTGGCGCACAGGCTCCTCGTAGTGGAGCCTCGGCTGGAATTTAGTAGATTTTGAAGCGACCGTTGATGCTGTAGAACTGGCGATGCACAATCTTCTTTGACTCAGTATCGTACAGGATCAGACCCAGATGATTAAAAAACTTCTTATCGACGGTATAGCGCGCGAGTAGCTTCGCCCAGACGTTTACTTTTAGCGCCTTTTCCTCGATCAGGTAGGCGCCCTTTTTTTCCAGGCACTTCTTGCCGGCCTTCGCCTCGCCGGCGCACTTGATATTGTAGTTCGTGTTCTCGTAACCCTGCAGCAGGATATCTACGCCGGAATTGGGGTTTTCGTGAATGTACTGCACATACTGCAGAAACTGCTTGAGCGTGGTCTTTTTCTTTGAGCCCGTATTTTCCTCTGCGTCTTCACGCGGCTTAAAACCGCCATTCTTCGCAACGGCTTCTTCTTTCCTGCGCGCGAATGCGGCTACGTCTTCATGCTTGATAGCGGGAATGCTGTCAAACAGGACGAGCTTGTGCATTTTCTTGTCTTCGTCAAAAACGCGCCACTTCGGGTATTCGACAAAGCGACGATATTCCTTGTCCACCAGGTCGCGCTCATTGAAAGCTATGACAAACATCTTAAGCGGAATTGCGTCTTCTGTCTTATTGATGATGTCGAATGTAACTTCGAGATAGTCGCCTTTACCGTCGGTAGCGTTTTTCTTCCAGAAACTGACGTTTTCTACCGAAACCCGGTCGTCACGTATGCGCCCACCTGCCGGTTGCGAGGCTGTAGCCGGCTGTTCAGCAGATGTCTTTTTCTCTGCTTCCTGCGCGAAAAGTGCAGTAGCTGCGAAAAAGCAGGCGAAAGTGAATTTCCGTAACATGATATACCTCATTTAAGTGTCGGCAATTTTTTGTCTCTAATTTATCTTTTTTCTGTCTTGCGCTTCTGCGCAACAATTCGTTTAAAATCCACCAGGTTACGCACAAAGATCCGGTCGCTGTAGAGCTCCACCTTGCCGACTTTGGCCCAGTGGTTAAGCTGCTCCGCCACCTGGTCGGCGCTCACCCCTGCCCAATTCGCGACGTCATCAACGGTCACAGGAAAAGATACTTCGCGCATGCTGGCATAGGTCGGTTCCTTTTCTGCCAGCATCAGGAAAACATCAGCAATTTTCGACTGGATGTCGTCGAGCAAAAGTATCATGAGACGCCGCTTGGCGTCATAGATACGCTTGGAGAAAACCACCAGCAGCTTGAAAGCCAGCTGCGGCTGGCTCATCATCATGGAGACAAAGTTGTCGCGGTCAAAATGCAGGACTGTAACCGGTTCAATGGCAGTCGCCGTAGCGGATCGTGGTTGCTCTTCGAGAATCGCCATCTCGCCGAAAATGTCGCCAACCCCGAGGATATCCATGGTCTTCTCTTTATCTTTCACGACCTTGGATATCTTCACCCTGCCTGTCTGGATCAGGTAAAAGCTGTTACCCGGCTCAAACTCGCAGAAAAGGATCTCGCCGGTATTGTATTGCTTGCCAAACTTGCTGAACAGCGCGCCGCCTGTCATTTCCGCCCCCTGAGCTGGTTTGCCTTTTGCTGTGCGATATTTGCTTCTTTATCCTGCGGGGGCATCTGGGCAGCCTTCTCATAGAGCGCCGCTGCGCGGTTCGTGTCTTTGGCGCGCTCGTAAATTTCCGCCAGCTGGATCATGGTCTTGCGCGTAAGACTACCATGCGGGTAGGTGCGCAGCAACTCGGAGAACTTCTCCACCGCGCCTTTCGCATTATTCTTCTTAACGTAGGTGCGTCCGATTTCATAGAGCAACTTCTCATGCAGTACGGGATCAGAGGCTGCACCGAGCGAAAGCGCTTCTTCGTATGCGGCAAGCGCTTCGTCAAAATTATGCGCAGCAAACGCGCTTAAACCCGCGTTAAACTGCTGCGCGGGCGTCTTAGCGGGTGGCGCGTCAAAGTCATCGGGCAGCGGCAGATCGAAATCTCCCGCAGGCGGAGGGAGATCAGGTAAGTCGGCGTTAAGATTGCCTATGTCGGGCAAATCGGGGGTAATATCGCCGTGATCCTGCATCGCATAATCACTGGCGGGGGCATCATGCATCTGCTGCGCGATGTGGCTGGTGCGCTGGGCCACTTCGTTCTGGTGCACTTCTTCACTGATATCGGGCAGATCCACAGGAAAAGGAGCTCCCTCTTTGACGAGCTGTGCCAAACGCCGCACACGCTCCGTTAGGGAACCTGACGGATAATTTTTCAGATATGCATTAAAGGCATAAAGCGCATAGTCGGTCTTACCTGCCTTGTAGTAGTACTCCCCGACTCGCACGAGCTCCATCGACGCCTCGGCAGCGCCATGCTCGCCCAGAAACTCGCGTACCGCTTTGTGTACGCGGCGCAGCTGCGACGAAAAGACCTTGAGCATTTGCAGCACGATGCGGGTATTCTTCTGCGCGAATTGTTCAAACTCTGCCAGTTTGAATACCAGAACCTGTGAATCGGCCACGACTTGCGCTGTCTCTTCGCGGGGATACCGCCCCAGAGCAGATTTTACTCCGAAGAACTCGCCCTTGCGCACATCTTCTTTGATGTCATCTTTTTGATCGAGCGAGGTGGAGATAAGAGAGATACGTCCTTTCTGCATCACGTAGATGTCTTCACCGACGTCACCGGCGAAGTAAACGATAGAACCGGCAGAATAATTACGCGTTATCGGCATCAGGCAGCCTCTATAGGCAGGAAGTCGAGTTCTTTCCGGAATTTGACCGCGCGGCGTACACGATTTTGCAGTCCCAATATATCCCCGGCGATGATCTTGCGCGCGCCCTTTACCAGGATCGTCTGGTAAGGAATCTTCATCGCGTCGAAAACAGGTGCAAAGGCGATGTCCCCATATCGCGGCTCGCCTTCTGCGATCACGAGCATGATATCCGCATAATCGGCATGCGTGAGCGCTGCCCACGGATTGGTCGAATTGCCATCGATCAGCAGCAGATCGGCCGCTTTGCCCTCTGCAATCTCGCCAGCGTCAGACAGACACATTGCCCTGGCCGCGTTTACGGTCATCATGTCCACAAGCGTGCGATCGTCGATAGGGCGACCATAGGCGTATTGGTAGAAATCCCTCGCCGTACGGAACTCTTCAAAAATGCTGAAACTACCCGACATAGGCGAATCGGTGCCCAAAGTCACATTGATGCCCAAATCCATGAGCTCTTTGACACGCGCGGTCTGCTCAAACATGTAAAGATTCGAGACCGGGCACCAGACGACATTGCACTGGTGTTCGGCTAAGAGTTCCATATCTCTGTCGCTGAATGCGATGCCGTGAATGAGGACTGTTTGCTTGCTCAGCGCCTTCTTTGCGGCCAGGGTCTCTACGCTCTTCAGCGTTTCTTCGTCATAACCTTCAGAGCAATGCGTGATGAAGGGAATATTCTTCTCTTTGGCTTTGGCATGTTCTACTTCGATACCGTCGCCCCACTTGAGCGCGAACGAAGTCACCGAATGAGCCATCGCAAAATCTGAAATGATGCGGATGGGCATGTCTTTCGCGAACATTTCACGCACGAAATGCGGAATGTGGTCCTGGACGCGTGTAATACCGCAGAGCAGATGACGAAAACCGCCCAGTTGGTACAGGTCAGATGATTCGATCTGCTGCCGCTCCGCGTAAACCGGAGAACTCTTGAGATCGTTATCCCACTCGAGCCAGTTGAGGTACGGCCGGCGGTCGCCGACGCGCGGCACATAGGTTCCCAGCAAGTGGTCGTGGCAGTTGATGAGACCAGGAAAAATCAGCATGCCATTGACATCGATCTGCATCATCTCGGCAGATTTGCGCGAACTTTTGCCGACCTGGGAAATGCGCGCCCTATCAATTTGCACCGAACCGCGTTCCAGCACATCGCGGGGAGTTACAATCGTTCCATTGACCAGTTCCCAAGCCATTTATTATCCTGCGTTTAGTGCGACAGCCGCCAGCGACGGTATATCAGAACGGCTTTGCACTCGCTCCGAATGAGTACCGGCACTGCGGGGTCGCCGACCTATTACATCTGAGGGGTTTATTGGA
>CAYOZO010000202.1:0-1416 GCA_964408405.1 uncultured Turneriella sp.
ATAAGTGCCGAAGTCCAGATCGAGCATGGTGCCCTGCGCTCCCTCGAGCAGGACGCGCTTGCCAGAGGCGAGCTCCATGTTCAGGTAGTAGGGGGCATTCACGACCATGTCGCGCAGCTTCTCGCGCAGAGCGAGCAGCTTCTCTTTCATTGCTGCCAGGTCGACCGGTGGCGCATCGTACATTCTGCTGAGCAGTCGGTTCTTCTGTTCGACCAAGCGCGGCAGAGTATTGGCAAAGAATTCATCGCTGTACAGCATGCCGATGCGTATCCCCTGCCGGTTGACCTTATCAGAATAGCAGGCGCCGATACCGCGCTTCGTTGTACCGATCTTGTGTGCGCCAGAGGCTTCTTCGCTGCGCACGTCGATTTCTCTGTGGTAGGGCATCAGCAGGTGTGCATTGTCGGCGATGCGCAGGCGGCCTGAAGGTTGAATACCCTTTGCTTCGAGTTCCGCTATTTCGTCGAACATCGCCTCGGGGTCAATGACCATGCCGCCACCGAGCACGCAGATGGTCTTGGGATAAAGAATGCCGCTCGGTATGAGCCGAAAAATATACTTGTCTTCGTCCACTTTGACGGTGTGGCCGGCGTTGGCGCCGCCCTGGTAGCGGACGACGATGTCGGTTTCTTTCGCAAGGTAATCGATAACCTTAGCCTTGCCCTCATCACCCCACTGTGTGCCTACGATCAGCGTTGCGGGCATATCAGGCCTTTTTCTGCCTTCTCAAACTGGTAGAAGGCTATTGCGAGCAGAAAGGCTCCCACACAGATGAAGGCATCGGCTACGTTGAATATGAACCAGCGGAACGAGCCGAACCGAACGTCAATGAAATCGATGACCCCGGGCGTAGCACCGTAGAACCGGTCGGTAAAATTTCCCAGTGCACCGCCCAGAATGGCTGCAATTGCAAGCGAAAAGAGGAGTGAGGTCTCGGGTGCCCTATAGTAGTAGTAGACAAGAAATACAATAGCGAAGCCGGTTAAAATCTGGAACAGCCATGCATGGCCCTGCATCATGCCAAAGACACCGCCTTCGTTGCGGGTCAGCGTGAAGTACAGCAAGTTATTGATGACAACTTCGCTTTGACCCATTGAACCCAGCCTGCGAAGAATCCACAGCTTCGAGAGCAGATCGGAGACATAGACGACACCCAGCACTGTCAGAAACAGGGGGGTAAACTTGGTACGCCAGCGTGACACAGCGGCAGCGTGGGTAAGCGAAACACTGCTACAAGCTTAAATGGCACCGGACCCTTCGTCTGAAACCTGGTCGCGGCTATCAGATTTGCGTTATTCGCTCAATTTCTGCTTCGGAGAGCTGCTGGTGAAAATCCAGCCGGTAGTGCCTCAGTTGTCGGGGATCATCCTGCTGCTCATCGACGACTGTTCCTGACAGGAATACCCGAAGCTCTGG
>CAYOZO010000202.1:1429-2999 GCA_964408405.1 uncultured Turneriella sp.
CCGTGAGCGGTATGTCTCCGGCCGCGATAAAGGCGATTCCGCCCGCCGAGATATCGAGCGTGTAGCCGTCGTACCTGACACCGTCGCAAACCACGATGATACGCCGGAGAATGCTGTACCGGGAATACCGACCCCTGTCCAGCGTCATTGCATCGTCTTTATCGTTATTCGCCATTTGATTAGTTGCTGCCATGGTTTTCCAACAGAATCTTCAGCGTGTAGGTTTCTAGCGGCTTTGCGAATTCCATACGGTAGCGCGGCGTCTTCCCGTTCAGGGCGGGCAGCGGCTCGAGGATTCTGCCCATGAAAGATTTTTGCAGACCGGTCAATTCAAGCGTGCATGGTCCGGCTGCGACCGTATCGGTTAGAACAAACGAGATTCCACCCTGACTGATATCGTACGTATAGCCGTCATGCCTGTGGCGGCCAACCAACAACACCATGGGATGGACAAATTCATGCCTCGGGAAGCGACGGCGATGATCTGCTACCAAGCCTGCAGAAGTATTTGCGCGCCTTACACTGGCTTTAGATTGCATCGTCATCTCCCCTCGTTCTCAGGTCTTCGAAGAAGTCAATCTCGTCGAGCAGTAACGCCACCAGCATCGGGTCGAAGGCAGTGCCCGCTTTTTCCCGAAAAAAAGCCGTTACCTTTTCCAGTGGCCAGGGTTCTTTATAGACGCGCTTTCCGGTTAGCGCGTCATAGACATCCACGATGCCAACGATGCGGGCCTCCATTGTACATTCCTGTCCCCTAAGGCCGTGAGGGTAGCCTGAGCCATCCCAGTGCTCATGGTGGTGAAGGGCTACTTCGTGTGCGAGTCGCAGCATTGGGTTGGTTGATTGCTTCAGGATCTGTGCGCCGAGTACAGGGTGTGTTTTCATGACTTCGAATTCTTCGCTTGTCAGGGGGCCCGGTTTTTTCAGTATCGCGTCAGGAATCGCCAGCTTTCCGATGTCGTGCAAAATTGCCGCCTCGCCGAGCATGTCAGCATGTGCACCAGGCATGCCAAGGCGCAGTGCCATTGCCCTGCTCATGCGCCCAATACGTCGAATATGCTCTCCGGTCTCGACATGGTGCAGGTCTGCAGTCATTGCGAAGAGGCGGGTGAATTCGCGCGCGGTATCAGTCACCGGAATCATAGCCAGGTCATCCTGCTGCAATTTGCGCATAGCATAAGTAATCTGAGACTTGAGTTCCGGCAGCCGGTATGGTTTTTGCACATAACCGATGGCTCCTCTTTCGAGTGCTGCATCGATGATCTTTTCGTGGCTCATTCCGCTGACCATGATGACGCCCGATTCAGGGAAACGGCTATTGATCGTTTCAAGAAGGTCAAAACCGTCCAGCGTCGGCATGTCAATGTCAGAGAGCACGAGCCTTTTTCCCGGCATCGAGAGCTTTGTGAGCGCGGCACGGCCGTCTGCGGCTTCATCGACGTCGCAACCCCAGCTTTCCAGAACCCGTCGCATATCCTTTCTTGTTGCCGCATCATCATCTACCAGCAGTATAGGTATGGACTGATAGAATTCCGTTGGCATATTGCCTTCTTATGTCAATGTTGGTGGC
>CAYOZO010000202.1:3087-3368 GCA_964408405.1 uncultured Turneriella sp.
CAGGAGGTTGAATGCAGCATTTTTACGCCTTTTCTGCCTGGACAGTGGCAAGTTCAGATGCGCAGCCACCGATATTACTATGGCATCGCTGTGCTCTGGCCTGGCTCTGCCGGGCCGCAAGCAACAGCAAGGGCCAGGAGAACAGATGCTGAGCGGAGCTATGGTAAGTATACGTAGCCAGACCCGTATCGGTCTGAATTGACCGTCGACCGCAAATACGATATGGAGCAGCTCTCCCGGGGGAGAAGGTGAACTTTTTCAGAAAAAAGACAACCGCATTT
>CAYOZO010000202.1:3482-3849 GCA_964408405.1 uncultured Turneriella sp.
GTACGATTCCGGCGATTTGCCCCTGCGCGTTGCGTCGGTGATCGTCGCCCTCAGTCTGAAGTTGCGTGCTGACAATATCGCGATCGAGCTTGAAGCATCACCCAAGCTACTGCAAATGCTGCGGCGACTGAACATGAGCTCCGTGTTCACGCAGGTGACCGAGGTAAGCTGATGGAAATCAACCTTAAGGAAGTCCGTGAATCTTTTGTCACCACTACGCGTGATCTGTTGCAGCGGTCAGAAGCCATACTCCTTGACCTCGAGCGTGGCGATAACCCTGACCTCTATACAGAACTGCTGCGGGCCATTCACACAATCAAAGGCAATGCAGGCGTCTTTGACCTGGATCGGATCATTCGGCTCTGCC
>CAYOZO010000202.1:3884-4133 GCA_964408405.1 uncultured Turneriella sp.
TAATGGCGCCCAGCTCTCGGCAGCACAGATTGATATTGGTCTGACAGTACTCGACCGCATGCGCTCACTTGTTGCTGTGATGGATGACCCGGCACGCATGGCCGAAATTGCGATAGATGATCTGGCTGCACAGCTGGAGTCAAAAACCACTCCCGCAGCGAAGCCGGGTGCGGGGTTGACCGAAGAGCAAAGTTCTTTCGACAAGCTCAGAGCGAATACGCGTAAGCTTAAGCTGCCGGAAAAATATCT
>CAYOZO010000203.1:0-4100 GCA_964408405.1 uncultured Turneriella sp.
GGTAAGTCGTGCCGGCAGTCGGAAAGGCAGAGTCCGGCAGATTGACTACCACATTCGCGCCGGCTGTCGCAACGATACCCGAAGCAATCGTCTCCGCCGGCGTTCCTGAATGGTCGCAGTTCGCGACCCGGCGAATGCGGTAATCGAGCCCTGCCCGGTTCGAGGTAAAGGTGAGCGTGGTGTCGTTAAAAGCTCCCGCGTTGCTGCTGACAGCAGCGCGGCTCAAACTGACAAAGGTAACCACCGGCAGCGTGGCATCGATAGTGTATTGCGTACTGCCGACGGTCGCCACATGGCCCGCCCGGTCGATGCAGCTAAAGGCATAGCGCGTCGTCTTGCGGTCTACCGGCGACAAGGGGGAGCTCTGCTCGAGGCCGCTTGTTATCGCCCCGGTTGCGGTATCGAACGCCGGATTTGCCGGCGCCGGCGGAACAGTTAAGCCGTCGGCCTCAGTCGTATTGTATGCGACGCGGTGCACGCTGCCGAAAGCGTCGTCGCAGGTAAATTCGACGCTCTGTAGTGCAGCGTAACTTCCCGACGCGACAGTGGGAGTGATCGTCGGCACGGTGTCGTCGCGCGTAATTTCGAGATACGCCGTGCCCCACAAAACGCCTGTACCCGCGACGCAGGTGCGCAGCGGGTAAGTCGTGTTCGCTGTGGTAAAGTGTGTGGTTATGTTGAGCGGTACCGAAACGGCCTGCCCCGCCGTTGCGGGTGTTGTGCCGGTTGCAAGCAGCACTCCATCCCCGCCGCCGCTGCAGGTCGTACCGCCCCGGCGCACGTTGTAGGTTTTCGATACCTGGTCGGTGGTAAATTCCAGTGTCGTTGAAGGATTTACCGTTGAAACGTACTGCCTGAAGGTGCCGGCGAGATTGACCGTCACATCGGGAATCGTATTGTCGATGTAATAGGTGACGACTGTAGGCGCGGCGCTTAAGTTACCCGCAATATCAATGCAGCGCCAGAGAAATTTGGTATAGGTGGGGTTTGCGGGATTTGCGGCCGTCAGCGAACCCGTATAGAGGCTCCCGGTCGTAATGTTGCCGTTGGCATCAAAAGCCGGGGCGGCGGGGTCGGCGGGCGCTGAGCCCTGCTGTGCGGCGCTCGTGTAGGCGATCTTGTCGGCGTTGTTGCTGCAGTTAAGCTCAATCGTTTTTGGCGAGGCATAGCTGTCGCCCGCAGGTGTGTAGGTTAAGATAGGCGCCACATCGTCACGGATGATCGGGTGCGATGCACTGTTTGCCGCATTGGGATTGTTCGCGTTGCTGATACAGATGACGAGGCGGTTCATACCCGACGCAAACGACGCGGATGGAACATTGGCTGTCACCTCGTTGGCAATGCCGGGCGCGAGGTTCGTGCCGCTCGTAATGAGACTACCGGCGCTGCAGTCAATCGCTCCGCTCGTCAGCCTCACCGAGTAACTGTTCGCATTGGTGATGTCTGCCGTGTAGAGATGGTGGAATTTGAGCGTTACAGAGGAATATCCCCCGGCGGTACTCACTCCGTTATGGTTAACGCTGCTGACGATCGGAATATTGACATTACCCAAAAACTCGACCGGCGGCGAGGTGAGCATTGTATTGCTGTTGTAGTCGGTAAGCGGCGCGAGGTCGAGCTCAATGAGGCCAGAATTACTGAGCGAGCCGCCGACAAAAAGACGGTAGGTATAGGTCGAAAGCCGCTGCACGCTCGTAATAGCGAAATTGTGAATCCCGCTCGGCTTAAAACGATAGATCGAGGCCTTTTCGCCGTCTTTGATTTCTTCGCTGAAGGTGACGTCGATGTGTGCAAGTTCGGAGAGGCTGTTATTGCCGTCGAGCGGCGGCTGCGTGGTGAATGCCACCACGCGCGGGCGGCTGCTGTCGCTTTTGAAACAGGCGGTCTTGTCGTTGAGACAGTTACTCTCGCGGTCGAGTTTGAGCCAGGAGCAGCCGGTAGACCCTAATGCGAGCGAGAGCCATATATAAGGATAGAACAAGCCATAAAGCAGGAGCGATTTTTGATGCTGCATTTTTTAGTACCTACCAAAGACCTGGGCCGATATGACCTCAGCTAAGCTTACCCGTTCACGCAGTTTTGTCCGGCATTTTAGATAAATTTGTAAGTCCACTTCAAAATACATATTCCACCCTTACCGAAACAGGTGAACGATCGTTCATAACTCGTATTTGCGACCCCAACAGGGTACAGCAGCTATGGAATTCCATAGCTGCTATGGATTTCCCGAGCTCCACATAGCTCCCCTCGAAAAACCAGGCGTCGAACAGGTGCCAGAGGTAAATCCCCAGGGTAACCCCCGCGCTTATCACGGTAATCTGGTACCACTGCTCGGCCTTGGCCTCGAGCCGCGCAAACTCTGCCTGCGCCGCCGCCGGGTCCTTGATTCCGAACTCCCCCTGTGGAGTCACCACGTGATCGGGATTATAGCTCGCGTACTGCCGTTTCGCCGATTGCAGCATCACGAACGAAAAGAGCGTGAATGCCGCGCCGGTTCCAATGACACCGCTGTAGATGTAGCCTGCCGTCTTGCGCTGCTTGTAGAATTGCCCCCAACCCGGCAAGAGCGCCGAACGCCAAAGAGCTCCCCGGTCTGACGGGTAGAACAGGTCTTTGATGCGGCTACCGAGTGTTTCCGAAACATCCTGCACATCTTCGAACATCTGGCTTGAGAACGGTACGGTGATGTTTTTTTCGGCGACGATGTCCTTGTCGACGACCGAAAGAATCTTTCCGCTGATTTCAATATTCTCTGCGGAGGAGCGAAACTTGCCAAAGATAATGCCATCAGCTTTCAGGGCAAATCCCATTGCCTGCAACTTATCGACGTCGTAGAAATCTTCTGGCCTGAAGGCTTTGGACGCAGCATACTCGCGCCAGACCCTGCTTTCGATGCGCACATATCTGTACTTGTTTTTGGTCAGCTCGAAAATCGACTCGCCAATAGAGTCAGTCAGCCATTTGACGTTGGGGTCGTTCGATTCATTGTAGAAATCGAGAAAGATCAACTTCTTTGTAATGGGCGCGGCTGGATCAGCGCCCGCCTCGATCACTACCGGCTTATCTGCCTTCAGAGTTGCGGCCTGCTCTGCCGAGAGCGCCTGGGAGCAAATTGCCCAGAACAGCATAGCCCTGTTAAGGTTTGATAGCAACGCCATTATTATGCGACGCGTAATGACAGATATCCGGAGTGTAAAGTAGATTGAGCAGCCCAGACGACAGGACATGCAAAAACAAAATAAACATTCGTTCACTCTTATTTTGGCCCAATACCCCATCCGGCATCCATTACAGTCTGCTCTCAGAAATGCGTGAAGGAGAAAATATGTAATGAAAAAATTCAGTCTGTCACTTCTGCTCTTGGTTATTGCGGCTCTGAACGGCTCGGCATTCGCAGCGGTTCCTAAAACCACCTACCCTGTGGTATTTGCGCACGGTATGGCTGGCTTTGACGATCTGCTCGGTTATTCCTACTGGGGCGACGATTACGGCGTTTTCGTCGGCGATCCGTGCGATGAATTTCTTGAAGTTACCTGCAACGGCAACATCAACAGCGGCCAGCGCGCGTTCCAAACGCAGACATACCCCTTCCAGTCATCAGAAGTACGCGGTCTCGACATCGCAAACCAGATTGAATCTTACATGACATCCGTCGGCGCAAGTTACATCAACCTCGTCGGCCATTCGCAGGGTGGACTAGACATTCGCAAAGCGGCAAAAGTCCTCTACCAGCGCAAAGGACGCCAGGTTGTGCGCGTGCTCATCTCGATCTCTTCGCCGCACCGCGGTTCGCCCGTAGCAAAATACATTCTCGACCTGGGCCCGGGCGTAACGAGCGTCGTTTCTGCCTTGGCGACAATTTATGGCAACTCGGTTTATCGCAGCGGTAACGATGCGTTCGCCGGTGCAAAGCAGCTTGTCTATAACGACTACAGCGCGACAGATGGCCAATCAACGGGAGCTAAACTGTTCAACACCAACAATCCCATTAGCTCAACATACGCCTACCGTTACGCATCTCTCATCACAGCACAAAGTGGACTGGACGTCAATCCGGCGCTCTTTCTGCTCAAGAACGGCTTCTACAACATTGACGGCGA
>CAYOZO010000204.1:0-3962 GCA_964408405.1 uncultured Turneriella sp.
GGCGCCAAAAGGCGCGAATTTTCGCCGATTTTCGCACATGTTCAGGCGAATCGCGGCCCCGGCTCGCGCAAAAAATCGCCTTTTTGTTTTTTTGGCATGAGTTAGCGCACAGGCTCTGAGCCCGATGCGCCTCCCGCGCGCTGGTGGTAGCGCGTGACGAATTTTTCCAGCTCTGCCAGGCCGGCGTTTACCTTGCGCAGGAATGAGGCGTTATGCGGCACAAAAATGAAGTTTGGATGCCGCGACCACAGGTTGCGCAGTCTTGCATCCAGGGTGCGCGCGAGTTCGAGCGATTCAGTTCTCGTCGGATTTCCCCCTTCAATGATCGAGATACCGCCTACAGCGGCTGTCTCAAAGAAGATCACAGCGTCGTAACGGCTAAGCTCCGCCTGCAGAGTAGTGCCAAGATGGGAAAAGAAGTCTTCAGTCTCGCCTGGCCAGTACGCCGCGCCGTCCACTGTGCCCCGGTCGCAGAGCAGGACGCGGTGCCGGTAGTTGGCATAATGCGCGTCTTCCAGATTTTTCTGCACGTGGTAAATGGCACGTTGCGTGGCGCGCATCACATCCGCTTCGCCATGCCGCGGAAAGCCGCCCATGTAGAGCAACGTGGCGGCTTCGGGTACAATGACTACACCCTCGCCGATCTCGCGTCGGTAAAGGTCGGCAGCCGTAGTCTTGCCGCCGCCAGGCCCGCCCGTCAGCACGATCCGGCAACAATGGTTGTTCATGTGGCCTGTTTGGTTTCCGCGCTCAGAGCGAAAACCAAACGGCTTAGACTTTTACGCCGACTTTTGCGCGAATTCAGTCTCGTAGCGTCTGAAGAGTTCACGCGCCAGGTGGTCGTTGTCCATCTGGTCGGGATGGAAGCCCGGTTTCAGGTACTGCAAACCGCCGATGATGACATCTTTCAGCAGGTTGAAATACACTGGTATAGAATCGAGCAGGTCCTTTGGCAGCTTTGCGAGGTCGCGCTCTTTGTCCTTGGCCAGATACCACGCCCAGCCGATGCCGATGTAGTAGGCGAGAAAGAACGAGCCGAAGGCAAAGCCGACCTGGCGTTCGAAGTAATTACCGCCTGCCACATCGTGAAAAACATCGAAAGCGACAGATTTGTGCTCAACTTCTTCAGCCGCGTGCCAGAGGAAGAGTTGCTTGAGGTTCTCGGGCATGCCTTCGGTGTAGTATGCTTCATTCTTGAGTACAACTTCGCCCAGGGTGGAGGTATAGTGTTCCAGGGCGGCTGTCACCGAAAGCGACATGCGCTCTGCGGTCTCATCGCCGAACAGCCAGCGCAGTGGCGTGAGCAGCAGACGCTCCGCCGACATCTTGTCTTCCTTAGATACGTAGGCATTTTTACTGTACCACTCCTCGAACGCAGTGCCTTCAAGCCCCATCCTGTCGAGCGCCTGCAAGAAGCGCTCGTGCTGGATGCCGTGCTGCATTTCCTGCCCGATAAAGGCTTTGACGCGCTCTTTGAGCTCGGGGTTCTTGATCTCTTTCTCGAAGTACTTCACGCTGCGGATAAAGAGGCGCTCGCCATCGGGAAAAACCGAATGCAGTGAGTTCATGAAGTGCGTCATGATCTGGTTATTTCTGAACCAATGCACTTTGTCCTCGGTTTCGTGGCCAAAGTTGATTCGGCGCACCTGGATTTTTTGCTGTGTATTTGCCATTTTTCCTCCGCGGGTGCTCGGCAATGGCCGCGTACCCTTAGGTAGAGTATCGACAAAGTTGAACAATCCGTCAACTTTTTATTCCAAAAATGCTGTGCACTTGTGCACGAGATTCCGGCGTGCCGTCTTTTCGGCTTTTTGGGGCTCGCTAACAGCGGCGGCTAACCATGATCACGCGCGCTAAGCCAATTGTGCAGATCGGGGTCCAGCCTCAGTATCTTCCGCAGCCGTAGTACGAGACCCAGCGCGCCGTAGCAGTAGAACGGTGCCGACAAAACATCCACCGAATAGTGCACACGCTGCACGATCAGGCAGCAGGCCATGATGATAAAGCCAATCAGAAATAGGGATTTCGTGCGGCTTTTCGGAATAACCAGGTAGAAGATGAACATCGTCGCCGTATGTCCCGAGAAGAACAGGTCCTTGTTGAGCTGCACTCCCGTGTGCGCCCAGAACATCAGCGGATCCCTGAGCGGTATCATACCCTCTGGGGGTTCGAGCGGAATCAGCCACATCGAGAGCATGCGCAGGGCCGCGTAGACTGCATAGACCTGTATACCAATCAGCAGCCTGTGCGGCTGTGCCATCAAGAGCGAGACTGTCGCAACGAGGCCCAGGTAAAGCAGGACAAAGGTGAGATGACTCAGGTCAACGGGAGGTATCATGGCGAGCAATGGGTCAGCTACCCGTACGCCCACCCGCTGTTCGTTGTAATGCAGAAATTTCAGCGTCACCAGCATGATCGCTGTAAGCAGCCCCAGCGAAATCAGGAATTCGTTTCGCCGCCCCGTGTTGAGCCAGAATTCACCCCAGTTGCGGCGGACCCGCATAAGAAAATCCCGATTCACTGCGTGGCGATCATGCCTGCCCGCTGTTTGCACTGTCAACTTGTTTGACGACTGCCAATTCTGTTCCCGGAAAAAGCACCCCGCTTGCCGGCCTGTCTCAGGAATAGATTCTAACGGATGGCAGCCCCCGCAGAAAAGGTCGAACTACCCGCTGAGCTCGAGGCACAATTCGAGGAACTCATGCGCGGCGCCGAAGAAGTGCTGCCGGTGCACGAGTTTCGCAGGAAACTGCTCGATGCTCACAACAAGAAGATTCCGCTGCGCGTGAAGGCGGGCTTCGACCCGACAGCGCCCGACCTGCATCTCGGGCACACGGTGCTGATACAGAAGCTGCGCCAGTTCCAGAAGTTCGGCCACCATGTACTTTTTCTCATCGGCGACTACACCGCGATGATTGGCGACCCCACGGGCAAGTCTGAGACGCGCAAGGTGCTCTCGCGCAATGAGGTTGAGGCCAATGCTAAAACCTATAAAGAACAGGTCTTCAAAATTCTCGATCCGCAAAAAACGGAAATCGTCTTTAACTCGACATGGCTCAATGACCTCAAGCTCGAGGACATGCTTCACCTTACGGGCAAATACACGGTGGCGCGCATGCTCGAGCGCGACGATTTTTCCAAACGCTACGCTGCGGGCCAGCCAATCTCGCTCGTCGAGTTCATGTATCCGTTGATGCAGGGCTATGATTCGGTGGCGCTGGAATGCGACATCGAGCTCGGCGGTACCGACCAGAAGTTTAACCTGCTCGTCGGCCGCGACCTGCAGGCGGCTTATGAACAGCCGCAGCAGTGCGTGATGATGACACCGCTCTTAGTCGGTCTCGACGGCGTGAAAAAGATGTCGAAGTCGCTCGGCAACTACATCGGCATCCAGGAAGCGCCGGCAGATATCTATGGCAAGCTGATGAGCATCAGCGATGAACTGATGCTCATGTATTACAACCTGCTTTCGGACAAGTCGGTGGGGGAGTTAGAGGCGCTCAAAAAAGCGATCGCAGACGGCAGTCTGCACCCCAAACAGGCCAAGGCTGACCTCGCGCTTGAAATCACGGCGCGCTTTACTTCTGCAGCAATTGCCGCAGCGACTGCTGAAGAATGGAACAAAGTGCATAATCCGAAGGACCGCGGTATTCCGCACGATGTGCCGGAATTTCGTTATACCAGGGGCGCGCAGTTGGTGAACGTTGTCAAAGAAGCGGGGCTTGCGCCGTCGAATTCAGAAGCGCGCCGTATGATCGAGCAGAAATCTATCTACCGCGTCGAAGCGGATGGCAGCGAAATGGTTTTGGCGGACTTCAGGATGCGAGTGGAGGAAGACTTTATTCTCCGTGCGGGCAAACGCAGGTTTGTGAAACTTGTTTCCTGAATAATGCCCGCAGAGGCCTATCAGGCTGTTGAAAAACAGCCGCAAAGCAGGATGTTGAAACCGAGCGCAGCTGCAG
>CAYOZO010000205.1:0-3938 GCA_964408405.1 uncultured Turneriella sp.
CTGCTTGCCAATGAGCACCTGGTACGCCTGAACGGAACGAGGCTGCTCCTGCAAAACCAAATGGGCAAGACGCAGATATACCTCATCGATGGCCAGGCGATAGTCAGCCATGCTGAGCAAAAGTGGGAGCTATCGGCGAAAACAGAAAACCTTTTCGAAATGAAAGCCGGTACCCAGGCAACCCGGAAGATATCTGCCCGCGAGATCGAAAGCGTATTTCCTGAGATTGCGAGGGCGCGCCTGCTCCTGGCAGTGCGATAAGACCGCGCGGATAAGATCCAGCGTTATGCCCGACGACGAACAGAGTGAGTTCTTCTTCAGGCTAACGCCCGATGAAATTATCGCGGCCTTGAGCAGGTTGGGGCTTGAACCTTCGGGCCATGTTGCGCAGCTCAACAGCATGGAAAACCGGGTCTTTGACCTTAGGCTCGAGAACGGGCAGCATGTAGTCACAAAATTCTACCGGCCGCAGCGCTGGAGCAAGGAACAGATCATCGAGGAACACCAGTTTCTGCAGGATCTTGCCGCGGACGAAGTCCCTGCGCTCTATCCGCTGCAGATTCAGGAAAGCACGCTCTTTGAGTGGCAGGGTATTTATTTTGCAATTTGGCCACGCACGGGCGGACGCGAACCTGAAGAGCTCAGCACGATCGATCTGCAAATACTGGGACGCCTGATCGCGCGCTTGCACAACACCGGATCAGGCGCCACAATGCGGCACCGGCCTGCGTTTTCCGCGGAACGCTACCTCATGGAGCCATTAGATGCCCTGCAGGAAAGAGAGTTTCTTAAACCTGGTTTTGTGGCAGAATACAGCGAGCTTGTCGCGATCCTCGCTGCTGAGTGGCGTGTGCGTTCTGCGAACCACCCCCAGCATCGCATCCACGGCGATCTGCACAAGGGGAATATCCTGAGCGGCAGCGAAGGCTGGTTTCTCCTGGATTTCGATGACGCCATCAGCGGCCCGCCATTGCAGGATGTCTGGATGCTGTTTTCGGGACGACCCGAATCTGAACGCACTGTATTTCTCGATGCGTACCGCGAATTCCGTGACTTTGACGAACGCTGGCTGGCCGACGCGGAGCTTCTGCGAGCGATGCGTATCGTCCACTATTCCGGCTGGATCGCACGCCGTTATGAAGATCCGTCATTCAAGGCTGCATTTCCCGATTTTGCCTCAGACGCCTATTGGGAAGAAGAAATAACCATATTGCGGGAAATTGTGCAGAATGTAACCGGAAACACAGACGAAACGCCGCAGGCGCTTTCCAACAAAGACTATTTTTTTGATTACGGCGACTGATATATCTGCCGCTGTCTGGCGGTACACCCGAGATGCAGGAAATATGCTGTGTGCGTAAAGAAATCGAGCATCCTCTGGCGCGAATCATCGTCAATAGCAGAGATCGCTTCAAGCGCATTTTTCATGTGATAAACCCAGCGCTCCGTTGCTTTCAGCGACATGTTGAATTTTATGTGGCGTGCAATCAGCGCCGGATGTCCTTTGCGCTGCGAGTAGAGCGGCTCACCGCCCAGACGCTGGAAAAAGAATTCGCTTTGATTTTGTATCGCCTCTTCTATTGTGCTATCGCTGAAGATGTTTCTGAACCAGCGCTCCTCGTCGTTGAATACCCGGCTGTAGAACTCTTTACTGAGCGCGCGAATGGTGTCAAACCCCAGGCGCTCTGCCAGATTTACTTCGTCGATCCTGAGCGCCCGCTCGCGGGTAATGCCGGTCATCCGCTCGATCTCTTCATCCATGACTGTTGTGCTCTGTGAATTGAGGACAGAGCGTAAACCGACATAGCGCTCCTGAAAACGCATTTCATTGGCTAAGCCGGTGCCGGGCTGCAAGTCAGGCAGCTTAAGAACCAGGAACTCAGGCCGTTTGGCAGGTTAAAAGCAGCGCTGTCACGTCATCGCTCCAGGGCTCGCTGATACGAAACCGTGGCATCTGTTCGGCAAAATGCGACGCCGCTGGTCGGTCACTGTCCATTGATTCCATGACGGCCATGAGGTTTTGCATATCTTCGTCATACGAACTTTCAGAAGCGGGGTCTTCAATCAGGCCATCGGTGTACACCAGCAGGTAATCCCCCAAGCTGAGCTCAACCTCAAACTCCCGGTAGGTAGCCTCGCTGTAAAGGCCCAGAATCGAGCCTTCAGCGCGCAGCTCGCGGCTCTTGCCTGACAAACGCGAATACAGAAGCGGATACGGATGTCCTGCGCTCGCAATCTGCATTGTACTGCTTGCGGGCAGCCAGCGCAGAACCTGCGCGCTGATGAAACGATTCCTCAGATGCAGCGCAAGCAGTCGGTTCATTTCCGAGAGTATGCTGCCCGGTCCGCCGTTCTTGCTGACAGCTTCCTGAAAGGCCAGCTTGACCGATGAGGCATCAAGCGCAGCAGGTAATCCATGCCCCTGCACGTCGGCAATCAGGAAGATCCAGCTGCCGTCGCCCTGCTCCTGGAAAGTGTAGAAATCCCCCCCAAGCTGTCCCATCGGTATGTACAGTATGTCGAGCGCCAGTCGGGGAATTACCGGTTTTTTTTCGGGCAGAAGCCGCCTGTGAATATCACTCGCCTGCCGGTATTCCTGTTCAATCAGCTTCATCGCAAGTCGTGCATTTTTTTCTTCTTCCAGCAGCTCGCGGTGCTTTGACCCCAGCGCGAGCGTAAAGAGCAGAGACTGGATCAGGAAACTCAGGTGAAAAACCGATCGGGTAAGAATATTTGCGGGTAAGACACCGAATATCGTCAGCAGGTGCAACATAACGCTGCCGAGAAAAATGATCCAGCCCGCCAGGTAAAAACCGGAATATCTAAACTGCCTGCGCGAAAGCTGGACAATCAGGACATAGAGCAAGACCAAATCAACAAGAATGACAAAATAGAGCGACAACCGCACGGCGCGCGGAAATGGCAGAATGAATGCCAACGTGGAGACCGCCAGACCGGAGACGCAGATGACGCGCAAAACAAAAGCTCCGCTTCCCTGGGTGATGCGCAGGTACTGGCGATGAAACTCAGTGAAAAACATCGCCGCTACGACAGTCAGCAAAGCGGTGAGCGTGTTGAGCGAACTGCCGGCAAATGCGAAAATCACTCCGGGCAGTCCGAACTGGATAAAGAGCAAACCCAGATTTGCGAGCAGCCCAAAAGCGTACACGAAAAAAATCGGGTCTCTGCTATAGCCGCCGAACACGAGTGAAACGATCATCAGACAAGTTATAACGCCGAAAAAAGCACCCAGAAGCCAGTGATCCCGGAATTCATGGGTGAGAAACGACGCCTCATCGTGCAGCTCCAGCGGGAGCATCAAGCGTGCACCGGGCGATTCTATACGAAGAGCAATCGTATTCAACCCTTGCCGCAAAACCAAAGGAAAAGATGGGTTTCTTGAGGACAGGGCGCGCAGATGCGGAGGAACAAGTTCGCCTGCCAAAAGCGGTTCGCCCCCTGCTTCGGGAAGCAGCATAACCCGATCAAGCCAGGGCGCGGCCAGGACGAGCCTTACGGGTCGCAAGGGCTCGTTGACATGGATAGCGCAGCTAAGTTCGAGCGATTCATAGCGAAACCCCAGCGTCAGCGTGCCTTGAAATGGGACATACCCGGCTCCTGAAACGGGCGGCCGGTATGAACAGCCACTTTCCATTTCAAAAACCCCGGCTCGTCCGGGTAATTCAAATACCTGCTGCTCGACCAGGGGATTCTCTGCTTTGCTCTGCAGCGCCAGCGGCAAACCAAAGCAGAATACCAGAGTAGCCCGCAGCATGACGCCGAGAGAAGTGTTGGGCACTGCTCACATTGCCAAGCGAATTTTCCGGTTTAGTAAGGTCATGAGCCTCTTGCGCCAACTTGCCGGGGCGATTTTTCGCGCAATCCGCGTCCGCTAATCGGCAAAAATTCCTTCGCAAATCGTACCGATTTGCTCCACG
>CAYOZO010000206.1:0-3487 GCA_964408405.1 uncultured Turneriella sp.
TTTCTGCGGGCCGTCGGCCCGCAGAAAATCGCGTTATCAGAAGATGTGGCTGAAGTTGATGAACAAATTTGAGTCTTCTTTGCTCATTGCATAGTCCACCATGATGATCGTGGCCTGGTTCCACGCAATACGCAATCCCGCACCATAAGCATAGCGCCAGACGCTGGTCGAAATGTCTTTGGGTTGGTCAAACGCGCTGCCGATGTCGAAGAACGGCACTAAGATCGGCGCAAAGCGCTGGCCTGCAACGGTGAAGTCGAACATAGTCCAGCGGAGCTCAAGGTTTGCCAGCGCCATATTCGTCGCCATGAAGCGGCTTGCTTTGTAACCGCGCAGCGAACGCAGACCGCCCAGGGCGCCCTGGTAGATACGTTCGGTGCTCGAAAACTGGTCGAGCGAATAGAACGGCACATCGCCGACTGCCTGCGTGTAAACCGCGCGCCCTGCGACGACCAGATCAACCAGTTTTTCAAACGGGCTGAAGAAGACGCGCTCCGAAACAGTATAGCGGGTGAAGTTGAATTGTGAACCCAACCCCTTGTTAGAGGTTTCGACAATTGCTTCAAACATCTGGCCCTTGTTAGGGTCGGGCTCATAGTCGCGCGTATCGATCGTCAAACCAAACCGCGCCAGATTATGCCAGCCACCGTCATAGCCCCGCACTAGGCCTTGCTCATTTTCGATACCGAGAAGAGTCTTTTTGCTGGTAGCTTCGCCGCCGTCTGCCTGAACTTTTGAGCCCTCGAGATCGCGAATATTGTACCTACCGATATGAACTCCCAACTGCGGGCGAACGATGCCACCGAAGAAATCTCGCTCGAAAAAAGCTACTGCAGCCGGACGTTCAAATGCATAACGGTTAAAACCTGAATTGGTTTCACCATTTTCTATCTTGCGCAGTATGTTATTATAGTCAGCATATTTATCGTAGGTTTGACCCGCAAAGCTCAGTGGCTGCATCGTGCGCGCCCCGGTACCGAAGTAGTTTGCCCAGATATTCTTCTCATAGACTATCGCCGAGCGAACCCGGAAAAGCGAGTTGAAAATGTACGGGGAATCCCAGTTGAGTTCGTGGTACTGGTAACCAAAAGTAGTCTGGAAAAACTGTGCATAAACCTGATGGCGGTAAGGCGTGCGGCGAAAGAGCGGATCTTCCTTCTCGCCGTTGTAAAAATAGTAAAGCCGTGCGCCGTAGCCTATACCCGTATTTGGGTCGGAGTTGATGAGCGGCAAACCTGTGATAAAGCCGCCTTCTTTCTTCTTCTGAAAGTCCTGGTCATTCAGCAGGCGCTTGCGCTTGAGCGATTCGACGAGTTCTTCAGAAACTCCGTATTTGTTGGCCGCTGCAGCATCGATCGTCGGTTCTTCAGCATTAGCCGGCGCCGCAACTGGCTGTACGGGCGCAGGCGCTTCTTTTGCCGCAGCCTTAGCTGCCTTTTTCGCCGGGGCCTTTTTCTGCGCCTCAACTGGCAAAACCAGGCTGAGCGTGAGCAGACTCAGAATTACGTTTCTTTTCATGTTATCTCCTGCGATGAGGTTTCCGGCTTTTTTCAAATTCCGGTCGTCCAGGTGAGATCGGTTAAGCCGAACGTCAAGTCAGAAAACCGGCAACAATGCCAGCAGTAAGTGATCAGATGTTCTTCTTTAGTACGCGATACGTCTTGTAGCGAATACACCCAATCTTTTCGAGAACCGTGATCATGGCATGGTTTGTTTCGACAATGAGAGAGCAGTCCGCCTCTGTGAATCCCAGGGCGATGCCGTTTACCATGGTCTTGTGGATCATGGCAATCTCAATGCCCCGGTTACGGTGTTCTTTCAGTACTCCCATGATGGTCGTGCGTATGCGCTTTATTTTTTTCATTGCGAGTAACAATCGAATGAAGCCGAAGGGGAAAAGACTGCCGTTGGCTTTCTTCACCGCCTGGTTGGCATCGATGAGGCTAATCGAGAAGGCTATCGGTTCACCGTTGAGCTCCGCAATAAAGGCGAGTTTTTCATTGATGATCATCTTGAGCTCTTTTACCAGATGGTGCCACTGCTCATCCGTAAAGGGTACGTTCCCCCAGTTCTCCGCCCAGGCCTGGTTGAAGATGTGCTTCACCGCCGCTGCTTCTGCATCGATATTTTTTCGGTTAACCTCCCTGATCACGAGGCCTGGCTGTTTCAGCACCCGGTTGTTGATGAGCCGCATGAAATTGGGTATTGTCTGGTCCTTCAAATATGCATACCAGTCCACCTCCTTGGCGTAACCCGCATTTTCCAAGAGCTTGAGGTAGTAGGGCGGATTATACGTGCAGAGCAGCACCGGATCCATGTCGAAGGCGTCAATGAGCAGACCGATCTCGTCATAGACCGCAAAGTTCATTGGCCCCAGAACCGAGGTACATCCCTTTGCTTTGAGCCACTTTTCGCCTTCGGCAAAAATCGCGTTGACTGCCTCCTGGTCATCGAGCGCTTCAAAGAAACCAAAGAACCCCTGGTTGGTCTTGTAGTGTTCGTTGTGCGCGAAATTGCGGTGCACTGACAGGCGGGCGACAATCTTGTCCCCGCGGTACGCGAGGTAGAGCTGTTTCTCGCCAATATGATTAAAAGGGCCCGAGTGAATAAACTTTATCAGCTCAGAGTAGATCGGCGGAACGAAATGCGGGTAGTCCCGATAGACATCTTTCATGAAATAGGCGAACTTCTTGACTTCTTTCTTTGTATTGCCCAGTGGCACGATGGTAAGCGACATAGACACCCCTTTGTGGCGCCGACACGCTATGCAAAGGTGATTTTTGTCCCTCACCGGGCCTTATGCTTTTTCTTCGCAAAACCGATAATCAAACGTGAAGCTACGCGTGGGATTTTCAGCTGTTCTGGCCGTTACGGCCGTATTATGGGCACAGCCCGCACCGCCACCGGCAGCGCCCGCGCGGCCTGCCACGACCGCCCCGGCTGCAGCGAGTCCTGCGCCGACGCGTCCTGGTACTGGCGCCACAGCAGCTCCCGCAACGCGGCCACCGGGAAGTAGCGGAAGTGCTTCTGCACAGCCCGCAAGCGGGCAGCAAGGCAATAACCAGCAGCACTCAAAGATCGAAGGTTTTGACGGCATCGCCTGGGGTACTACGTACAAAGACGTGAAGGAGCGTTTTCGTGTTATGGCGGCGAACGCGAATGCAGCGGATAACGTCGAAATCGTCTCTGACACACCCGACCGCGAAATTCTGATTCGCCGCCGTGAAATCTATTACCGCTACGTATTCTACAAGAAGCCAGCCGACAAGATGGTCGAGTCAATGGTTCGACCAGGCTCACCACAGGTGCCCAAACCCAGTGACAAACCGGTGACCGATGATCCCACTGCAGGTACGGCCAAGTTTTTCTTTGTCGAAAGCATTTTTCCTCTGCTAAAATCCGAAGAGCTCTATACCAAGCTCAGCGAAAAATACGGCCAGCGCACAGGCTCGAATGTCGGCGAAAGTAACCGTGGCGCCTATACATG
>CAYOZO010000206.1:3509-3912 GCA_964408405.1 uncultured Turneriella sp.
AAGAAGAGGGCTTTTTGGTACAGTGGGTTGAACCCTATGCCAAAGGCGGTTACACCCGCTCGCTCTATTACCTGTCGCGAAAAATCCGCGACGAAATAAAGAACGATCTGCAGGCATGGCAGTTTGTGCGCGAGATCAAGGCGCTCGAAAACCTGCTAAAGTAGAGTGGCGACACGAAAAATTGGTGTCCTCATTAACCCGGCTTCTGCCGGTGGACGCGCCGTCAAAGCCTGGCCCGATTTTGAGAATCTGCTGAAAGCCGGAGCTTTCGAAATCGTCTCTTATACGACAAGTAGTGAAACGGACTTTCGCGTGCACGCGCGCGCCTTTGCCGGTCGCTTCGATATCATCGGCATCTGTGGCGGCGATTCGTCGCTGACGATCGCAGCCGAAGAACTGTTTT
>CAYOZO010000207.1:0-3897 GCA_964408405.1 uncultured Turneriella sp.
GCGGAAAAAGGCAGTGTTTCTGGGTTTTTTCAACAGGCTGTTAGTCTCGACGTGGCGTTGAGGAACTTTGCAACAAAAAAATTGTCCCTCCCATCGCCAGCGGGCCATGCACGCGTTAGTCTTTACGCCCACTCTGCCGCCAGAAGACAAGCGCCATGCGCAGCGCAGTCTATCCCGGCAGCTTCGACCCGTTCACCAATGGCCATCTCGATATCGTACAGCGGGCACTCCGCATTGTGGACAGTCTGACCATTGCCGTGCTCAGGAATACCTCGAAAAAAAGTATGTTCAGTCCGGAAGAGCGTGTTGACATCATCCGCGAAGTGGTGCGCGACTACCCGCAGGTTCAGGTCGAGACATTTGAAGGCCTTTTGGTCGATTTCTGTCGTGCGCGCAACACACGCATCGTCATCAGAGGATTGCGCGCCGTTTCCGATTTTGACTACGAACATGCGATCTTTCTCATGAACCGAAAGCTGTTGCCCGACCTCGAGACGATGTTCCTGATGGCGGGCTCGGAAAACTCGTTTATCTCGAGTACAATCGTCAAAGAGGTCGCGCACTTCGGCGGTAACATTGCCGACCAGGTGCCGGCAATCGTCTTTGAACGCATGCAGTTGCAAAAAAAGCAGAACGGGCACGGATAATGCGCCGCATCCTTTTTCTATCGGCTGTCTCGGCCGTACTGACATCGCTTTCGTTTGTCCCTTATAATCTGTTTCCATTGGGATTTATATCGTTACTGCCGGTATTTTACGTATTCGAGACAACTCCCCTCACCCGCAGGCAGGTAGTCTGGTTCTGGCTGGTGTGGATCATGATTCTCAACCTGGTGGGCTACCACTGGATCATGCACACCATCGCCGTTTACGGCATGATGCCACAGGCAGTAGCTTTTCCGCTCTTTCTACTCTACTCGCTGGGCACGGGCAGCAAGATGCTGTTCTTTTTCTTTTTCCTGCGGCTGCTGGCGCAGCAGCGCGAGTTTTTTTCCAACAGGGCCTTAAAGACCGCCGCCGTCGTTGCCGCATTCGGACTCTTCGAGCTGATCGGCTGGCAGCTTTTCCCGTGGTACGGCAGCAACCTGGTGAGCGGCGACCTGTGGTTTGCGCAGGGCGCCGATCTAATTGGCACGCGCGGCCTCTCGCTCCTCTGGATTCTCATCCAGTACCTCGCCTGGAATACCGCGCGCGACTACCTTCACCTCGAGTACCAGTGGCGCTTGCTTCTGCGGCAGAGCCGGAGTTTGCAGCTGCTCACTTTCCTGCTCTTTGTGACACACCTTTATGGTTTCATACAGATACAGCGCTTCGCTGCCCGTGAAGAAGCGGCGCCCAAAATCAGCATCGGCGTGCCGCAGGGCAATGTACCGCTGATTACCAGCTACCACGAACGGCCATACATCATCTCGCGCATGATTGCCCAGACGCAAAGACTCGTCAGCGAGGCTGCCGCGCGTGGTGAAAAGACTGACCTGGTTGTCTGGCCAGAAAGTTCGATTCCGGCGATGGAATACGAGCGATCGGTTGAATTGCGCACTGCGATTGGCGAGTTGCAGAGAGCAACGCAGACGCCCATCATCATCAACGACATCTACCACGACCCGATAACGCGCAAAGATTACTCCAACATGTGGCATCTCGATGCAAACGGCGCGCAGCTTGCAAGCTACCAGAAAAATTTTCTGCTCCCCTTTGGCGAGTTCATGCCACTCGGCGATACGTTTCCTGCGCTCAAGAATCTTTTTCCGGCGGTTTCAGACTTCGCGCACGGACAGAGGTTCAACCTGTTTAATCTGGCAACCAGACATGGCACGGTAAAAGCGATGCCGCTCATCTGTTATGAAATTATACTCCCAGACTATGCGCGCGGATTCGACAAACGAACAGAAAACAGCGCGCAATTCATAATCAACATCACCAACGACGCCTGGTTTGGCGATTCATACGAAAGCCTGCAGCACATGACGCTCGGGATCATGCGCGCTATCGAGCTGCGTATGCCCATTCTGCGCTCCACCAATTCGGGCATCAGTTCTTACACTTCCACGACGGGCGAAGTATTTGGACAGACAAAGATGTTCGAACGGGTGAACCAGATCTATCGCGTTCCAGTTATGGAGCGAAGCGTGACGCTCTTTGCGCTTGTCGGCAACTGGCCGGTTTGGATCTATCTCTGCGCTGTGGCGCTCTTACTGCTGCGTCGCTTCGTCAGACAGAAGGCATCTGCCAAATCTTAGCGCGACACTGGCATCGCAAGGGCATGCTAGGGCCAGTCAGAGCATGCGCCAGCTCTGATTTTCCATAACTATAGAGACCCCGTGGCAGCTGCAAGCCAGAAACGCGTTTTTTTCAAAAAATCTGAGAAAAAAACGCAGTTCTCTGGTATTTAATATATAGAGGGCTTATGCAGTGCAGATCACAACCTACGTTTCTCAGCAACAAACCGGACAAGATTGCCGACGTATGGGAGGTACGCCTGCCCCTGCAAATATGGCAGCAAATCCAAGGCCTTGCCCGTAGACACCAGGTCACCTTCTCCAGGATTACAAGGTTTTGTCTCTTTCAATTGGTAGAGCGCAGCAGTCTGAGACACCGCGCCATCTTTCGTAATTTGGCCGCACGCGATAAAGCTGACTACGGGCAGGCTGAGAAACACCATCGGCATCTGGTGTGTCTATATGGTGAGGACGTGAAGATGATTCGGCTGGCGGCTATGGAGTTAAAGGTGACGGTTTCACGCCTGATACGGATGGCACTTCGACTATACCTGCGGCACCTCGTTATGGAAAAACAGAACTGTAGTCGGGTGAGCGATGAGGCATTGTTCTGGCTGGCCATCAAACGCGCTAACAGACTTCTACTTATACCCCAGAATTTCCACGGAACCTTATCCTCCCGCCATTATTATCTGCAATTGTTTCCACCGCAGATGCGCTGGGGATGGCCAAAACAGGGAGCATGAGCGCGCGCACGGCTCAAGTCGGCAATGTTTTCTCGACAGCCGTCTATCCGTTCGGATGAGGCGGAGTTTGCACCGCAGCAGGCCTACCTTCAGGCACAAGTCTGCCATCCCGCATGAGCAGGCGACGCGAAGCTGCCATCGCGAGCTCCGATTCATGCGTCACGACAATCACGGTCAGACGATCTTCTGCCTGCAACGTGTTCAGCACATCGATGAAACGAGCCCGGTTGTCTGAATCGAGATTTCCCGTCGGCTCATCGGCCAGAATCAGCGGAGGGTTTTTCACAACGGCGCGCGCCACCGCAACGCGCTGGCTTTCGCCACCCGAAATCTGCGACGGATAGTGCTCGAGGCGATGCGCAAGTCCAACACGCCCCAGCACATGCGCTGCGGTCTCTCTTGCCTCCGCATAACTCTTGCCCTGCACGCGCAGCGGCAGCATCACGTTTTCGACAACCGTGAATTCCTGCATCAGATAATGGTTCTGGAATATGAAGCCGATCTTGTCGCGGCGGAAGAGGTCGATGCGATCAGCCCGCACGCCTGAGGTCAGCTCAAGACCGTCGATCACAATTTTGCCCGAATCGGGTTTGTCGAGCGCTCCGAGAAGGTTGAGCAACGTGCTCTTGCCCGCCCCCGAGGGGCCCTGGATCGCCACAAATTCTCCTGGATGGACATGGAACGTAATGCCTTTTAGTACCTCGGCCATGATTTCGCCGTCACGGTACGTCTTTTGTAAATCGGAGACTTCAAGAATGGGCCGGTCGCTACTTTGCTGTGATTCCATCAGACCTCTGCTTTCCGGATAATATCAATCGGCTCGAGTTTCGCAGCCTTGCGCGCGGGTATCACCGAGGCGAAAATGGAAAGCGCAACCGAGACATAACCCAGGATGCGCAAAAGGCTCACGTCGATGTCTATCGGCAGATGGTC
>CAYOZO010000208.1:0-3876 GCA_964408405.1 uncultured Turneriella sp.
TCAGCGCTCCAACGCCCTCCATGGCGGCGCTGACCTTCGACCCTCCATGATCTTCGGTTGCGGCACGGATGCCCTCCGTGGCAGCCGCAACCTCGGGACCTCCATGTCCCTCGGTCAGCGCTCCAACGCCCTCCATGGCGGCGCTGACCTTCGACCCTCCATGATCTTCGGTTGCGGCACGGATGCCCTCCGTGGCAGCCGCAACCTCGGGACCTCCATGTCCCTCGGTCAGCGCTCCAACGCCCTCCATGGCGGCGCTGACCTTCGACCCTCCATGATCTTCAGGAAACAGCGCCATGATGGCATCACCGATGAACTTGTCGATGAAGCCGCCGTGCCGGCGGATAATTGGCCCCATACGGCTCAGATAGGAATTGAGAAAGCGAAAATTTTCTTCGGGAGTCATCGATTCAGACAGCGAGGTGAACGAGCGAATGTCAGAAAACAGAATGGCAATCTCGCGCGTCGTCGATTTGCCGAGAGTAAGCCGTGTAAAATCGGTTTCGCCTGCAAGTTCGAGAAACTTCTGCGGCACAAAGAGCTGGAACGCTCTTGACATCTCGCGCTCGCGTTCGATGACCTGTCGCTGTGCTTTCTCTTTTTCGCCACGCCAGATATTTATGCGGTCTGCCAGCGCCAGCGAGAGCAGAATAACCTCCAGTGCAGAACCAATCTGCGCCGAGTACGAACTGATAAACGAATAGTTAATAACTCCCGCATTGCGCAGCGCAAGAAAGACCACACCGCCTATGAGCGTCGTGTATGCTATAAGGAAAAAGCGGGCAATCTTCTGCCTCTTCATGTATAACATGAACGCTTTAAAAAAGATGAGTAGCGCGCCGGCGCTGCCTGTGACAATACCAAACGTGATAAAAAAACGGTACGGCAGGAATAGACCAGCCAGCATAGAGAGAAAAGTAGCAAACGAAAGATAGCCGGATATGCGGTAGAGACGCGGGATCGTTGCCTGTGCCTGGAAAAACTGCGCTGCGAACAACAGCTGGAAGATGGTCGCAAGATGCAGGAACCCGGGTAAAAGGTATTTTGCGAGCCGTGGGTAATCCGGCAGCAGCAGTTCATGCAGAAAACCCCAGAGCGCAAACTGGAACAGCATAAAAAACAGTATGTAGAGGACGTAAAAGGCATACGACCTCTCGCGTGTGGAAATGTAGAGAAAAAGGTTATAGAGCACCATCACGAGCATGATGCCGAAGTACACGCCAAATACCATTTGCTCGATGTGGTTGTCGCTGTGAAACTGCGCTTCGGTCAAAAGCCGCAGCGGCAAGAGCATGCTGCCCTGGCTCGTCAGGCGCATCAGGATGATTCGCCTGAGCGCCGGGGCAGTTGTACCTGCCGGGCGCGTCCAAGACACCTGCAGCGCTGAATCGAGCGTTAGCGGAAATATAAAATTCCGATGTACTACGGGTCGTGTACTAACAGCATAATCCCGCCCAGTGACGTACGATTCGAGTATGAGGCCGCGTTCGCTGAGGTAGAAAAACTGTATGGTGTCAATGAGCGATGTCAGTTCGAGTACCAAGCGATCTTTTCTCTCGGGTGGCGCTGCAAACGGAATAGCAACCCAAACGGATTTCGCGGTATAGCCAAGCGATAACCTTTTACCCTGTGCGCGGGTGAAGAAACCCTGCTGCAACAGCTCAAGCGCTTCGTGCGGTTGCTGTTCATTGTATTCTTCGAAGTAATACCAGACATTGCCGACCAGATTGTACTCGCGGGCTTTTTCGTCATACGTCGCAAAATCCAGTGCGCTGAGGGGGGCGCCGAGAGCCAAAAGCAGGGAAAGAATCGCGCGGCGCATACGCCAGCCTCGGCAGGCTATCGGATGCTGTAAACCACTTAGGCTGGCGCCTTATGCATTGGGGCTTAGCCCCGCCACATATCAGGCGCAGAACTCAGTTTTGGTCGAGAAAATCGCGCAGGCGACGCATACGGGTCGGAGCGCGCAGACGCCGCAGAGCCTTGGCTTCAATCTGCCGAATACGCTCGCGCGTCACCTTGAACACGTAACCTACCTCTTCGAGCGTGTGCGTATAACCGTCATCGAGACCGAATCGCATACGAATCACTTTCTGCTCGCGTGCAGGCAGAGTCGCCAGCACCTGCTTAAGTTGTTCCGCGAGAATCGACTGTGCGGTAGACTGTAGAGGGCTGGGAGCTTTCTTGTCTTCGACAAAATCGCCCAGTTCGCTGTCCTCGTCCTCTCCGACGGGGGTTTCGAGCGACACAGGGTCTTTAGCCACAGATTTTACCTGTTTGACCTTGATTACCGGCCAGCCAAGGCGTTCGCCGATTTCGTCGTCTGTCGGTTCACGGCCTGTTTCCTGCAGAAAGATGCGCGCTTCGCGGTTAACCTTGTTGATCTGCTCGATCATGTGCGAAGGAATACGGATCGTGCGGGCCTGCTCCGAGAGCGCCCGGGTGATCGCCTGGCGGATCCACCAGGTGGCGTACGTCGAAAATTTATAACCCTTGCGGTATTCGAATTTCTCCACCGCGCGCATGAGACCAATGTTACCTTCCTGAATCAGGTCGAAAAAGTGCATACCACGGTTGGCAAAGCGCTTGGCGATCGAGACGACGAGACGCAGGTTCGCGTTGATGAGTTCTTTTTTGGCTGCGTCGATTTCACGCTGGCCCCGGGAAATCTTCTCGCCCCATAGCAGTATGATCAGCGTAGGCGAGCCTGCCTCCTGCTCCATGCGGCGCAGCTTGCGCTCGTTGTTGCGGATATCTTTTATGATATTCTTAACGTCTTCAACGGTGCAGCCGAGCTCACGCTCGACGATGTGTAAATCTTCGTTGCGTTCGATGTAACGGTTAAATGCCTTGATGCCTTTGACATCATGACCGTAACGTTCCTTGAGCTTGAGAAAGTGGCGCTTGATTTCCTTGATGCGGAAAACCATGCTCTTGATCTTGTTGACGTGCTTCTGTAATTCCTTTTGTGACACGCCGACACGGATCACATGGTCTGCCGCCAGACCCTCGAGTTTCAAAATCTGCGCCCAGACTTCCTGGTGTTTCTTGCTCTTGTGTGTATAGCGCTTGAGTTTCGCTTTTAGCGCGGAGATCTGCTTGTCGTAGTCGATTACGGGTTTGATCTCGCGCAGGAATTTTTCGCGCAGCTCTTTTTGCTCGTTGGTACTAATGTAGTAGGTCTTTGAGGCGCGGGCAATGTCGGTAATGCGGAGCGTCCCCTTTTCGACGCGGTTGTAAGCCTTGATGAATGCACTGCGCAGCAGTGACGAGCGCAGCACCGCGTCTTCAATGATATTTTCGCCGCCTTCAATGCGCCGCGCGAGCTCCACCTCTTTGTCGCCGGAAATGAGCGAGATCTTGCCAATTTCTTTGAGGTACAGCCGAATGGGGTCGTCAGCTGCGCTGGCGCCGGTTGTGCCCGCGGTTTTCTTTTTCTTGGAAGCGGCGGGGCGGAATTCCGGCTTCTGCAACAGCAACTGCAGAGCGTCAAGGTCATAGCCCCGCGTGAGCATTTGCATCGCGAGGTCTTGTATCGTCAGCGTTCCCTTCTCGGGCTGCTTAATTTCATAGCCCTGCGATTTAAGCTCCGCGACCAGCGCTTTGGGTACTTTCTGCTCGCCCAGCGAGCCAAAATTACCGGGCACGACTGAAGAAGAAGTATCGCCGCGGCGGCCTACCTGCTTCTTTTCGTATTCTTCGACAATCTCAATACCATATTGGTTCAACAGGATAAAGACATCGTCTATCTTGTCTGAGTTTGTCAGTTTTTCAGGAAGTATATCGTTAATTTCGTCGTAGGTGATTTCGCCGTTGGCTTTGCCGATATGGATGATTTTCTGTATTTCGGGAAGTTGTTCGAGCTCCACTAAGACT
>CAYOZO010000209.1:0-3844 GCA_964408405.1 uncultured Turneriella sp.
GTTCTTGAGATAACCCTGCTCGTCGATCTCAAAGGTTTTTCCGCCCAGTGTCTTTGTTGCCATATTCCTCCCAAATGGCCATCATGAACGACAGACAAACCTGCCATTCATGACGGCCTATACTTTCCTTTCATGCTAAAATGACGGCCAATGGGCAGCCAGCGCGCCGGCAGCAGAATATACCAGTAGATATATCTAAACGCCAGCTTGCCCCAATGGTTCATGCGGGTCTCTTTTAAAAGTTTGAGCGGCCCGATACCCGCATACGGATACTTGCCGGGCAAGGGTTCGGTGTCATAACTGAAGTCAATCAGAGTCGCCTTGCCGTGGCCTGTCTCAATAAAGCAGTTTGCGTGGCCATCAAAGTCGGCCAAAAGCCGTTTCTTTCGGATATAGCGGAGTATGTTATCGGAAAGCAACTCTGACTCGAAATGCACGACCGCCCCCGCTTTTGAGGTCGGTACATTGGCCGCATCGCCCAGCGCAAAAATTTCCGGGTATTTTTCATTTTGCAGCGTGCCTTTGTGCACGCGCACAAAACCCAAGTCATCGGCAATCTCGTTACCTCTTAGAAAGTCTGCTCCGCTGTGCAGCGGTATGGTCACAAGCAGATCAAAATCCACCGTGCGCTCATCCCACGAAATAATTTGATTGCCCTCGACGCGGCCGGTGTTGAATTCAGGTACTATATCAATGCCCTTTTGTGCAAGAAAGTCGCCCAAAATTTTGGCGGCGACGGGCTTGGTGAAGGCCGCGTCAAGGGGTGTTACGTACGAGATCCGCACCTTGTCGCGAATTCCACGCTTCTGGAAGTAGGCATCTGCGAGAAAGGCGAACTCAAGCGGCGCCACAGGGCATTTGATCGGCATATCGACGATGTTGATCACCAGGTGCCCGCCAGTGAATTTTTTGAGCGCTTCGGCCAGCCGGCGCGAGCCTTCGAGCGTATAAAAATCGAAACGGTTGGTGTACCAGCCTTCGCCGGTTAACCCCTCGGTTTCTTCGGGTGCAGTTTTCGTACCTGTCGCAATCACCAGCACGTCATAATGGATCACAGTACCGTCGCCGAGAGTCACCGCGCGCGCAACCGGGTCGAGCGACTGCACCGCCTTTTGGACAAAGTTGACGCTGCGATGAAAAAAATTGCGACTGGGGCGGAGTATCTTCTTTTCTGTGGTCTGCCCGAACGGCAGAAAGAGCAATCCTGGTTGATAGACATGCTGCTCTGCGGGATCAATTACTGTTATCGAGAGCTCTCCCCTTTTAGCCTGCTTGCGCAGTCGGTTGGCCATGATGGAGCCGCCAGTACCTGCTCCAATTATTACGACCTTGTGCATAGGGCATCCTGGGAATAGGCGCAGATATGGCAATCATAAAAGACTAATTTGTCCAGAATTAATCCCCTCTCACCTCCGCACACTGCCGTGGCGCACAGCTTTTCCCACTGCCGATTCGCGCAAAATCCAGTGTATGAGGTCAAAGTATGTCCAAAAAATCTGTTAGCGAAAGATTTGTATCTGTTTTGGAAAGGGGGACCGACTGATTGACTAATGAAATTACATATCCCTTACCGGGGTTCAACGCTGCAAAAACATCGCGAAAGCGGTTGAGCCCGGCGATCATATTGGCGCTTGGAGTTTTGGCCAATTTTATTTCCAGCCGAAGTAGCGTAGCAGTGTCGATGATTAAATCCACTTCTAAGCCGTTATTGGTTCTCAAATAGTATAAAGGGGGATTTATCCCGCGATTGGTAAACCGCTTTAAGATTTCGATGATCACATAATTTTCAAAAAGGTGTCCTGCCATCGGGCCTTGCAATAGATGCTTCCGATCGGTGATTCCGGTTAAGTGGCAGACGAGGCCGACATCGATAAAATATATCTTCGGCGCTTTGGTTACTCTCTTGCCGAGATTCTTGTAGTAGGGTGGCAGTAGAAAGATAATTCGGCTTGCTTCCAGAATTGAAATTCATGATTTCACTGTGGGCCCCGATATGCCGATATCCCTGGCCAGAGACGCCATGTTGAGTTGCTGTCCGGTATGTGCTGCCAGAAGTCTCACGAGTCTTTGGAAGTCCCTCAGGTCGCCGATGTTATAGAGGGTTCGAATGTCGCGTTCCGGATACGTCTGCAGATACGAAGAATACCACGTAGCGGTCTTCACTTTAGAGTCGGTGACCAGTTCGGGGTAAGTGCCACGCAGAGCTAATTGGGTAAATCGGTCAAGATCCGGAGTCTTCTTTTTTCGTTTTACTCTGGCGCGCTCAATTTCTCCGATAGAGAACGGCAGAAGCTCCATTATGCCCACTCTACCCGCCAGGGACTCATTCAAATTTTTGAGAAGACTGAATTGCTGCGAGCCAGCCAGTACAAACTGACCTTTTACTTTTCGGTTCGTGTCTATTCGCATTTTAATATAGGACAAAATCTGCGGCGCATACTGAATTTCGTCGATGATTGCCTTGCCTCGCAGACTATCTAACAGGCTGTTGAAAAACAGCCTTTAAGCAGGATGTTGAAACCGGGCTCAAGCTGCAGACAGGCCATTTATGGCTGTTTTGCGAGCGATTTCGCTAAGAAATCGCGGCGTCTGCAGCGAGCACGGTATTTTTTCAACATCCTGCTAAGAAAAGCTCAGGGTCAGAACTCGCAAGCTCCCTCTGGTATGGATCGTCAAGGGTGACGTAAGAGTAATTTGGAGCTATATGGAGCAGAAGAGTGGACTTTCCGGATTGCCTTGGTCCGGTCAAAGCAACTGCAGGCATGGAACGCATCAGAGCCATGAGAAAATTTTCTATATCTCTTCGGATGTATGCCACATGGATCCATAGTATCAGTTAACCCCATGTCAATACAAATTTTAGATAGCAACTTAAGAATGTATGATAAGCCAATGCGGATGAATGTTCAAGTATAAGAAGAGGCTCTGCAGCGCGCGAGTCTTCAAATCGCTTGTCAGCCTGTTTCGGCCTGAGAGCTTGCCGCAAACACAAGGGAAAAGTTAAAGACAGGAAATTATGCTCGCAACTGCAGAAAAGAAAGCATTGATCACAGCGCACCAGCAATCTTCACGGGACACCGGATCGGTAGAAGTTCAGGTAGCGCTCTTAACGGAAAAGATCAATCGTCTGACGAGCCATTTTCAGACTCACACAAAAGATCACCACTCACGCGTTGGTCTGCTGAAGATGGTGGGCAGACGCCGCCGCCTGCTGGACTATCTGCGCCGCAATAGCAGCGAACGCTATAAGGCGCTGATCACCAAACTCAATCTCCGTAAGTAACTCTCCCTTGTGACGGGGCCTAAGGAGGCCCGCTTGCACCGCAAGGGACCTCCCGGCTTAACATATATCCGCGAAGAAGCCTCTGTGCAGGATTCTTATCAGCGGATCGAGGTTTGGAGAAAAATATGCAACATGACTTTAAGGTCCACAAAGAAGCCGTCCAGGTAAACGGACAGGATTACGAACTCGAAACAGGTAAATGGGCACGCCAGGCGGATGGTTCGGTGCTGTTGCGCTGGGGCAACATGCTACTGATGGCCAATGCCACCGGCGCAAAAAAATCCGGCGAGGGTCTGGATTTTTTTCCGATGACCGTCGAATACCGCGAAAAGTATTATGCCGGCGGACGATTTCCGGGTGGCTTTCTGAAGCGCGAAAATCGCCCCTCGGATAAAGAAATCCTGGTGTCGCGCCTGATCGACAGGCCAATTCGCCCGCTCTTTCCTGATAATTATTTCAACGAAGTACAGATCTTCATTACGCTGCTCAGCGCACAGAAGAACTACAGCGCCGACGTGCACGCAATCACCGCAGCTTCTGCGGCGCTCGCGATATCTGGCC
>CAYOZO010000210.1:0-217 GCA_964408405.1 uncultured Turneriella sp.
GCGGGCATCGACGCGATGCTCGGCGTCGCGCATGGGGTCGCGGGTTGGCCGGGCGCGGTGCAGGCGACGCCTGCCTGGCCCGGGGGCGCCCTCGCGCTGACGGTTCTCGGCGGCCTTTGGCTCGCGATCTGGCGAACGCGCTGGCGGCTCGCGGGGCTCGCGCCCGTGCTCCTCGGCCTGGCGATTTCGACCGTCGCGCGCGGCCCCGATGTTCTGA
>CAYOZO010000210.1:295-3203 GCA_964408405.1 uncultured Turneriella sp.
TTCTGGCTGGAACGCGATGGCGACAGCCGCCCGCCCACCGACGCGCTCAATCCCGATTGCACGGAGGACGCGTGCGTATGGACGGTGCAACGGAACGTGCATGTCTTTCGGATCATGTGGCTCCCAGAGGCGACCCTGGCGTCGCGCCTTTGCGAGAACGCCGACATCGTCGTGATCTCGTGCCATTGGGGCGGCGAGGGTGAAAAATTTTTGCATACGAAAAAGGAAACCGAAATCTTTTTCGGCGAGAATCGCGGCAACCTGCCGCTGTTCGCCCACGCCGCAATCGACGCGGGCGCTGACCTGATCTTAGGCCACGGTCCCCACGTCGTGCGCGCGCTTGAACTCTATAAGAACCGGCTGATCGTCTATTCGCTCGGCAACTTTATTGGCTACAGCGCACTCTCCTCGCGCGGCAAGACGGGCCTCACACTCGTGCTCGACATCGACCTCGACGGCGAGGGACGTTTTATGAGCGGCAAGATACATCCCATGCACATGATAGCGAAAACCATTCCACGGCATGATCCGTCTGGCAAGACGATCGAACTTATGCGTAGCCTGACGGAAAGCGATTTTCCTCAGACGAAGCTCAAAATAGACGAAAGCGGAACAATCAGCATAAGCCGATAGCAGAGGAATAACCTCTGCTATCGGTCGTACTTACACAAACTCCACACTATCTAAACGCCGCCTCGCGGTGATTTTCTTCCCCTGCTCAAACTTGCCCTCGAGCAGTGTCGTAGCCAGCGGGTTTAAGAGCAGGTTTTCGATCGCGCGTTTCATCGGCCGCGCGCCATACTCTTCGTCAAAACCATTCTCGATGATGAGCTTTTTGACGTCATCGCCCACCTCGAGTTCGATTCCGCGCGCGCGAATTTTTTCCACTACACGGTCGATCTGCAAACCTGCAATTTTTTGCAGGTGTTCCTGTCCGAGACGATGGAACTGAATTACTGAATCGAGCCGGTTGAGGAATTCGGGCCTAAAGTAACCGCGTACCGTTTCCAGCACACGGACTTCCTGCTCTTCTGCATTGAGCTCGCGATTCATTAAGTGCTCCGAACCGAGGTTCGAAGTCATGATCAGTATCGTATTGCGGAAATTGACCAGCCTGCCCTTTGCATCGGTCAACCTGCCCTCATCCAGGATTTGCAGGAACAGGTTGAAGACATCGGGGTGCGCCTTCTCGATCTCGTCGAACAGAATCACGCTGTACGGCCGGCGGCGCACCTTTTCTGTCAGCTGCCCGCCCTCGTCGTAGCCAATGTAACCTGGCGGCGAACCGATCAGCTTCGCGACGGAATGCTTCTCCATGTATTCGCTCATGTCAATGCGCACCATTGCCTTGGCGTCGTCGAAGAGGTATTCGGCAAGTGCCTTCGCCGTTTCCGTCTTACCCACACCCGTTGGCCCCAGGAACAGGAAACTACCGATCGGCTTATCTTCATCGGCGATACCCGCGCGGTTACGGCGGATTGCATTCGCGATGGCGTCGATCGCTGCTTCCTGGCCGACAACGCGTTCATGCAGCGCCTCTTCAATCCTGAGGAGTTTGGCTTTTTCAGAGGTCAGCATCTTCGAGACAGGAATTCCCGTCCAGCGCGAGACAATCTCTGCGATATCTTCTTCTGTAACCTCTTCCTTGAGCAGTCGAACGCCATCGGTTTTATTGCGCATCTCAGCGACAGTAGCTTCGAGCTTTTTCTGCAGTTCGGGAATCTTGCCGTAACGCAGCTCCGCCACGCGGTTAAGATCGCCCTTGCGCTCTGCGGTCGCCTCTTCCAGTTTCAGTTTCTCAATTTCTTCTTTGATGGCTGATACCTGCGCGAGATCCTGTTTTTCACTGTCGAGTTTGAGTTTCATTGCCTTGAATTCCTCGCGCAGTTCACCCAGTTCCTTGCGTACGGCGTTTAGACGCTCGACGCTTGCGGTATCGTTCTCACGGTTGAGCGCAGTCTCTTCGATGGTGAGAGCCACGATGCGCCGGTTAAGGTCATCCAATTCCTGCGGCATCGAGTTCCGCTCGATCTTGAGCTTGGCGCAGGCTTCGTCGAGCAGATCGATTGCCTTATCCGGCAGAAAGCGGTCGCTGATGTAGCGGTTAGACAGCGTCGCTGCAGCGACTATCGCCGCATCAGTGATACGGATGCCGTGGTGGACTTCGTAACGATCGCGCAGCCCGCGCAGAATCGTCACAGCATCTTCGACTGAGGGTTCGCTCACATAAACACTCTGGAAACGGCGTTCGAGTGCCGCGTCTTTTTCCATGTGCTTCTGGTATTCTTTGAGCGTAGTTGCGCCAATGAGGTGTATCTCTCCGCGGGCAAGCGCGGGCTTGAGCATATTGGCCGCGTCGAGCTGCCCTTCTCCGGCGCCGGCGCCCACCACGGTGTGTATCTCATCGATAAAGAGAATGAGTTTGTCCTGATTGGCGCGCACCTCGTCGAGCACTGCCTTGAGCCGTTCTTCGAATTCGCCGCGGTACTTTGCCCCGGCAATGAGCGACCCCATATCGAGCGTGATCACCGTTTTGTCCTTGAGGATTTCAGGCACGTCACCGGCGACGATCCGACCAGCGAGACCCTCCACGATTGCTGTTTTGCCGGTACCAGGCTCACCGATCAGGAGCGGGTTATTCTTGTTACGGCGCGAAAGAATTTGTATCGTACGTCGAATTTCTTCATCGCGGCCAATTACCGGGTCGAGCTTTCCCTGCCGCGCAAGTTCGTTGAGATTCTTGCCGTACTTCTGTAGCGCATTAAATTTCGCCTCCGGGTTGTCTGAATCAGCCTTCTGGTTACCGCGCAGTTCTTTCAGAATCTCCGCAAGGCGGCGGCGCTCGAGCCCCAGGCCTTCGAGCTCTTTTTTCAGAGCAAAGCTGCCATTGGTGTACGCCAGTAGCAGG
>CAYOZO010000210.1:3230-3841 GCA_964408405.1 uncultured Turneriella sp.
CGCCCAGTCCACTCATCTCGCGCTCCGCAAGCTGCAAGAACTTGCGCGCATCGTTCGAAAGATTCTGTCCGGGTTCAAAATTACCCTGTACTCGGGGGAGCTTAGAGAGATACGATTCAAACAGCCGCGTGACCGACTGCGGCTGAACTCCCATACGGTGCAGGACCTGCACCGGCAGACCCTCTGCGTCCGTAAACAGGGATGCCATGAAGTGCTCGGGCGTTATATCTGCGTGTCCGAGTTCCTGCGCACGGCTTAGGGCCGCCTGATAGACCGCCCTGGTCTTTAGAGTCATGTTTTCTACTGCCATAAAATCCCCTGTTTCCATGGCTCGCTATGGAAATCCATAACTGAGCCTGTTTTTATTCTTCCTAACCGGATGTTGAAAATATTCCGCACTCGCTACGCTCGGTTTCAACACCCTGCTTTATGGCTGTTTTTCAACAGCCTTCTAGAGTGATAGCACTCTAATCATTACAGTGCTAATATAGTAAATGCTAAGCCTTCCAGCATTTTTTTCTTACGCTTGCATTTGGGATGCCTGTGCAAGGCCTGACAGGATGTTGAAAAAATACCGTGCTCGCTGCAGACGCTTAGCTCAAGTCGCGAGT
>CAYOZO010000211.1:0-3773 GCA_964408405.1 uncultured Turneriella sp.
ATATATTAAATACCAGAAAATCGCGATTTTTTCTCATCGTTTTTGAATTTTTCTTGGTAAGTACTAAAAAAATTCTGCAAATGGCGCAGGACGCGCTGCTTAGGCATAGCTCCCTCTTCACGGCAATAGCATCCTGCGACCCTGTCTGCCTCAAAACGCGCCCGCACCCCAAAGAAAATCCTCCAACTGAAATCCCGCTTTTCGCTGTGAGTAAGGGGCAAAAATTCCACCCGGATGTCTGTCACGGGTTCAGAACTCAATCCCCCCCTCAAAAACCTGCCCTGGTGGCAAAAGCTCGAGAAGATTGTACTCTATGTATTCTTTCTGTCTGCCTTTTTTGGCGGAATTTTCCTGGGCTTTTTGCACTTTCGTATCCATGCAAAAACCGGGGACCTCGACCGGCTGGCGTCGTTTCGGCCGACGATTCCGACCCGACTCTACGACCAGAAGGGCCGCCTCATTGCTGAACTCTTTCGCCACCAGAGACAGCTCGTTTCGCTCGATGAAATACCGCGGCCGGTGATTGCCGCGTTTCTCGCTATCGAAGACTCAAACTTTTACGAACACTTCGGTATCGACTTTAAGGGTATTCTGCGCGCGACTTTCAAGAACCTGCGGGCGATGCGAGTCGTGGCCGGCGGATCGACGATCACGCAGCAGCTTGTCAAAGGCCTTTATACCGAAAGCGAGCGCACGCTCTACCGCAAGATTTACGAAGCCGTTCTGGCTCTGCAGGTAGAAAAGGCATTTACCAAAGACGAAATTCTGGAGATGTATTTCAACCAGACGTATTTTGGTCACGGCGCTTATGGCATTGCCGCTGCGGCGCAGTTCTATTTTGACAAGCCGGTTTCTAAACTGAACTTCATGGAAGCGTCCATTCTGGCTGCGCTGCCCAAATCGCCGCATAACTATTCGCCGTTTCGGGCGCCACACGAAGCCTATAAGAAAAATAAGATCTCGCTCAATCGCCTCGTCGAAGTGGGATTTATAACCAAAGAAGAAGCCGACAACCTGTACAAGACTTTCTGGCCCATTTACTGGAAAAAGATCGTTACCACCCCACCGACAAAAACCATCTTCGGCGAAAAGGTCAACAACGCTCCCTACTTCACCGAGCATGTGCGGCAGGAACTCATCGCGCTCTACGGCGAAGAAGTTGTTTACTCGAAAGGCCTGCAGGTCTATACGACGCTCGATCTCGATCACCAGAAGGCTGCCGAACGCGCGCTGCTGCCTCAGCTCGAAAAGATGGACCCGATCGCGCGGAACTATAACAAGTTCATGACCGGCGGTATCGATGGACAGCTGCTGAGTACCTACTATGCACTCGCGAATATTGTCCCGCTGCCCGGCATCCGGCGTGAGTATTCGCTGCGCAATGACTTCCGCAAGAAGTTTAAGGAAGAAGACGCCGACGCATTTGAGCTCGTCTCGCTGGCATTGCCTGCAGCGCAGGTCAACGACACATCCGCTGAGTTTATGTCGGCCAACCGCGAGTTTCGCTCTGACTTGCATGTGCAGGGTGCCTTTCTTTCTCTCGACATGAAGACCGGGCGCTACACCGCGATGATCGGCGGCCGTGAGTTCAAAGCCTCAGACCAGTTTAACCGCGCGACGATGGCGAAGCGCCAGCCCGGTTCGGCAATAAAACCGTTTGTTTACGGCGCAGCGCTCGAAGCGCGCGCCATACACTACGCAATGGGCTTTGTCGATTCGCCCATCGTGAACATCCAGCCAAACGGCGAACAGTGGGCGCCGGCTAACTTTGATTCGAGTTTCAGCGGCTACGTGCTCGCGTACCGTGCGCTCTCTGCTTCGCTCAACCTCGTTTCGGTGCAGATCTACGACCTGGTGGGGCCGGATGCTATCATCAATTACCTGAGCAGACTCACCAAAGCGCCCGAGTCGCGCTTTCAGCCCAACCCGGCGCTCTCGCTCGGCGCATCAGAGCTGACACCGGCGGAGCTTCTGCTCGGTTACGCGATTATTGGTAACAAGGGTCAGGACATTATCCCGCATGCGATCATGTATATTGCCGATCGCGAGGGCAATGTGATTGCCCACCCGGAAAATGACGTAGTACAGGCTCTCAACTACAAGCGCCGCACCGGGCAGATACAGGTCATAGAAGAAGGCCCGGCGTTTATTTTGCGCAAGATGATGGAAAACGTCGTCAACTCAGGAACTCCCACACATGGTATTCGCATCGAAGCCGGCTACAAGGGTATTGGCGCCGGAAAAACCGGAACCAGTAACTCATTCAACGACGCCTGGTTTGGCGGTTTCACAACTGACATGGCCGCAGTGATCTGGTTCGGTATGGATAACGGCAACATGACGCTCGGACGGGGCATTTCAGGCGGCAACGTCGTAGCGCCTGTCTGGGGAGCTTTTATGCGCGACATCTACAACGCGCGCGGCAAACTGCCCGAACCGTTCGACCAGACGCTGCCTAAAGGCGTGAGACAGGGCGGCGTTTGCCGCTATACCGGTAAGTGGCCAAACCCGGAGTGCGACAAACCCGAGAATCTGACCGGCACACTCATACCCGACGTGATTACGGTGAATGGCAAGCGGCGCGGCGTCGGCGGCGAAATCTGCAACTGCCACCACACTGAATCGAAGAGCTTTCTCGACCTGCTGCAGGCTGATCATAGTCTGAGCAACGAAGAGGTGGGCCGCGACAGCAATAAGGCGTACGACCTGACGGAAGGCGACAAGCTGCTGAAACAACTCGGTGGCGATCTGCCCGTCCCAGGTGTCGCACCCGCGGCCAATGGCAACGCTGCACCAGCAGACGGGATAGCGACGCCATGACAAGGCGCAAGGCGTATGGTGTCACGCTGCGACGCGCTCAGAGTGACAAGATGTCGCTTTGGTGAGTCAGTCGGAGCATGACAGCATCCCCTTTGCAAAAGGCCTACCGCGCGGCGAAGCCGCTGCTGTTCAGGACTGATCCCGAACGCGCGCATGCGATCGCTTCGAAGATGATGCGCCTGCTGACTCCTTTTGTGAGTGCCGCAGAATTACACAACAGAACTCCCCGCATTGTCTTTGACCGCAAGGTGTACTCACCCATCGGCATCGCCGCGGGCTTCGACAAAGCAGCCGCTGCGCCACTCTACCTGCATAAACTTGGCTTTGGTTTTCTCGAAAGCGGCAGTCTGACGCCGAAGGCACAGAGTGGAAATCCCAAACCGCGACTCGCCCGCCTGAGGGAGCAAGAGGCACTCATCAACAAGATGGGCTTTAACAACCCGGGATTCATCGCCGGGTGGAGAAGACTGCGCAGCAGGTTAGCAGTGTTGCCGCATGAATACCTTATTGCGCTGAGCCTCGGCAAAGGCAAAGAGACGCCCGTCGAAGCAGCCAAGGACGATTACACCTGGTGCCTCGAACACCTCGCGACCGATGTCATGGCAGAGTATCTCTTCTACGTGGCGGTTAATGTGAGCTCGCCCAACACTCCCAACCTGCGCGCACTACAGCAAGGCAAGGCGATCCGTTCGCTTGTCGAGGCCTGCGTGAAAATTTCGCCGCGGCCCGTGGTCGTCAAATTTGCCCCCGACTTTGCGAGTGACAAAGCCTACCGCGACTCGCTCGCTGCAGCGCTCGAAGGGGGAGCTCAGGGTGTCATCATTTCGAACACGACTACGAATCATTCTCTCGCCACGTTACCCCGATCACTCGAAGGCTTTGGCGGCGGACTTTCGGGAAGGCCACTTGCCGAAAAGGCGCGGCACTACCTGGCCCTGACACTCAAGCAGACA
>CAYOZO010000212.1:0-3738 GCA_964408405.1 uncultured Turneriella sp.
CACACCTGCCGGGCTTCTGCTGCCGCTCGCGCTCGCGGCGAAAAATAATCAGACGCCGCTCATTCTGCGTCTCGGCAAGCCGGTAACGGTACGTGGCTTCGTGCGCGAAATCCGTAAGTTCTGCTATAGCCGGGGTAATTTCTTCTTCTCCCCGGGGACCTTTGAGCAGAATAACGCGTCCCCCCTGCGGCAGGAATGGCTTTACCCGATAGAGGGTATCGCGGCAGCTTTCAAGCGCGCGCGTGACGACACCTTGAATCTCCAGGGGAAACTGCGGACCAATACGGTGCGCAAAAACTTCAACTCCTTTTAATCCCAGTTCGTCGATGACTGCCTTAAGGAACCGGGTACGTTTGGGCCTAACCTCCCCCAAAATGACATGCGTCTCGGGCGAGAGAATTTTGAGCACCAGCCCGGGAAATCCTGCACCGCTACCAATGTCGAGGAGCGGCGAAGGCAGCTGAATAAATTTGAGCGGCAGGGCACAGTCAAGGTAGTGCTTGAGCGCGATATCGCGCTCATGCTCCAGGCGCGTCAAATCGGAGCGGTCGTCGGAATCCACCATCATCTGCCAGTGGCGGCAGAGCTGCGCCACCGACTCTGCATGGACGCCAGGGATACCCTTCAGCAGGATTTCGAGCTTAGGCGGCGGTAAAACTCTTGGTTTTCTGTCTCTGTTCTTAACCGGGGATGGTGTTTGACGCGTCACGGATTTTGCAGGCAGACGAGAGCTTTGAGCTCAGACGCATATCAAAAATCGTGCGCTCGGGCAAAGGCTGTGTCGAGGCGCTCTCGCCGCTCGTGGTGCATGAAGATAACCACCAGCTCGTAATATATAAACCTGCAGGCTGGCTCTCGCAGAGCGATCAGACGAAAGACCTTTCGGTCAACGAAATCTTCGCGACTTACATCCGCGAAAAGTACGCCAAGCCAGGAAATGTTTTCTGCGCCGCGGTGCAGCGGCTCGACCGTCCCGCGCAGGGACTCATGGTTCTCGCGCGGACGTCGAAGGGTGCATCCCGCATCAGCGAGCAGATCCGCCTATGCCAGTTCGGAAAGAAATACCGGGTATTGACCGCCAATCCCCTGCTCGCGCACGGCCAGGCGGCAAAACGTATCGTCCTCTCGGCAGATATGCGCAAGATCGATCGCATGGCCCGTCGCGTTGCGGGTAATAGAACCGTAAAGGACACTATGCAGAAGGGGGAGCGTTACCTGTTAACCGCGCGGCTCATTGCCGATGAACAGGGCATTTTCCATTACGAGGTAGAAATCGAAGGCGGCAAATTCCACCAGATCCGCGCGCTCTTTGCGGCACACGGAGCACCGCTCCTGGGCGATGTGAAGTACGGTGGCAGGCCCTTAAAACGCAAACGCGACCGCATCGCGCTCATCGCAAGCCTTTTGCGCTTTCGACATCCCACCGCCGACCGGGTGCAACTCTTTGCCATCGACGATGCGACATTACGGGCCTTGCCCGGATACTTTATTTGACGGCGTATCGGCAAACACAAGGCTAAAATGAGTGTCCAAGCGGTTCGCGGCCTTTACGCGCGGTTCATCTGCCGCTTTCTGCTTTGCATTGAGCCTGACTGCTGCCGGCGCGCAGGAAAAGCAGGCTGCGTCTGCCGGCGGCTCGCTCGAAATTGTACGTGCGTCCGAAGCCGAGTATGTCACGGTTGGCGAAGGCGATGAAGGTATCTTCATTCTGCGCGGCGGCATTATTGTGCGTTCGGGCAAATCCTACCTGCGCGCAGAAACAGTAAAAATCAACACCAGAACCGGCGAGATTTTTGGCGAAGGCAAGGTTTCCTTCGAGGCCGAGGACAACCGGCTGACCGGCGAAAAATTTTACTACGACAATAAGCACGATGCGGGGGTTGTGTATTCGGCCAATGCGAAAGCCGATCCGTTCTTCCTGAAAGGCAGCGTCATCAAACAGGTAGAGAGCAACCGTTACATCGCCCGAGACGCCTACTTTACCACCTGCAACGAAAAGTATCCGCATTACTATTTCAAAGCTAAAAAGCTCTGGCTCTATAAGAATAACGAACTCGCGGCTATGTCGGCCATCTACTACGTCGGACAGACGCCGGTCTTTTACTGGCCGCTGCTGTTGCAGTCAGAGACCGGTACCGGAGTCATCACGCAGTACGGTAACAATCCTACCCGGGGACATTTTCTGCAAAACACCTGGAATTTCTCCAACCCGCTCGCGCAAGGCTCTTCCTGGCAGCCGCAACAGGGCAAATTGATGTTCGACTGGTACGAAAAAACCGGCTACCTGTTTGGCAGCATTCTGCGCCGCGATGGACAGGATCTGAAGTATAACTTCGATACCGCCATTTCCAACTTCAAGGCGCGGCGCACGACAACCGACAGCAGCGGCAATACGGTCGTCACCAACCAGGTGCTTCAACCCGATGGCAGCTACGGCCCCACCGAATACTTCTGGTATAAAATCCGCGCCGACATCCGGGGTAACCTTAACCGGTCGGCCAAAGACGACTCCGTCACCTCGGCGTATGTGCGCTTCGAGCATTACAAGCACCGCAACTTTGAGCTGGAATTCGGCGAGCGCTTTGAACCGGATATTACGCTCAATGCCATCTACCGCCCGCGCTTCTCACAGAATACGATGCAGACAAACATCCTGAACTGGGAAACCGGCATCAGCCATACCAGCCGCGACACGCAAGTTTCATTCCGCGCACAGCGGCAGCTCGCCTGGTACCAGGCCTCGCCCGAAACCGACTCCAGATACGCGCCGGTCTATGACCTGACGCCTGAATTTACTTTCACCGACCGTACTTATCTTATGCGCGGCGGCGAAGGCTATTTCAAGGGCATTGTCAACCGGGTGCATGCCACGAGCCAGTACACGCGCTACTACCGGGATATCACGTCCAATCTGGTGAAGGACTATCTGCGCAACGAGGGCTATGACCAGGTTAGCTTCTATTTCACCTTTTTTCCGTGGCTGAATCTCATTCCCTCCGGCGGAGTTGGCCTGCAGCATAACTACACCGCGCTCGACGATCCGCTGCTGCGCCGTGAGATGGCCCGGCAAACCTACGGCTATCTTTTCACGAACAACACTCTGCGCATCGGCTACCCTTTTCTTTATGCTCAGGGACTTTATGTGCGCCGGTATTCGTTTGCCGACCAGGGTCAGGATCTTACCTTTGGGCATGACCGGGCACATGCGGTCACGGCTTCCGTCGTATCCGACCTGAATCCGTACGCGCTGCTCTCCATAGCAGCCACGCGCGATCTGAGACCTTATCCCAACTCTCTGAAGGAGCAGGAGCGCTGGTCAGACCTGATCGCGAGGGCGCAGGCCGACTACGATTTTATTCGCGGCTTTACCGTGAACCTCTACGGTTTAAATCAGCGCAAATATAATCATTTTAACGGTATCGGCGTGATCGACAGCGCAGCGTATTCCATGCAGTTCGATACGATGAATACCAACGATTTCCAGTTCTATTACCGACTGGGCGGTTACCGCCTGCCCCTGCTGAGGGAGCTAACCCTGTTCAAGATCACCTCGACCTACAGGCATAATTTTATCAACATTGCTGAATCAAACCTGCGTATGGGCTTTGAAGCCGACGTACTGCTGCACGATTACTGGCGCTTTCGCCTGGCTCTGAATTCGATCGCTGACCAGTTTGAACGCTACCAGACGCAAAATCCTGCGCATGTGCCGTTTTTTGACGATCTCGCAAAGTCGCT
>CAYOZO010000213.1:0-3675 GCA_964408405.1 uncultured Turneriella sp.
AACCCGCAGCTTTTCAATCACCATTTGCGCGCGGGCGCTCCGCCTGACATGTTTTCGCCCGACGGGCAAAACTGGGGATTTCCGGTCTATAACTGGCCTGAACACGAGCGGCAGAGTTTTTCCTGGTGGCGCGAGCGCATTGGCCAACTCGATCGCTATTTCTCCGCGTACCGTATCGACCATGTACTGGGTTTTTTTCGCATCTGGTCGATTCCTGAGGGTAACCGCAGCGGCCTCGATGGTTTTTTCCAGCCATCGCATGCACTTGAGGCTGAAGAGGTGAAAAATCTGGCCGCAGGCGATGAAAACTTCGTACGTCTGACGCGTGTTCCGGTTTACCCGCACGAGCTGAGCGCTCTGCCGGGTGAAACACAGGCTGCGCTGAAGCATTACGACGGCGTGGCATATCTGCCCGACGAGTACAGCACTGAAGCGGCAATCGAATCGCTGCCTGTCGAGGGGGAGCTCAGGCGCGAGCTCTTGCGCAGGCTTCACGGCAGGCCCTTTATCCGCTTTAACGGCCAACTCTACCCCGCATGGGAGTTCGAGCAGAGACTCGCTGCTGTGGACTCCATTCCTGCGGAGGTGCGCGATCGGTTACGGTCACGGATACATGATATGCAGCAGAGCGAACAGTCGATGCAGCGCGAGCATGGGGTGAAGATTCTTTCTGCACTCAAAGAAGTAAGTGGTATGCTGCCCTGCGCCGAAGATTTGGGTGTCGTGCCCGATTACGTGCGCCCTGCATTAGCTGAGCTCGGAATTCTCTCGCTAAAAGTTTTCCGCTGGGAGGCGGAAAACAACATCCCAAAAGATCCTTCTACTTATCCGTATCTTTCGCTTGCCACAAGCTCCGTGCACGACTCGTCGAATTTGCGCGAATGGCTTGCGAGTGAGCCACCGCACGTAACCGGCGTCACGGTCGCAAATGGCAGGGTAACAGCGGAGCAGGTTTGCGAATTTCTGCGGCGACTCTACGCTTCGCCTTCGATGATAGTCATGATTCCGCTGCAGGATCTGCTTGCGCTCGACGAGAGTCTTCACGGCGATGCGGCCCGCGAGCGCATTAACGTGCCCGGCACTGTCTCCGATTTTAACTGGACCTACCGCATGCCTGTCAGTCTCGAAGCGCTGCTTAGAAAAGACTACCTCAACACGCGCATCAGCCAACTTATTGCAGCCCGCCCTCAGGGCGCAGCGCAGACGGTCTAGCAGCCTGTTGAAAAACAGCCATGAAGCAGGATGTTGAAACCGAGCGCAGCTGCAGACAGCCCCTCACCATGCTATGGTGAGGGGCGTTTTGCATGCGGTTCGCAGCGCGAATCGCGGTCGCTGACTCGCGACTCAGCGAGCGTCTGTAGCGAGCACGGGATTTTTTCAACATCCTGTTAGACTGACTTTTTCGCTTTCTCAACGATGCTCATCAAGCGGCGCTGTTGAGGCCGCTGTGGCGCAGCAGCGCTTCGATAGTCGCATCGCGTCCGCGGAAAGCGCGGTAAACCTCAAGCGGATGCTTTGAGCCCCCGAGCGAGAGTACGGTGTCACGGTAGCGCGCTCCCAGTTCTCGGATTGCAGCTCTGTTGGTGAGTCCTGCTTCTTCGAAGGCGGCAAACGCATCTGCGCTTAAAACCTCGGCCCATTTATAGCTGTAGTAGCCTGCAGCGTAACCGCCGGAGAAGATGTGCGTAAATGAGCAGAGGAATGCGTCTTCCTCGAGCGGCTGAATGACGGTGTAGTCTCTGGCGATTCGCCGCTGGATGTCTTTTACCGATTCAGAGCCGTCGTATTTTTCATGCAGTTCCAGATCCAGAAGTGAGAAATAGAGCTGCCGCAGCATTTGCGATCCCGCCATGTAATTTTTTGCCGCGACAATTTTTTGAAAAAGCTCCTGCGGCAAAACTTCGCCTGTCTTGTAATGGCCTGAGATCCGGTCGATCACGGCGCGTTCATAGACCCAGTTTTCCATGAACTGGCTGGGCAGCTCGACTGCGTCCCACTCGACATTCGAGATTCCTGCTGCCTCGTATTCGCCAACAGTTGTGAGCATGTGCTGCAGACCGTGACCGAACTCATGGAACAGAGTTTCCACCTCGCTGAAGGTCATGAGAGAGGGAGTTTCTTCCGCGGGCCCTTCGCCTGCGCTCCGGACGGGCGGCGTACCGTTGCACACGAGATAGGCAACGGGGAGCGTTACTTCGCCATCGGTTTGTTCACGCTGCCGGCAGACATCCATCCAGGCGCCGCCGCGCTTTTCGCCCGAGCGGGCGTAAGGGTCAAGGTAGAACGCCGCGATTTTTTTCTGCTGCAGAAAGACCTCGAAGAACTGCACGTCGCTATGCCAGAGCGGGGGAGTTTTTTCCGCAGGGCGTACACTGATGCCGAATAACTCATTTGCCAGTTCAAAAAGACCGGACAGAACCCGCGGCAACGGGAAGTAAGGTTTGAGCTCTTCTTCGCTGTAATCAAAAAGTTCTTCACGACGACGCTCCGCATAGTAGGCGACGTCCCAGAGCTGCAGATCGCCCTCGAGGCCTTTGCTGCGCGCGTACTCGGCAAGCTCGCGGATTTCCTTTTCGGCTGCGGGTCTTGCTACCTTGTAGAGGTCGGATATCATGGCACGAATCTTTCCCGTGTCGGTGGCCATCTTGCCCGAGAGCGATACCTGTGCATAGTTTTGGTATCCCAAAATCTGCGCTTCTTCGCGTCGGTACGCAAGAATTTCATCGATGAGCGGCCAGTTGTTCCATTGTGCAGAAAATCCCGCACCGCTTGCGCGCGTCACGTTGGCGCGGTACACCTGCTCGCGCAGTGAGCGGTTTTCTGCGTGCTGCAGAAACGGGTAATACGAGGGAAAATCCAGCGTCAGAAGCCAGGGCCCGTGTTCTGCCGTTGCCGCAGCCTCGCCATGAGCGCGCGCAGCTTGTGCTGCCAGGGTACGCCAGGATGGCGGCAGGCCGCGCACCTCGCTTTCTTCTTTTAACAGCAACCGAAAGGCTTTTGTCGCATCGAGCACCGCGTTGGAAAATTTGGTCGAAAGCTGTGCCAGCGCCTCCTGGATGGCGTTAAAGCGCTCGCGTTCTTCGCCTTCCAGGCCAACCCCGGAAAGTTTGGCGTTGCGCAGCGCCGAAGCCACGATCCGCTTTCTAGCCTCGGTAGTAAGTTCTGCCACTCCACGCTGCTCAAGTTTCTGCCAGAGTTGGTATAGAACTTTGTTTTGCGAAAGCTCCAGGCGAAAACGCACAACTTCGCTCTCGGCTTCTTCATACGCCGCGCGCAGGGCATCGGAATTTTTGACGCCCATTAAATGCCCGACTGCACCCCAGACACGATCCAGGCGGCGCGTCAGATTACGCAGCGGCAGAACAAAATTTTCCCAGGTCGGTTCGCTGATTTTTTCCAGATGTGCAATTCCTTCTGTACCAAGGCGGATTGCCTCGCGTACTGCGGGCAAAACGTGTGCCGGTTCAATACGGGCGAAATCGGGCAATTCGCCCTGATTCAGCAACGGATTCAATTCTGTCGTTAATTCCATACTGCAGTGGCCATAATATAACGCGACCCGATGAAAATGGAAAGCATATTTTTTCCTTAGAGCCTGTGCGCCAACTCAAGCAAAAAAACCAAAAAGGCGATTTTTTGCGCGAGGCGGGGCCGCGTTTCGCCTGAACATGTGCG
>CAYOZO010000214.1:0-3663 GCA_964408405.1 uncultured Turneriella sp.
AATGCGGGATTTGTCGATTTTGCGCTCCCCATAAGCGCGCTCGAACAAAGCCGGGTAAATCGGATGTTTTTCGAGCCGCTGGATGAGTTCGGGTATCGGCAGATCCATTTCATGAAAGTCTTCAATGGGCATCAATACCTGTTCTTCGAGCGAACCTGCCCGGCCATCCCAGAAAAAGCGGCGGTCTGCGACCAGGTTCAAAAGGTGCATGGAGTTCCGTTTTCCGGTGCGGCCTTTGACACCTACGCTGAATCGTCGGTTGTCGGAAAAACTATACTTCTGCTGGTGGCAGGTAGAGCACGAAACCGTGCTGTCGCTCGAAAGCAGCGGATCATAGAAAAGAAAACGTCCTAACTCCACCGCCTCAACGGCCATTGCGGGCTTCGGCACGTTGCGGTTGATATACCATTCCGGATAGCCCAGATCATAAGGCGTGGTGCCACGATATCCCTGGTAGTTCAGATTGCGAAACCAGGTGATCATTTTCTCCGATGGCTTGGGCTGCCAATTCGGATCCCTGAGCGAGGGTTTGCAGTTCAGCGGCGAAAGTGCTGACACGAAAACGACTATGAATTGCACCAAGAGCGTTTTGCGCCCTTTCCCGCCTTTGGCAGCGTAAGCAACTTTGGGAGTGCTTCTCGAATGAGCCATGGCTTCGTGAGTCATGACTGCTTCAGATTGCCTGCGCCAATACCCGTAAAGAGTTTTCCGCAGTACTGCCCGCGCCGGCTACGGCTTGACTATGTGGATTCTGCGAGCGCCCGCTTTCAGCTTTTTGCCAAAGAGCGGCCTCATCTTGTGCGTTTTATCGGGATTAAGCATTGCGGCCTGTAAACGGCAAGCCGTGGAAAATTCAACACAGACTGAATCCCACTTAGGGGCTTCTTTGCCTGTCAGAAAAGGTATCGACTTTCTTCTTTCGCGGCAGCAGCCGGACGGCTCATTTCTATTGGAGTCACAAGAGGGTGAAGATTCAGCCATTGCGGCGACCGGCTATGCCATGGCTATTCTCTCGCGGGCAGAGAAATATTGGAGCATTTCCGGAATGCAGATCAGCAAGGGGCGTACCTGGCTTATGTCCCGACAAGCGACCGGCGGTTTTTGGCGTTATAAACCGTTTTTACCTGCTGACCTCGACGACACAGCAGCGGCTCTCGCTTCGCTTCCTGTAGGTGTCGAGCGCAGTCGGATAGTAGAAAAAATTTTTTCGCTGCAGCGCCCGGATGGCAGCTTGCCTACATGGCTAATGACACGAGAAACTGCGCAGACCTTGCCACCTGCCGCCCGAGGAATTTATGAGGCTGCCTCCGACCCTGAGGTGATGGCCTATTTTCTGCAGATTGTGGCTCACGATAATCATGATCGGGGGCAACTTAAGGCAGCGCTGCGTTTTATTACCTCAAAGCAGCGAAACGACGGCCTGTGGAATTCGTCGTGGTATCGCAATCCGCTTTATGCTACCTATAGGGTAACGCGCGCAATGGCAGAGTACAGGACAATATTTGCAGAATTAAGACCCGCGATGGATGCAGCAGCCAAGGCTGTAGAGCGCCGCGTTTCTGTGATTGCTCATGGCGGTAGCGAACTTGACCGGGGATTTGTTCTCGGTATTTTGCAGGCAGCAGGGATCAACGTCTGCCTAACCCACAGGGCTCTCTATGAGCAGTTATTACGTGCACAAAGCGCCGATGGTTTCTGGCCTGCGGAGCCGCTATTTCTTACCGATGTCTCACAACGCGAAAATCCGGATGAGCAACGCAGGTTTATCGCCAATCCCATTTACAGCACGGCGATTATTGTCGAGATCTTAATGGACTTGGCCTGTTCGCCGTGATTACAAGACAAGCGGGTTAGAGTTTGAGAGTTAGCATCAGTGTCACCAGCTCTGCCGAAAAGACATAGAGCACGACTCGAAACCAGCGGCGCATTCCGGGTCTGTAACTCAGGAACGTAACGGGAATCACTCCCACAAGCGTGAGCGCTATAGATGCCAGGTACTGCCGGCTAAACAAACTATAAAAAACCGGAACCGTAAAGCAGGCGATAACAGCGATAGAAATTGAGCGGTGTACGCGGTGGAGTGAAAATTTGTGCCGGCCGACAAAATAGGTGTAGAGATTCTCATAGCCCCTACGGAGATCTTGCCGAATGTCTTTGAGATCTTTCCAGGCTGAAACGACTGACCAGCCGCCAAAAACCAAAACCCAGAGAACGACGGTGGAAACCCGTACTACAGACCGGTCGAAAATAAGAACTCCCGAAAGAAATGCCATAGCAGCCCACAGACCTTCAATCTTTAAGGATGCCGGAAAAATCCTTCGCAGTCTGAACTGCGGATAATTATAAAGGATAGACGCCACCGCAATCAGGATAAGCGGCAGCGCTGCGTTGAGTCCGAGCAGTAGTAGCCAAAGCAAAAGGCCGCCGGATACAATGTTCAGGAAGTCAACATCACATTTTTCCGGACGCAGCGCATTCGTAACACCCTTCAGATCAAAATAGTCATTCTGTGCTGCTGCCGTAGCGGCCAGCAAAAGTACGGCAGCGGCGGCGAGATAGACTTCGACGCGCAACCCGCCTGTAAAGTGTCCCCCTGCGAGGGCGATCAGTACGAACGGCAAGAAGTGTGGCAATCTGGTCTTAAGAATTCTACGCAGGGTTGGGCGTAGCAGCAGATAAAATATGAACGAGAGCGTTAAATACCAGAAAGGAAGGAAGCTCAGAGCGATTCTGGCGATAACGTTCTGTGATTCACCTGTCTGCGGCGCAGCGCCACCTGCATAGTGTACAAAGGCAACCAAGGCCCTCGGCAAAAAGGAAAATTGCAGAAGCATGAAGGCATAGACAGCGAATACTGTGCCGGCCGATCTAACCGGCGACTTTGATTTAAGCAGGCTATACGCTCCGGCAAAAAAAATGCTCAACCAAACGGTAATCGTTTCGCCTGCAGGAGCGCCTTTTTGTGGCGAGTAAAAGTGGTAGGGCATTTCTGCGATATTGCCCTCGACGTAGTAGCGGTAAATGACCTGCGCGTTGAAGCCGTACACGATGAGGTCGATTACGGGCGGAAAAATGCCCAGGAAGATACCGACATAGACCGCATTTTGTACGCGCTTCCATTCCAGACCATTGATTGCGGATAGAGCAAGTATAAGCCCGAGAGCTATCTGGAAGTATGCCATGGTCATGGCAGCCCCCATGGCCGGCACCAGCTTTTCTCCGAAAAACAGAAACTCTTCTACTGAGCGCACTATGCCGGTGAAGGTGCAGACAGTCAAAAGGCCGGCGAATGAGTGCGGCCTTGCTTCCAGACGATCGAGAAGCGCTTCGATTTTACGAACAAACACGCCCGTAGGAGAAATTTGCATACCGTGCCGGTAAACTCTTTTATTTTGTGAATTTGCACATACGATGTGTTTTTGGGGATGGAGAAATGTGGGAGCGCGGAGGCAGAGCTGGCTTTTGGGCGGGAGAGGGATATGCCTCTCTACGCAAGGCCCGACTTCTCTACCAGCCTGTTGAAAAACAGCCACGAAGCAGGATGCCCCTCACCATACGATGGTGAGGGGGGGGTTGCGAGCGATTTCGCAATGAAATCGCGGTCGCTGACTCGCGACTTGAGCTAAGCGTCTGCAGCGAGCACGGTATTTTTTCAACATCCTG
>CAYOZO010000215.1:0-3662 GCA_964408405.1 uncultured Turneriella sp.
CCATGCGGTGCCGGTTCAGATGCGACCATTCGGGGATAAGCGTATGTAGGCTCGTTGTGGGAGTTAAAGGTGTCATTTGTTCCCTGTGACTACCCAGATTTAGCGTGAAAACGCGCTGCCCGGCAGCTTCCAGCATACAAAAAAATTTATGACCAGCCCGGGGAATGTGCAAAATCCTGCAACGACCACTGCGCGTCAGAATGCCCGGAATGTTCAGCCAGAGGGCTTGTGATGTTGGCAGACGCATACGGTGCCCATACAACGCGGTGAATACCCGCCGCACAGGCTCATAGATAAATCCTCTTTTCATAGTGCACGCGATGGCAGAGACAACAGTCACGCGGCATTGACATGGATGTACTGTGAGTGTGTGCTTGCTAAAGGTTCAATTCAGAGCCATCATTGGAATGACGAAAAAATCAATTTGCCGGATCCAGATGCGAGACATAATTTTTTTATCAAAATAAAAATTGCGGGCGTCGAAAATCATTACATAACATGCGTCATAATGCAACAGGGCGGCTTTAAGGTAACCCTCATGGCCTCCGCTGCGGTAGATGACCTCAAACTAAGGATACCCGATGAGCAAACCAGCCGCCAAACGCAATTTTGTGAACAATTTTAAGGAGTATCTCAGCATTGAGCGTGGCCTTTCTGAGAACAGTATATTTTCCTATGTCTCGGATGTACAGAAGCTGGAAAAATTTCTAACAAAAGAAAAGAAGCAGCTACATTCCGGGTCAGAAAAGGATATCGCTAACTTTTTACGTGAAGAGTCGCGCAAGAAGCTTTCGAGCCGCACGCGCGCGCGCGTTGTTGCCTCGTTGCGCCAGTTTTACGGCTACCTGGAAAACCGGAAGCTGATCGAAGTCAACCCTATGCAGGCGATTGAGGCGCCAAAGATTGAAAAAGCGCTGCCTGACTTCCTGACTCAGGAAGAGATCCGCAAGCTTTTCGCCGCTTTCCGTGAGGACAACGTGCTGGAATTGCGCGACAAGACAATGTTTGAATTTCTTTACTCTTCCGGGTTGCGTATATCAGAAGCGTGCTCGCTGCTGTTAACAGACGTTGACCGCGAAAACCAGATTCTTACCATCCGGGGTAAAGGGGGCCGGGAGCGCCTGGTGCCTTTCGGTGAAGTGGCGGCGAATCTTCTGGCGCAGTATCTGGATCGTGCCCGCGGCGAAATTCTTAATCAGTATTCTTCTGACTATGTCTTTGTCTCTAAAAAAGGCGGAGCGCTTTCGCGCAAGAGTGCCTGGCGCTTGCTCAAGCGCTACATGAAGCGCGCCGGTATCGGCCGCAACATCACTCCGCATACACTGCGGCATTCATTCGCAACGCACCTGCTGCAGAACAAGGCAGACCTGCGCGCCGTGCAGGAGCTGCTGGGGCACATGGATATTGCGACCACGCAGATCTACACACACCTCGCCTCAGGCGAACTGAAAAAAACGCATCAGGATTATCACACAAGGGCCTAAGCAGCTCTCACGCTGCCGTGGAGAGTTGCGAGCTTGCGCTGGATAAAGCGGTAGCTCAGGGCCTCTTGTATGTGCAGCTCTGTAAGATCCGTCATCTCGAAATCGGCAACCGACTGGGCGACACGCAGCACGTTTAACCACGAGCGCATCGATAAGTGCTGCTGCGGCGCATAACGCTCATAGAGGCGTTGTGGGTTGAGGTGCGACAGGCGACTGTACAACACTGCAGCGTCCAGGCCATTATTGAGCAAACCACCGTTGCGCTCACGGGACGCAGCACGGCATCGTGCAATACGCGCTTGTAGTCTTGCCGTGGTGTAATCGGCTTCATTGAGCGGCCACGAAGGCAGTTCATTGAGATTGAGTTCGATGGCAATACGGTCTAAAAATGGTCCGATCAGTTTCGCAAACTGGTCGAGTCCTGTTCCTTTGCGGCAGCGGCACTGGCCGCCATCGATGAAAAGGTTACCGCAACGGCAGGGGTTGGCTGCAGCAATAAGCTGAAAATCCGCAGGATACGTAATCGCTCCCCGCGCGCGCGCAATCGTGATGCGCTTCTCTTCGAGAGGTTCGCGCAGGCTTTGCAGCGCTTCGTTGCGGAATTCGGGTAATTCATCGAGAAAGAGCACGCCCTTGTGCGCGAGACTGATTTCTCCGGGGCGAATGAGCGTGCTGCCGCCGACGAGCGCGGGCGTTGACGTCGTGTGGTGAGGCGAGCGAAAAGGACGCTCTGTGATAAGTTCGCCATTGCCCAAACCTGCGAGAGAATAGACCCGCGTAATTTCTGCAGCTTCTTCAAATTCCGGTACAGGTAGCAGGTGGCGGTAAGCCCGGGCAAGCAGGCTTTTACCCGTGCCGGGAGTGCCGGCAAGAATCACATGGTGTCCGCCTACGGCAGCGACGGCGAGCGCACGTTTTGCTGAGCTGAGGCCAAAAATATGTTCCATGGGCAGGTCCAATGCAGGTAGTTGCGGATTATACCGCATACTCTCGGCTGGCGCTATACCGCCATGGCAGAAGAGCGGCAACTCACCCAGACTGCGCAGCGCGAAGAGTGAGATATCTTCAGGAACTGTCACGCGTCCCGTATCGATCTGCGGTACAATGATGCGGCGGATGTTCTTTTGTCCTGCGGCAAAGATCGCGGCGGCGGCAAGCCCGCGTGCTACGGTGATCTCACCCGATAGCGACAGAGCTCCCAATAATGCAGTGTCGTGGAATGGTTCTGCGGGCAGCTGCCCCGTGGCCACGAGAATCGCTGCTGCCATCGCCGCTTCGAGCAGCCCGCCTTCTTTGGGTATGTCGTTGGGTGACAGATTAATCACGATGTTTCGGGCGGGAAAGTGAAAACCTGCATTTGCGATTGCGGCCCTGATGCGGTCGCGGCTTTCTCTGAGTGCGTGGTCGGGCAGTCCAACAATGCTGAGGTTGGGCATGCCCGGTAAGACGTCGGCCTCGACGGATACAAGCGTGGCGTGAAATGTCGGTCGTGCGGCAGCAAAGATGCGTGCGTACATGGTGTCCTCTATATATTAAATACCAGGAAATGCCGTTTTTTTCTCACGATTTCAAAAAAAAATGTAACCGGCCTTTGCCCGTATCCGGCTATGGAATTCCATAACTGTCCGCTGCTATAAGCGGGAGTTTGCGGGAGTTTTTTTGTAATTGCTAACAGGCTGTTGAAAAACAGTCCTAAAGCAGGCCATTCACCAGCCACGAAACAGACACGACGGCAGGGTAGGCTGCTGCTTGCGTTCCGTCGGGAGCTATCTTAAGTACCTTCTTCAGCAAAAACCAAGCGCCGCATCTCGTCGTAACTCAGCTCGGGGGAGGAATCTGCGAACTGAACGGCATCTTCGACTTCGGCAAGGATCTTCTCTTCGAGTTTCTCTAGCTGCGCTTCAGTATAGCCGAGGCGCAGCAGGCGGTGTCTCGTGGTGTCGAGCGGGTCTTTTTCTTTCATTTCTTCCAGTTCGCCGGGCGGGCGGTACTTGGCAGGATCAGACATACTGTGCCCACGGAAGCGGTAGGTAATTGCCTCGATGAGGCTTGGCCCCTGGCCCGAACGTGCACGCACGACTGCCTCGCGTACGGTTTTGTACACCAGCTCGACGTCGAGCGCGTCGATGCGGTGCGAGGGCATGTTGAACGCCTTGGCCTTGGCCGTGAGATCGCGCG
>CAYOZO010000216.1:0-3028 GCA_964408405.1 uncultured Turneriella sp.
ATACACGGCGACCGGAAAGACGCGGCGCTGGTCGCGCAGAATGCTCTCTGCCATCGCGATCGCAGAAGCAGCGGGCGCATAAAAAGCCGAACCTGTCTTCAGCAGAGCAACGATCTCGCCGCCGCCGTTACGGGTCCGGGTCACCATCTCTTCAATTTTCTGCGCTGTGAGCCCAGGATACTCCGGCAGTGGAACTCCGCCTACATAGCTGTAGCGCGGCAGGGGGACCATCGTATCGCCATGGCCACCCAGCACAAAGGCGCTGATATCCGCAACGCTCACGCCGGTTTCCATAGAAATGAAAGTGCGAAAGCGCGCGGCATCGAGCACGCCTGCCATTCCCATCACCTTGTTCTTCGCAAAACCCGAAACTTTCTGAAACAGATAAACCATCGCATCGAGCGGGTTAGAAATGACGATGACGAACGCATTGGGAGCTACCCGTTTCAGGTTGGTCGCCACGTCGGTCATAATTTTTGCGTTGGTTCCCAGAAGGTCGTCGCGGCTCATGCCTGGCTTGCGCGGAATACCGGCCGTGATAATGACCAGGTCTGCGTCTTTGACGTCGTCATACGAATTCGTTCCGATCAGCGAGTTTGAATAGCCATCCACCGGAGTTGACTCGTAAATGTCGAGCGCCTTACCCTGCGGAACGCCTTCGACCACATCGAAAAGTACGACATCGCCGAGGCCCTTCTGAACTGCCATTAAAGCGAGGTTGCCGCCAATTTGTCCTGCACCGATGAGTGCAATTTTCGGTCTTTTGTGTTGCATAATTCTCCTTAAATTTGGGGCATCAACCCCACTACTTGCCGTCTGATTACTGATGGACTTTAGGTTCGACTCAGCCCGTCAATTAGGGTGTGCAGTAGTATTGGAACTTATGGGGAAATACAGGCAGTACAACATATACCGCAGCTAAGGATATCCATAGCTAAAAAAGTGTCTGTTCATGCAAATTTTTTCTGCGGCACATGAGAAAAAATCAGCATTTTCCGGTATTTATAATATAGGAGGGTCTATGCTTTGCCGTAAACAACCAGCATTCCTATTGAAGCGACCAGTACAAATTACTGAGATTTGGGAGGTAAGGATCAGCCAAGCCCTTTTCGGGAAGATACGACAACTTGCCGCACAGCGCCACGTCAGCTATTCCAGTATCACGCGATATTGCGTGTTTCGTTTAATCGCACCCGCAAGGACACAGTGGCAGCCGCTGTGGCGGCGGGCATTTGACTCAATGCGCGCGGCGAACAAAGCGCCTACCCCAATGCATCGTCATATGGTATGCTTTTATGGAGAAGACATTAAGCTTTTACAGCTGGCTGCGCTGAATCTCAGGATATCGGTATCGGACCTTATCCGCATTGCACTCTGGCTATACCTGCCACGCCTTACTATGGAAATCCATAGCAGGAAACATGTAACAGATCAAGTCCTTTATTCGAATGGCATCAAGCGCTTCCTGCGCATCCAACCCAAAGCGCATAACTTACTCCACATCCCCGCCATCCGCCAATACACCTGCGCCAGCTTTCTACCCTGGCACTGGTGGCCACCTGCCCATTACGGCGCCGGCGCGATGCGGTTGCGTGCGACTGCGTATCCCATCACTCCAATATAGTCCTGCAGCGACTGGATGGTGGTCTGCGGCAACGGCTCTGCGGTTATCAGATGCTGCCAATGAGGATCACGCGACATGTTGTAATAACCGCTGTATTTCTCCGAGCCAAAAAGCAATGCAAGTTGCTCGCCACTTTTTTCCGTAATAAATCCGCCGGAGTGTTCGATGTCGATGAAGGCAAACCGGTCACCGGTAGCCTCAAGCGACCTGCCCATCGAGGCATGCGCCACAGGCAGTCTGAGCAGCGAGATGATGGTCGGCAGGACATCGAGCTCTGAGGCGATGCGATCGTCGCGGCGCGCTGGCACGAATCCAGGCGCATAGAACAGCAGCGGGATGTGGTACGAATCACGCCCCTGTTGTTCTTCGAATGCGTGGTCTGCCATCAGAACGAACAGTGTATCTCTAAACCACGGCTCTTTTTCTGCAGCTGCAAAGAAGCTCCTCAGCGTCTCGTCGGAATAGCGCAGCGCATTGAAATACTTCGCGCGGGCATTGCGCCGCACTCCCGCTCCGGTTTCGGAAAAATAGTCGTAGCCCGGCGGCAGCGTAAACGGCGGATGCGGATGCAGCGTGTAGATCACCGAGGCAAAAGGCTTCTTCGCAGCGCGCATATCGTCAAGCGCGCGTTCGAACATCACGTGGTCGTAAATACCCCAGACACCGTCATGCGCCGCGTCGGCGGGAAAACTCTCTCGTGTGACAATATTTTCAAAACCGGCCAGGCGCGCAAAGGCGTTGAACCCCATCGATCCCGCTTTGGCGGCATAGGTGAAATAGGTGGAGTAACCTGCGTCACGAAATATCGCTCCCATACCGCGCTGGAAATTCTGCTCATGCGGCGAAGTAATGTAGAGCGAACCGTAAAGCGTCGGAATGCTGCTGATCGCCGAGGGCAGCGAGGCAATCGATCGCCTGCCGGTCGCGAAGGCATTTGTGAAGAACCACCCTTTGCCTGCCAGCGAATCAAAAAAGGGTGTTGCACCACTCTTGTCGCCGAAAATCCCGAGGCGTTTTGCCGACCATGATTCGAGCAGAATGAAAACGACATTCTTTCTGAGCGGTGCACCCCGCCTTGCCAGGCGATAAAAGGGATTTTTCTCGCTGATAAATACTTCGCCCTTCTCGGCGATCAGCGCGCGCACGCGCGCAATCGCCTCTCTGTTATCCACGACAGGAAAACTGCTGCGGTGGAACATCGCATAGAATGACGTATATACGCCGTTCAGCGCGAAGTCGCCCTGCGCCTGCGTCAGGTGCACATAAGCATCCGCGGGTCTGAGCGGCCTGCCTTGCAGACCGCCGCGCGCGAAGACGAGCGAAATAAGGGCGAATGAGGCAATCGTCAACGCGCGAGAAAAGTACGGTATGCGCCGCGTCGCATTCTGCTGCGCTTCGCGTGCG
>CAYOZO010000216.1:3038-3558 GCA_964408405.1 uncultured Turneriella sp.
TCCAGAAGCGAATGAACAGGAGCAGAGTTACGAGATAAATTATGGGAACATAAGTATAATCTTTGAGAACCATCAGGCTCACATCGACAATATTCTGGTAGTAGAGCAGAAGCTCCACCGTGGAATGTTTTCCTGCGACACCGTAATAGACCAAATCACCGACAATCACCGTCAGGCAGTAGTACGTAATGATACCCATCAACCAGAGCATTGCGCGGCGCAATTTACCACTCGCCGGCGCGAAGAGGTAAACAAGCCCCGGTACAAAGAATGCGAGTGCAGCGGTTGCGAGCGTGTAGCGCAGCGCAATCAGCCAGGCAAGCGGCGGCGCGGCTGCGTTGAGGTAAACGATGTGGAATACGGAGCTGCTTAACAATAAGAGAGCTACCAGTGGCAAATAGGAAAGGAGTAGAGTCACTTATAGATTTAGCTTAGCTATTCTTTGCGGAAGAATGAATGGAGCGCCAGACCACTGGAGATAATCCCAAGTAGGGTCATTAGTGACTCAACCACCGCTCAT
>CAYOZO010000217.1:0-3555 GCA_964408405.1 uncultured Turneriella sp.
GCATGAAGCTCAAAAGATGCGGCAGGTGCATAATAATCGGAACGCGGTACTTTTTGCTGCGGAGCGAAATCCAGAAGGAAAAGGTGAGCCACTGCAGGTAGGTGGCAGCGAGGTAGGCTACGGGCAGCGCTTCGCGCAGGAGTGCATTTTTTGGCGCAAGGCTCATGACCGCAAAGTGGATCAGGCCGAAGCAGAGTTGCAGCGGTACAGCCGCGATGAGGTAGATGGAGACTTTAACCGGGATCACTCCCTTTAAGTATCGTGCGGCCATAGGTTTTCGCGTAGGCTAAAATGCCGCCCGCAAAGACCGCGACAAGCGGCGGGATTGTCCACTCGCGGTAGGGCCAGTTAAAGAGGTAAAAAAGGCCGGACACGGAGACCATGGCCACGCCGGTTTTACCCCAGTAGTTGGGTTTGCCGAGCACATTGCGCTTGATCAGCAGGTAACCGCCGCCTACGGTGCCAATAACTTCGCGCAGGCTCACGAAAATAGTTACCCACAGGGGAAAGTCGCGGTAATAGACGAGTAATCCCAGGCCAGAGACGATGACGATCTTGTCGGCGATCGGATCCAGGTACTGTCCAAGAGGCGTCTCCTGGCCGAGGCGGCGCGCAAGATAACCGTCGAGAAAGTCAGTCAGCGTCATGAAGAAAAGCGTAAGCGCCGTGTAGAGCCTGATGCTGCCAATGTCATGCGGATGCGCCAGTATATACCACATGGCAGGTATGCCCAGAATGCGGGACAGCGACAAGAGGTTCGAGACCGTAAGAATACGGTAGGTGAAAAGCTCCTTTACCGTCATAGCGGGATGTGCCTGCCGGGGTTGCCCTTACGCGTTGGAATGCCGGTCATTGACCTTACTTGATCGCAATCGTGTTTTCGCGCCCAGGACCCACCGAGACCCAGCCGATGGGTACGCCACAGAATTTGGCTATGGCATCGATGTACCGGCGGGCATTCTTGGGCAGATTTTTCAGCTTTGTAACGTGCGAGGTGGGCTCATTCCAGCCGGGAAATTCTTCGTAGATGACTTTTACATTTGCCACATTGCATGAAGGAAAATAGTCGATGCGCTTACCATTGAGTTCATAGCCCGTTGCGACCTTGATCGTCTTGAAAGTATCCAGCACATCGATTTTGGTGAGCGCAATTGAGGTGAGACCGTTGATGCGCGCAGCGTGGCGTACCACCTCGGCATCAAACCAACCGCAGCGACGGGGCCGGCCGGTGACGCTGCCGAACTCGTTGCCAGCTTTGCGCAATATTTCGCCCTCTTCGCCAAAACACTCCGTTGGGTAGGGGCCTTCGCCTACCCGGGTAGAGTAGGCCTTGGCAATGCCGATAACACTCTTGAGGTATTGGAAAGACACTCCGCTGCCGGAAAGCGCGCCGCCAGTCGTGGGGTTTGAACTGGTCACATACGGGTACGTGCCGAAATCGAGGTCGAGCATGGTACCCTGCGCGCCTTCGAGCAGAACGCGCTTGCCCGAGGCGAGCTCCATATTGAGATAGTAGGGCGCATTGACCACCATGTCGCGGAGTTTCTCTCGCAGCGCGAGGAGCTTTTCTTTCATCGCAGACAGATCGACTGGTGGCGCATCGTACATCTTCGTGAGAAGACGGTTCTTCTGCTCGACAAGACGCGGCAGTGTATTCGAAAAGAACTCGTCGCTGTAGAGCATACCGATGCGGATGCCCTGGCGATTTACCTTGTCAGAATAGCAGGCGCCAATGCCGCGCTTCGTGGTGCCGATTTTGTGGGCGCCCGATGCCTCTTCATTACGCACATCGATTTCCTTGTGGTATGGCATCAGCAGGTGTGCATTGTCTGCAATGCGCAGGCGTCCGGCGGGTTCGATACCTTTTGCCTCGAGTTCGGCAATTTCTTCGAACAAGGCGTCGGGGTCAATTACCATACCCCCACCGAGAACGCAGATGGTCTTAGGATACAGAATGCCGCTGGGGATCAGACGGAATATGTACTTGTCTTCTCCGACCTTGACCGTGTGTCCGGCATTTGCTCCGCCCTGGTAGCGGACAACAATGTCCGTCTCTTTCGCCAGGTAATCGATGACCTTGGCTTTACCCTCGTCCCCCCATTGGGTTCCTACGATCAGAGTGGCCGGCATGTCAGACTTTTTCCTGTTCTGCCGCCGCAGATGCCGCTTTTTCGGCTTTTTCAAACTGGTAGAAGGCTATTGCGAGAAAGAAAGCTCCCACGCAGATGAAGGCATCTGCTACGTTGAAAATAAACCAGCGGAATGAGCCGAGGCGAATATCAATAAAGTCCACAACACCGGGTGTGGTTCCGTAGAAGCGGTCGGTGAAATTCCCAAGCGCCCCGCCCAAAATCGCCGCGATTGCGAGCGAGAATAGGAGCGAGGTTTCCGGCGTCTTGTAATAGTAATACAGCAGAAAGATAATGGCAAAACCCGTCAGAATCTGGAAGAGCCAAGCATGACCCTGCAGCATGCCAAAGACACCGCCTTCATTGCGTGTGAGAGTGAAGTAGAGGAAGTTGTTGATGACAGCTTCGCTTTGCCCGATGCTGCCCAGCTTTCTGAGGATCCAGAGTTTGGAGAGCAGATCGGAGACATAGACGACACCTAAGACCGTCAGGAACAAGGGTGTGAACTTGGTTCGCCAGCGTGACACAGTGGCAGCACAGGTAAGCGAAACACTGCTACAAGCGTAAATGAAGCCAAGGAAAAAATTTGGCCCACAGTCATGGCTGGCAGCGATATTTTCTGTGGGAGTGGTCCGCAGTGCGCCCAACTTCTACAATTTGCCTGTTATTGATTCTGCTTCTTGAATCGTGCACAAATTCGGCCAGTTCGCAAGCGGCCACCGCGTCCCAGGCAGTATTCCGTGGCATACTTTCGCTGAATATGAATATGTCAGCCGCACAAGCGAGCGACGATCATTACCAGGCCGAATACTCTGCTGGCTACTCGATAGGCATGCGCGGAGCGCAGACAGTCATCAGCTGGTGTACCGAGAACACGGACTATAACTACACACCCGCGCAGTATCTGGCTACGAACAACGGCTATGGCCTGACGCGACTTTCTTCCCTGGGTTTCAAGGTGCTGCTTACCATGCCTGTTATTGCCATCACCACGAAATGCGCTCCCCCGCGTGTCGCTACCGATGCCTTTAATACGTCCGCGATGAAAACGGCGTACCGGGCCTTTCTGGATCAAATTCTGCCGTATATTGACCAAAGCGTCTTATACGTATCCTTTGGAAACGAGGTGGACGATTACTTTGCTACGCATCCGACAGAATGGACTGCTTACAGAGAGCTCATTGAAGATGCTGCAACCTATCTGAAGAGCAGCAAGCCCTGGATTAAGACCGGCGTCACCGTCACATTCAAGGGTGCCTCTGGCAGTTACCAAAGCCAGGTGCAGACCCTGGTTGCCAATATGGATCTCTTCATTCTTACCTATTACCCGCATCCGGGCACGTTCGTTATGAGCGATCCTTCGGTTGCTACTCCGGATATGCAAACGGCCGTCGAATTAGCCGGTGCGAAGACGCTCAGTTTTCTG
>CAYOZO010000218.1:0-3500 GCA_964408405.1 uncultured Turneriella sp.
GTACTTATCCATTACTACGCGCTTCGGTTGTTCCTCAAGGGAGTGCCTTTTTTTCCCAAAAAAACTGCCGATGCGGCGATTATGCATACCGAACTGAGGAGCGGCAGGTGAAGTTTTACAGAAAGTTGTTTCGATTTGGTTTGTCGAAGGTTGAATACGGAACGCTTCGGGTACGAGAAACATTCCCCGGCGGCGAGGATTATACACTGGGCGGGAAAAAAGCCGGGTACCAGGCTGAAATCCGCATTGTGGATCCCTACTTCTACAAGCACTGCGTACTCTATGGTGAAATTGGTTTTGGTGAAGCCTTTGTCGCGGGCTCGTGGCAGACCGATGACCTCAATGTGACGCTCCGCTGGTTCGCCCGTAATGCCGACCGACTGCCGGGTTTTTCCGGTTCAAGCGCTACCACTTGGTTTCTCAATGTTCTCGGATTCATAAACCGGGTAAAACACTACCTCAGACCCAACACGCTCAAGATCAGCCGCAAGAACATTGCCGAGCACTATGACATTGGCAATCCGCTCTATGAGCTGATGCTCGAAAAGACAATGGCGTACTCTTGTGGTATTTTTCGCAACGAGCGTGAGTCGCTCGACGTGGCGCAGGAGCGAAAATTTGAGACGCTTTGTCGCAAACTGCAGCTGAAAAAAACCGATCACCTGCTGGAAATCGGCAGCGGCTGGGGTGGCTTTGCCATATATGCGGCAAAAAAATATGGCTGCCGCATCACGACAGTCACTATATCTGAGCAACAGTACAATTACGCGAAGGAAAAAATCCGCAAGGCAAAGCTTGAAAAGCAAATTGATCTGCGCCTTGCGGACTACCGTGCACTGGAGGGGAAGTTCGACAAGATAGTATCGATTGAGATGGCTGAAGCTATCGGTTTCAGATATTTCGATACCTACTTCGGCCAGTTGTCAAGACTGCTGAAGCAGGACGGTCTCATTGCCTTACAATATATTACATTCCCTGAGTCGCGTTTCGAGCAATACCTGAGAAACACAGACTTTTCGCAGATCTATATTTTTCCCGGATCCTGCCTGCTTTCGAATCTCGAAGTCATGAAATCGCTGCACCGTACCTCGGACCTGCTGCTGCAGGATCTGGAAACCATGGGACAGCATTATGCGACGACGCTGCGAAAGTGGCGCCTGAATATCGAAAAGAACAAGAGTAAAGTGCTCAAGATGGGTTACGACGAAAAGTTTTATCGGAAGTGGATATATTATCTGGCATTCTGCGAAGCGGGCTTTGCAGAACGGGCGATTAATGATGTCCAGGTGGTACTGGGCCGGGCACATCACACAAGTTATGGAGACTACAATGGACAGACTGAACCCTATCGCGATTCCCTGGCAGATGTGCTTTCAGGAGGCAACGCATAACCTTGCGGCAGTAAGCCGGGTTTTCGCGGCTGTCATGTTCGTTTCACTTCCATCCGGCATTGACGCGGCGGAAGAAGTCGTTCGCTTTCGCGGCGACGCTTATGACCTCGGTACTGGCAGGTTTGTCTATTCCGAAAATCACTCTGAGTATCGCAAAGGCGGAGTTCATCTCTATTCAAGGGTCTCTTACCGTGACCGTAACGGTAAAGAATTCGCCAATAAGCTCATCACCTTTCAGGGAAACAAGATACAGCCCACGTATGAACTGCGCGATGCACGCGATGGTTATGTAGAGGGTATAAGACGCGAAGGCGGACAAACCGTGTATTATGCCCGGCGAAAGGCTGATGAACCGTTCAAGGCCAAGGCAATAGCAACGCCGCAGCCCGCCGTCTTTGACGCAGGCTTTGATTATTTTGTACGCGAAAACTTTGATAAGATCTGCGCCGGACAGAATCTGTCCTTCAACTTCGCCGTGCCCATTGAACTGGATTACTTTCGCTTTCGCGTTTCGAAACAGGAAGGCGGAGAATTCTGCCGCATGAATCTCGAGCTCGATAACTTTCTTCTGCGCCAGCTCGTCAAACCGATCAAGCTCTGGTACGACACTAAGGAGCGCAGGTTGCGTAAATATGAAGGGATCTCGAATATCAATGGTCCCGACGGCAAAAGTCTGAAGGTTCGGGTTGTTTTCGACTATACGGTAAAGTAATGCGCTTACTTCCACTCTCCCTCTACGCGTTTGCCGAATCAGACATCTTCGCGGTCGAATTTTTCGTTCGCCTGCAGCTGTTGATTTTTTACACTGATCGTCTTGGGGTCGAGAGTTATCTGGCCTCACTCGCTGCGGGTCTTGCGCTCGTTTGGGATGCTTTCATTGACCCCTACGTCGGAGCGTTTTCTGACAGGTTTCGCAGCCGCTGGGGCAACAGAAAGCCTTTCCTCGTTGCAGGTGCTTTGTTGATTTTTCCGTCGCTGCTTTGGATATTTGCTCCTTACCGTGAAGCAGGGGCCATAGCCATGTTTGTACAATTGCTTCTGGCAAGTTTGCTGCTCAATACTGGTATCACTCTGGTCACTGTGCCGCATGCCGCAATATCGGCAGAGCTGTCCAAAGACCCGGCAGTGCGCGTGCGCATCTTTGCAGCGCGCCTGCTCTTTTCCAATGTCGGTTTGATACTGGGACTGATAGTACCGGCAGCGATGCTTGAGCACGCACGCGCAGTGGGTATCGCCGAGACAACGGTCTTTCCGCAGATCGCAGCCGTGATCGGGCTGTTTTCTCTCGCCGCTGTCCTTGTCTGTGTGGCTTCTTTAAAGAATACGCAACCTGGTGGTGCCGGCGACAAACGAAGGTTTGTGAGCGATCTTAAGACTGCCGCTCAGAACAAATTTTTTCTCTGGCTGTTTGCTGCGGGATTTCTTGCTTATATTGGAGTGGCGATCAATTCGACGCTGGCGCGTTATTATTATGACCACTACCTGAAAATCAACGAAGGAGATCTCGCGCGGGTACTGATTGTTTTCATACTGGTTTGGTCGCTCTCGGTTGTGATCTGGGTGAAAGCTGCCGACCGCTTTGGCAAAGATCTGCCGGCAACCTTGGGCATCGTCGGGCTGGGGCTCATGACTATCTTCAGTTACCCCTTCTTTCCTGAGGGAGGTCTTGCGGGGCCGATTATTGCAGCCGTTGCGGGTGGAATTTTTACTGGTTGCATTCTGCTTTTTGACTCGTACGTAGCCGATGCGGCAGACCTGGACCTCGCACAATCGGGCGAAAACCGCGACGGGCTGTATTTTGGTCTGTGGAAACTGGGCATCAAGGCTTCGCGCGGCGTCGCAGTGGCGCTCAGCGGCGCTCTGATCTGGGCCATTGGTTACCGCGCGGGCGTTACCCCCGATGACGCAGTGCGATTCCGCATAGCGCTGCTTTTCGGCCCCTTGGTCGGCGCAATTTTCGTGGCATCGGGGCTCATCTTCTACTTCAAGGCAGCCAGGGCCCGCAGCGATAACTCCCCCTGAAAAAGTTTTGCGCTGCGTGCGCCGATAATGAAGCATGCGGCAGCACCTTACCGGATTTATTCACTTTCTGGAAGACGAACGCGGGTT
>CAYOZO010000219.1:0-3247 GCA_964408405.1 uncultured Turneriella sp.
ACCCTTGCCGGCCGGGGCCGGCGCGGGTTTTTGTTTTTGCGGTGTTGTTGGAGCAGGATTTACCGGACGCATTCCTTACTTTTTCTTGCGAAGTTGGTCAATTAAGACGTTGAGCACAATAACTGGCATGGGGGTATCTAGTAATGTTTGGTGCATGTGAGAAATCTTATGTGTAACCCCCTGATACAATCGTTTGGCATCATCTTCATCAATAGCATCGATGCTGAACGAGTGGTCGCGTAATCGTTGTTCATTGTACTCCCAAACCACTAGTAAATCAATATCAGCATAATACTTGTTGTCTGATTCGAGATCCGAAATTATGGACTCCAGTCTATACTTGAATTCAACTATTAGTGGTATTTTGTTATCATACTTGCAGTACAAATCATATCGGCTGCTGTATCCTGAGGCGTACGAGTAATATCTGTCTAGATCGCCGCAACCGATGAGTTCATGAAAGATTGCTACTACAGCTGCTTCTTGTCCTGATGGTTGCTTTTGATATCTGATGCCATCGTACTTTATATCTACACGACTTGCGTATTTTGCCCAGTTTTCCTGGATAGTCTGACGTCGCATGGCGGTGAGTTCGGGATCAACTTGACTCTCGTCTTCTGCGGCGTCAGAAGCGGGAGCTTGGTATTTTGCGAATGGCTCAAAACGTGCAAATACTTTTTTAACAGCGTCTTGCAGTACTTGTTTTGTACGATGATGTAAGCTTTTTCGCCCCACGTCGAAGTTAAGTTTGTCATCTTCAACTAAGAAGAAGCACCTTTGATAGTAGCCTACTTTGCCGCCTCGCGTTGGTCTTTCTAAAGTTACGCCGGTCGAGATGTTTTTGGTTGCTAAAATAATGCTTGGTTCAAATAAAATTTTTTCAGGTTTGTTGTCATATTCATCATCACTAAGCAATCTATACTTCTTTACGTTGATTTCTTTAAAGGCAATGTGGCCCGGGAACATTATCCCATAGACTTTTACGTTACGATTTGCAGTGTGAATAGTCTCAATGTGAAAAATTGTCCGGTTCCTAAGCTTTTCTGTTTTTTGCTTTTCTGAAGTATACGTTGTGAAAGTTCTCGTAAGTTCTTCCAGGCTTATAACCTTACTTTTGCTGAGCGCCTGATGCAGCCAAGGAAAACGAGCTTCTATTTCTTGCGTTTCAGTGCCCTCATCTGAAGTCAAGTGGAGAAAAGCTTGATTTGTTGGCCCCTGGCTCTGATCCCAGATTGGTGATGTGTCGCCAATCGCAGTTTTCGTCTGGATGATAAATTTCAGTTGTTCGAAATTCAAGTCAAATAAATGCGGGGAGGTTCCGGGGTCTACAATTTGATGCAATTCGACAATGCAAAAGGCTTGCTCTTTTTCTAAGGTAGTTTCCTTCGCTTGGCCAGTAAAGCGGAGTTTTGGTGGTTCGCTAGTTCTCGATTCATGGAGCCATGAATTTGCGCCATCAACCTGAATTGATATGGGATCTGAATGCTTTGTCTTGGTTGTGATTTTGAATCGATTCGTAGAGAATAGACAAAAGGTTATGCCCACACCTTTTTCACCGACCTCGTTACTATTATGCTTACCCTTATCCGAGTATCCTGGTGCAAGAAGGCTTTTGAGGTTTTCTTCAGTTATGCCGCAACCGTTGTCCCGCACGATAATGGATCGAGCTTTCTGATTGATTTCAATATCAATTCTGCCCTTGTGATTGGGCTCTGCCAGCCGTCGTCGGCGAATTGCATCACTTGCATTCTGCAGAAGTTCGGATAATAAATCCCAGTAGTGATGATAGCTGTCTAAAATGTTGCTGATCTCTCGCTTTGCTGATTCGATAGACCTCGTACTTAAAAAATCATGTTCAATCATTTGTTGCGACATTGGTCCACGAACACCGCTTTTTTAAGGTGTCAACATCAATCATTAACGAATCTGCTTTACGCCTCTTGCCTACTTTCAACCGCTGTCTTATGTCCCATCCCACCTTCGCCCGGCATGAGACATTTCACCCCCGCTACGGCTGGCTGAAAAAAGGCGTCGAGCTCATCGACCACGACCCCGCAGCGTTCAGCAATCCCGACGTCCACATGGAACTCGGCGTCGGCAAAAACATGGCGCACGCCATCCGCTACTGGTGCGAAGCGTTTGGGCTTATCTCCCCCTCTCCCTTTGGGAGAGGGGGCAGGGGGGTGAGGGAGCACTACCAACTCACCACCACCGCGCGCGACCTCATTGCCGGCGCGCAGGCGTTCGACCCCTACCTCGAAAGCACCGCCACGCTCTGGTGGCTGCACTACTGCCTCATCCAAACGCAGAAGGCCACTACCTGGAGCTTCGCCATCAACCACTTCGGTCGCCCCAGCTTTACCGCAGAGCAACTGCTCGAAGACCTCAAGCGCTATGTGCGGGCGACTTACCCCGAGCACAAGGTGGCCGACTCTTCTTTGGCGAAGGATGTACAGCTGTTCCTGCGCATGTACGCGTACGACGAAAAAGCTCCCTTCCACGAAGACAGTATCGATTCGCCGTTTGTGGAGTTAGGCCTCTTGAACAAGCGCGGCGAAATGTACAGCTTCGTCACGGGCTCTAAGCCGACATTGCCCGATGCGGTGATTGCAGCGGCCGTGCTGGATTTTTCCCACGGCCGGCTGCAGAGCGCAGTCGAAGCACCGGCCTCTGGTTCCAAATCCATCTCGTTTACTGAGCTGATGAGTGCCGATGCTTCGCCGGTCAAGGCATTTCGCCTAACGGAAAATGCGCTGTATGATGCGCTGGAGCGCGTTGCGGAGCGCGAAAAATTCCTATTTATTTCTGACACCGCTGGCGTGAAGCAGCTTGCATGGCAGACGCGCACTGAGCGCAGTCGAAGTGCGCAAGGCCTCGCGCACGAGCTACTCAAAAAATACTACCACCATGCGCTATCTTGATGGCATAAAGACCAGGCGGCGCTATGCGCGCAGCATCCACCTCGAACGCGATCTGGGGGATTTAGGAGCGCTCGAAGGCTACGTGCTCACCGCGCGTGCGCGCGAAACCTTGGCGCTGTTTCGCGAACGCTATGAAAAAGAAGCGGCTGTGCGCGCATTCACAGTCACCGCGGTCTATGGCGCAGGCAAGTCGGCGTTCATGCACTTTCTGCTGTCGCTGCTAGCGCCGCCGAAATCCCCCATGCGCACTGCAGCGCTTGCAGCGATGCGCGCGCAAAATGTTGACGCATCCCTCATCCGCTTTTTTGAGGGATTAACCTCGCTGA
>CAYOZO010000220.1:0-3093 GCA_964408405.1 uncultured Turneriella sp.
GATTCGGCATCCTTGAAATAAATCATGTCCGGGATGTGATCGAGCAGCGCGCTGCCAGCGGTAAAGCAGGCCGCCGCGCTTTCAATCGTTGCTATGGTCTGCTCACAGACAGGCTTCAGCGACAGACCGAACTCCTTCATTTGCTGGGACCTAGCCTCGCCTTTCGGAAGAATCTTGATCTGCTCATATTTTTCCAGAGCGGCATGCAGCTTGCGGCTGTGTTCGTCTTTAGCCGCCGCGCGCAGCACCAGAACGAGCACTACAGCAACTGTGATACCCGCAACGATGAAGACCGCGTTGCGGATAGCGCGCGGGTTTTCATTTATCCAGCGGCCAATCCTTGTACCTAACGGCAGTTGCTCCGGTTCTGCATGTTTTGGCGCAGTCTCGGTTTGTGCGGCGTCTCTGGCCGCGCGGCGCCGGGCGCGAAATCCCTTAATCTGAAATGCCATGCGGCAAACAGGGCTTAAGAATCATGTTGTCCATTATTTCGCTTGCCGTCGGGTGAAGCGCTTTTTTTGCGAAGCATGCAAATTCGCTTCCTGCTACTTTTCCTGGCGCTGGCTTCCGGCCTTCTTGCCGTCCGGCCGGCTGACCGCGTACCGGCCGATACTGCCGTATATATCGAAGGCGCTCCTTTGACCGAGAGCCTAAATGCACTCCGCACGCTGGTTTCCAACGTTGCCGGTGAAGGCGTCTGGTCGATGATGTCCGCCAACTTCGAACAGAAGGTGGGGGTCAACATGCTCGACCCGCAAAAACTGGAGGAAATCGGCATTAAGCCCAGCGAGCAGTGGGCAGTCGCCATCAACATGGAGATTGAGGCAGCCGGCAATCCTACTAAGCCAGAATTTGTCATGATCTTCCCCGTGCAATCGAATACCAAATTCTATGACTTCCTAAAGGCCAAGATCACCGAAAGCCAGATGCCCATCAATACAGAACTGGAGGCCGGCCGGGTACTGAATTTTGGTTCTGAAAATGATCCGGGGTATCTGGTACGTACCGACAACGCACTGCTCGTGAGCAATAGTAAAGATATGGTTATGGCAATGCGCTCCAAGGTTTCTTCGCCCATCAGCGATGCATCTTACTATACCTCAATGCGTTCGCACTTGTTGTCGCGTAACGGCAAGAAACAGCCGATGATGGCGTTCTACCTGAACCCGAAGCTGATTGTCTCATCGCTCAAGGCCCAGAGCGAGCTGCTCAGAAATCTGCAAAGAGGGCTCAACCAGGGTGACGAGTCCGCTCCGACTATTGATGATAATTCGCCTTACATAGCTGAAATCAGGGACAACCTGCAGTCTTCGGGAGGCGCGCTGGTAGCAAGTGCGGAGCGCATATCCTTCTATTTCTCGTACAAGTATAAGGAAGGCTACCTCGGCGACACCTCAAAGATCTATCCGCGCATTGTTCAGGTGAAAACCGACCCCCTTGCCTCAGATACAGCAGCGCGCAATCCGGTGAATTATACCCTCATCAAACTCAATGTTCTGGGAATGATCGAACTTTTTAAGTCGCTGAGTCCCGTTTTTGGCGAAAAATACGCGCAGGCCATCCAGGAAGCGAATACAAAGCTTGGGCTGGACTTTGAAGCGCAGATCATAAACAGTCTGCGCGGCAATTACAGTTTCCAACTGCTGAACATTCCCGCCGCAGAGAAACTGCGCGAAGTTAACGCCTGGGAGCTCTACGGTGCATTTGGCATTAAGCCAGGCACGGCAAAAAACTGGGTGCGCCTGCTCAAAGCCAGCAAAACGATGGCTAAGAAAGCAGAAGCAAACAAGAAAGTGAAGACCAAATTCAAATTCGAAGAATCCGAAGAAGGCGAATTCGTCAGCATCAGTGGCCCCGGCAACATGGTAAATGGTAAGCGCCAGACCGTTACCGTTGTTTTCCTTATCCGGGAAAACGAGGTGATCGTGAGCAACAGTAAGGCCAATGCGCTCAAGGCGACCAAAGGCGGCAGCACAGCGCTGAGCGAGCGACTGGCGAAAATTCCTTACGAATCGGCGCAGGGCGTCTTCTTTCTCGACCTGCAACAGGTCTTTAAGGCAGTTATGAAGAGCAAGCAGGGTTCTTCGCTCAAGGCCTATGGCCCGATGCTCGAGAAGATGAAAAGCTTCTCGATTATTTCCACCGTTCAGGGGGATTTCGCAACGGGGGAAACCACTCTCCAGATGAGGAAATAATCCTTGCTGACGGTTGAGAAACTTTCGAAATACTATAACGCGCGCCGCGCGGTTGATCGTGTTTCGTTCACGCTCAACCGTGGCGAAATAACCGCGCTCTTAGGCATGAACGGCGCGGGCAAAACGACGACGCTCCGCATGCTCACAGGCTATATCACGCCCAGTGCGGGCGAGGTTTTGCTCAACGGTGAAAATATCATAGCCGAGCGGGAAAAACTCTTAAGCCACATCGGCTACCTGCCCGAGACCCCTGCCCTCTACAACGACATGACGGTCGAAGATTTTCTCGTCTATATGTACCGGCTGCGCGTAGCAGAACGGCAGGGCGAAACCGAAGCGATCGAAAAGGCGCTTACGCGCTGTGCGCTTACCGAGCGGCGGCATGACTACATCGCCTCGCTCTCAGCGGGATTTCGCAAGCGTGTGGGCCTGGCGCAGGCAATCATCCACAATCCCGAAGTGCTGCTGCTCGATGAACCGATTGCAGACCTCGATCCGCGGCAGATACGGGAAATCAAGAGTCTGCTCTCTGAGCTGCGGCAGGACCACGCGATACTGGTCTCGAGCCATATTCTGAAAGAAGTGCATGAATTCGCAGACAGGATCTTGCTCATGCACGAGGGGCGCATTCTTGCGGAAACGGAGAGCAAGGCGATACCGACAGGCGAACTGGAGAACTGGTTTTTGCGCCATACCGAATCGGCGGCCTGATGCCTCGCTTACCCCGGACTGCCCGCAGCCTGCTCCCGGTGATCTTTCTCATAGCGTGCGCCTCGGGCAAGTACATGGTTCCGGATGCAGATTACTTCACTGACGGTTATGCACTGGATAAACAGACCGTGCAGGTAGTCGAAAGCCACGAAGATGGCAGCCTGTTTCTGCCGGCTGCCGAGCGCCA
>CAYOZO010000221.1:0-2915 GCA_964408405.1 uncultured Turneriella sp.
TCGCGACTCAGCGAGCGTCTGCAGCGAGCACGGGATTTTTTCAACATCCTGCTACGGGCTAATAAGACCTGCGCGTTAACACAGGGCTCATTACGGTGGTGACAGCGCCACAGTCTCTTTAGTCTCGGTCACGTATGCGGAGTGCAATTTATCTTTCATTCGCTGTTTGCGCGGCGGTCGCGGCTTCATGCCGTAGCACCCAGCCGCAATACCAGGCTACCACGCCTTACACGCGACTCCTGAGGGTGGCCCCCTCAGGCATTCCAGGTGCCGGAAACGGAGTTTTTGCCTCCGATGTGATTCCCGCTGGAGCTGATCTGGGTGGCTATGAGGGCCGCTATATCACCGAGCCAGAATGGCAAAAACTCGCCGATGAGGGCAAGGCAGAATACGTGATGTCGCTGCCCGAATGCGCCTATCCGGCGATCAAACCCTACAAACTCATCGACGGCAGAGAAGGCAGCATACACTCCCGTATCAATTACGCTCCTGCCTTTCTGCAGAATGCCGAGATCAGGTTCTTCTGCGATCCGCCATACGCGCGCATCATCACACTGCGCCGCATTGAAAAGAACGAGGAGCTCTTTATCGATTATGGGCCGGATTACGATTATAGCTTCCTGAAGAAAAAGGAAGTTCAGGAGTACTTCGACCAGGCTAAGCGAAAGAAGAAAAAGAAGGGAGCTTAAGTTTTAACCTTCTTCCTCGCTCCGATTGCCAATAAGCAGTTCGTCAGGTATATCGATCACCGGCTCGCCGATCTGCACTGCCAGCCGCGAACCGATACGTCCGGGACGGCATTTAAACTTGGCGCGCTCTTCGACTTTAAAGATAAATTCATCGCGCACGGTTGTCTTGGGCATCTTGATGATGTTACCCACCTGGAGATTCATAATATCCTTGAAGCCCAGGTTAACCGTACCAATCTCCACCGATATCTGCACCTGCACGTTGTCGAGCCGGCTCTGGATCATCGTGCGGTTCACTTCACTTTCGCCGCGCCGTATCGATGAGAACCAGTACTGCGCCGACAGTTTCTGGATGATGGGCTCGATGGTAATATACGGAATACAGAGGTTCATCATACCCTCTGAGTCGCCGATCTTGGTTTCCAGCGTAATCAGCATAACCATCTCGTTCGGCGGAACGATCTGGGCAAACTGCGGGTTTGTCTCGATGGTACCGAGACGCGGCCTCAGATCAATCACCGTCGACCAGGCTTCGCGCAGGTTACCGAGAATATGCACGATAATACCTTCAATGACCGACATCTCGATATCGGTGAGTTCGCGGGTCAGTTTGGCGTGCTCCCCCGCTCCGCCGAACAGGCGATCAATGATGGTGAACGTGATCGACGGGTCCACTTCGAGAATCGCTGAGCCTTTCAGCGGATCCATATTGATCAGCGACAGCGTCGTCGGGTTAGGAATTGAGCGGATGAATTCTTCGTACGTGAGCTGGTCCACCGATTGAACGTGTACCGAGACCATAGAGCGCAGCTTTGCCGACAGCGCGGTAGTGGTCAGACGCGCGAAGGTTTCGTGCATCATCTGCACGGTACGGATCTGGTCTTTAGAGAACTTGTCCGGGCGCTTGAAGTCGTAGATCTTGACTTTTTTCTGCTCAGCCTGGGTGGCCGAGAAATCTTCGGTCTGCGCGTCGCCGCTCGAGATCGCGGAAAGCAGCTGGTCTATTTCGTCCTGTGAAAGAATATCCGTCATGTGCTATCCTTGCCGTAGCCCTTACTATTTCCGGTTCGCAGCATCAGTCTGCCAGCCTCGATTCTATGCCCGTAATCTGCCAAAGCGTATCGCGCTTTGTCAAATAATATGTGGTGATGTAATCCCGCTCAAAACCTTCCACATCGCGCCGGGCGCGGACGCGCACCTGCGCCGTCTCGCCCTCTTCGCGACTCTCGCCGCCAAGTACGCGAAACCGGATCAGGCGGTGCGAGCCGCGGCCGCTCAGATACTTACGAAACTCCGACAGCGCTTTGGCCTGTTCTTCGGTGGAGTTTTGCGCGTAGAGCCGCAGAAACTCCGGATAGTCTCGGATAACATCTTTCAGCGAAAGGTATTTAAAGTACTGCGACCAGTTCCTGGTGTACTCGGCCGAAAGCATCAGGTACACAATCTCGCGGGCGCTCACAGCAAGCGGAGCGATGCCCGCATCGTCCCGGTTGTCGCGCTCGGGCAGGACTTCGCGGCTGCGATCATAGAGCAGGTTCACACTGCCGGAGGATGTCAGGAAATAGCGCTCTGCCTGTACGGGATTCGGATAAAAATGCGCGGTTATGTGCAGATTTTTTACCCGTTCAGAAAATCCCTCCCATTCGACGTAGTCGGCAAGACGAATTTTTTTTTCGTAACGTTCTCCGGCATGCAGGATCAGCTTGCGCATCGGGTACATTTCGCCGGTAAAACGCGTGTGGTGCGGATCGCGGTAGTCATCGCTGAAGCGAAAGTACATTTCTTCCTTTACATTCAGCGAGCGCCCGTCCTGGTCACGGGCAATAATCGTAAAATTCCTGAGCGGGTTTTCGTGCAGGTAAACCGTAACAGGGTAAGCTCCCTCATTAACGAGGCTCACGAGAAAGCTGATATCTTCGTTTCGGGCAAAACGCAGGCGGGGGGATGTGACATAGAGCCGAAGACCGCTCGAGCTGAAATTTTCAGTGGCATTGCCGTGGTGGTCGGTCTTATTGTTACGCCAGGACACAGCGACAGTGGCTTCGGCGCACAGGACGGACAAAACTATACCGGCAAAAACCCGGAGCATATACGAGTATCGGACGGAATATGTCTCTTCGTTGAGGGTTTTTTGGCAGTGAGCCTGTGCGCTAACTTATGTAAAAAACAAGAGGCGATTTTTTGCGCGAGCCGGGGCCGCGTTTCGCCTGAACATGTGCGAAAATC
>CAYOZO010000222.1:0-2908 GCA_964408405.1 uncultured Turneriella sp.
GGTACACTGTTTTTGGGTTTCACAATATCGACCAGAAAATCAAAGCGCGGATCAGGTACGGCAACGACTCCCACGTTCGGATCAATCGTGCAAAAGGGATAATTCTGTGCCTCGGCGCTGTGCGATTTGGTCAGCGCGTTAAAGATAGTTGATTTCCCCACGTTTGGCAATCCCACAATTCCGCATTGCAATGGCATGGGGCAGAACCGGGGATTGAGACAGGCCTTCATGCAATAATTAAGGAACAAATAGTGCAACGAGAAAAAAAATATAACAAGAAGTTTTGAGTTCCCGGCTGAACTCGACAATTGGCAACGGTTAGATGTGCGGACAGCCTGCTGGCTATTTTTTTCTCTTCTGGCATTGAGTGGCTGTGCGCGGTTTCGCACGAGTACCCTGCGTCCGGAGAAAGTGTTTAGCCTTCCCGTAGGCGAGGAAAAGGCAAATTTTCCGCGGCAGGGGGGTGTCTATCATGAGATTCCAGGTCGGGTGGGCGTCTTACAGGACTGGGTAGCCTTCTCAGAACCTTCTCAGCGCACGGTGAAACTGTACCGAGCAGGAAAACCGGTCTTCAGCCTGCGTGGCGGCGATGCCGGCAAAGCGAAGGGCGAGACAAAGAATCTCGAAGCTCTGCGAATACCGGGCCGCATTGTCATGGGCGGCAATGACGACTTTTTCGTCGAGAATTACCTGCCGCCCGAAGGCGAAAATAAAGATGCAACGAGCCGCGGTGGTTACAAAATTCTCCAGTTTGATTTTAAAGGCAAATTGCTCCGCTCCATAGGCCGCAAGGGACTTTCAGAGCTGGTATTTGAAAATATTCTCTGGTTTGATACCGATACTAAGGGTTATCTCTGGGTATTGTACCGGTATCTCGATGAGCTCCACCTCGACCGCTACGAGGGCAATCGCCTCGCCTTTGAGTACAGACAGACGGATTGCGAGGCGATGACGCTCGACAAGAAGCAGATCGATATGCTGAAAGACCGCAATTCGATCGTGCACTGTGAATACATCTATCCATTCTATTCGGGCGAGCGAATCATGCTCTCGTCGCGGATCGACCGGGTGGACCCTGAATCTGACAAGAAGCAGCTGACGCTGGCCTACCGGATAGTCAAGGTCAAGGGTTTAAGCGATTCGTCCGCCGAGACGGTCTTTTCGCGCCTCAGTAACGCCGAAGACCATCCCTATCTGCCGCAGGGTAAAGACAGTGTCGGTATCTGGCAGAATCTCGAAGGCGGGCGCATGCGCATCGCGCGGTACTCGCTCGAAGGTGATCTGCGCAACTCCATCGTGATTGAACTCAGTGGCCGCCCCAGCGAATGGCGCTCCATCTGGCAGAACCTGTCGGGCGAAGTTTACGGCATTCGCCTGTTCGCTGACCAGTTCGAGGTGCATCGCTTTCGCTAATGGGCGCTCTGCGCAAGGAGTGGCCGCTTCTTCTTTCGGCCTGTGTCTTTTTGTCTCTCATGGTTGCCGACTACATGACCGGCTTCATGCTGGACTATACCAGTCTGACTTCGGGCAGGCAGTCTGACTTATTCGTTTCCGCCGGCGTTGTTACCGTCATGACACTGGCCTTTCTCGAAGGCATACTTGGCATTGATAACGCTACCGTTCTTGCTATACAGGTGCGCCACCTGAAGCCGGCTGAAGCCCAAAAGGCGCTCACCTGGGGTATCTGGGGAGCTTTTCTTTTTCGGTTCGTTTTTCTGCTGGCGGCAGGCTTTATCCTGGAACAGAAGTGGATCATGGCCATTGGCGGGTTTTATCTCATCCATATGGCGGCGGATTTTTTTCTGAAAAACCTGTCACTGCTCCTGACCAACATGGTCGTGCTCGGAAGTTTTTGCTGTGTATTCCTCGTTTCGCGTGAGACCATTTACCTGGCCGGATTCGAGCTTCCCGTTTGGACAATTTTCACCGCGCTTGCGGTTTATTCCGTTTACCGTTACCTGGCACAAATGCGTGATAACCGCGCAGATGCGGAGGAGAGCGACGACAACATCCGGTTTTCGCGTTTCACGCTCGGTCGTTATCCGTTGCTCGCGGCGATTATCGCTGTTGAGTGGACCGATATTCTCTTCTCATTTGATTCTATCGGAGCGGGCGTGGCGCTGACAAGGGATTTCTGGGTTTTGTTCTGGGGGGCGTTTTTCGGTGTCACCTGCCTCAGGCTGTTTGCGAAATCTTTGGTTCGCCTGCTCGAGCGTTATCCTCAACTGGAAGGAGCTGCGATGATTGCCGTGTTTCTCGTTGGGGCGAAGATGGCTTTTGAAGCCGCGCAGGACACGCTTAAGATAAGGCTTTGGCACGTAGAAAACTGGCAGAGCAGTCTCGCCATTGTGCTGATTTTTGCGGGCGCTTTTTTGATCCGCGCCAGAAAATCCCACAAGGGCGAAGAAGGGTAAAATTCTCCCGCCATTCAGGCGGCATTCGTCTTTGGCCGGATCAAGGCGTTTTCTGCGTCTTGCCCCGGCGTTGAGCCGCAGCTAAATTTACCTGGTGTTTTTTTGCAGGGCTAAAACGTGACCAGTGCATGATTTCATCGAGTGTTCGGTAACAGCCGGTGCAAAACGTGCGCGTTTCGTCCATGCTGCAGAGAGCAGTGCAGGGCGAAGCGATACGCATTTCTTCAATTCTCCTGATGTCATCGGCTGTTTTTCGCCCCATGGGCGGTTGTGTGCGTCCGAAAAGCCGGGTCATGCAATAATTACCACAAGCCTTGGACAATCAGCGCCTGAACGGGCCGTGGCCCGGAGTTTCAAACCAAAACAGGAAAGGCTGGGCAGGATGTTGAAAAAGTACCGTGCTCGCTGCAGACGCCGCGATTCGCGCTGCGAACCGCTTGCAAAACGCCCCTCACCATGCTATGGTGAGGGGCTGTCTGCAGCTGCGCTCGGTT
>CAYOZO010000223.1:0-2902 GCA_964408405.1 uncultured Turneriella sp.
CGCCCGCTATTGCATCCGGTGCAAAGCCCGAATCATTGTAATCGGGGCTGCCCAACACTGACCGCGTCATCAGCGGATCGCCCATGATAACGGCTTCTGTCACTGTGTATTCGAGTTTCGCTCCCCCTGCATCAAATACCCTCAAGGTAACAATGAGCTCGTCACCGGGCGTGAGCGTATGGCGGTTAGCAGAGAACTGGTAGCGCGGCAGGCCTTCATAGTACTTCTGCAAATCGTTACTGATTTCCTCGTCGGACTTTCCGGAGGCTTTCAGCTCGTCGATGCGAGCGCGCAGCGATGATTCGTTTCTGAGGCGGGGATCGTCGATCAAGGGCATGGGCTCATCGCTCGTTTTCCAGGGATCAAGCAGATCGACCATGGTTTTATCGAGCGGGCGCGAAAAATCGGGATACTGCGCGTAAGCCCGGTAGGCTTCAAGCACTGCGCGCGGCGAAGGATCGCGGTTGAGCAACCGCTCGAGTTCGGCGGGGGTGGCAAAACCTTCGCCGCCGCCGCGCGTGACGATGCGCGCGTAGGGGGTATGGCTTGTTCGCGATCGGGAACTCTTGAGGAAAAAATAGAGGAGACCTGCGGCACTGAGGGTTACTGCCGTGGCGATGAGAACGCGATTTTTCATACGGCAAGTCTCAAGAGACTCATGGCGGGGGCAATGAATTTGCTTGTGCCTGCAAAGCTTGACGGACTACTTCCTCAATGGTTCTCTGCTCGCTAACCCGATGCCGCTCCGGAACATCTTTCCCTGGCTGACCGTGATCCTGGCAGGCGGTCGAATTCAGGCTATGGATTTCCATAGCCCGGTCCGCAATGGCCTTGCAGATTTTTCTGCCGCTCCGCTCACAGAGGCTGTAGCACTTGCCGGTGAATGGCAAATTTTCGCCGGTCGGTTGCTTAATGGCGAGCCAGGCACTTCGACTCACGAGCTCATAGCTGTTCCCGGCGCATGGCGCGACATGCGGCCCGACATTTTTCCGGCGAACCAGAGTTTTGGCACGTATCGCCTGCAACTCAAATTCCATCCGGCAGAGCGGGGAAAACTGCTCGCGCTGCGCCTGCCTGAAATAGCCTCGGCCTACCGGCTCTTTTTCTCGGGCCGCGAACTCGCAGCTGTCGGCGAAGTCGGCACCTCGGCGCATGAGGCGCGCGGTGACTACCGCCGGATCCTCGTACCGCTCAAGGTTGAAAGCGAGCAGGCGGAGCTACTGCTGCAGGTTTCGAATTTCGACGAAGCCAATGTCGGCGGACTCTGGAAAGCGCCTGTGCTCGGACCGCTGGAGCTGTTGGTGCGAGAGCGCGAAAATGCCCTGGTTGCTGATTCCGTCGCGCTGGGTATTTTCTTTATCTTTGGTATCTATCACCTTGCGTTATTTTTTCTGCGCCGTGACGAGACCTCTACCCTGGCTTTCGGCTTTTTTTGCCTCATCATAGCGCTTAGAACCGGTCTTACAGGAGAGAAACTTTTTCATGCCTGGAATTTTCTGCCTTTTGTCTGGCGATTGCGGCTTGAGTATGCGACGCTGTTTGCGGGGGCGCTAACCTGCTCGTGGTATCTGAAAAGTCTTTATCCCCGCCATTTTCCGCGCTGGGTCTGGTACGCAATTGTAGCCGTCACGGCAGTGTTTGCCTCCATCACGTTTTTCACTCCGCCGACATTCTTCGGGAATATGCTGCGCAGCGTTCAGGTATTTCTGCTCTGTGTAGGCGGGGCGCTGGCATATAGCGTTGGCGTCGCGCTGTGGCAGCGCGAAACGGGAGCGCATATCGTTCTGGTGGGATTTTTGATTTTACTGGCGACCACGCTACACGACATTATCGCCAGCCATGGCCTGGGCGAAAGATCGTTCAGGCTGCCCGTTGGCATGCTGCTCTTTATTTTTGCACAGTCGTTACTGATTTCTCTGCTCTTCGCGCGCGCCTATCAACACAGCCAGGCCCTAACGCAGAAACTGCGCGAAGCGAATACGGTCTTTCGAAAGTTTGTCCCGACCGATGCGCTGAAAATCCTGCGAAAAGACGAAATCTACGGCATTCAGGTGGGCGAGCAGATTGAACAGAATATGTCGGTGATGTTTGCCGATATCCGTAACTTTACGGCGCTCAGCGAAAAAATGACCCCGCAGGAAAATTTTAATTTTTTGAATTCCTATCTCAAAAGGGTCGGGCCGGTGATTCGGCACAACAATGGTTTTATCGATAAATACTTAGGCGATGGCATTCTGGCACTTTTTCCCGGTTCTGCCGCCGATGCCGCGCAGGCCGCGCTCGATATTATCGCCGAAGTCAGACGCTACAATGCCGACCGTGAAGTGGCGCATTATCCTGCGCTCAGCGTGGGCGTGGGCCTGCACTATGGTACTGTGATGCTCGGCACGCTCGGCGAGGCGGAGCGCATAGACGTCACAGTCATTGCCGATGCGGTAAATCAAGCCGCGCGCATCCAGGAACTGTGCCGGATACTCAAGACTCCCGTGCTCTTAACAGAGGTCATGTTCCAGCAACTGCCCGCACTATCTGACGATGAATACCGTATTCTTGGCGAAGCGCAGCTTAAGGGCAGGCAGGCGAAAACCACTATTTTTGAACTTTTGGCCGGCCGTCCGGAAGATCTCATGGAGCAAATGAAGCTTTCCAAGGCGGTATTTGAACGCGGCGTCTTCTTCTACTTGGAACGCGACTTTGCCAAAGCGCTGCGCTATTTTGCCAAATCACTCGAACTCTGCCCCGGAGATTATGTGGCGCAGTTCTACTTCGACCGCTGCCAGAAGCGCCTCGAGCACGCCGAAAGCGCTCTTGACCTGGATTTGGGCACCGCCATTGTTTGATATCTAACAGGCTGTTGAAAAACAGCCATGAAGCAGGATGTTGAAACCGGGCGCAGCTGCAG
>CAYOZO010000224.1:0-2898 GCA_964408405.1 uncultured Turneriella sp.
GAGCTCGTCCGTACGCGCGGCGGTGAAGCATGGAATGTCAGCCACTACCTGTTTGAAAAAGCATGAGGCTAACGGCGAAAAAACTGAGCGAACTGACTTCTGTGCCAGCCGCCAATATTCGTAAATGGCGCGAGAGATATTCGATTCTTGATCCGCAGCGCGGAGAAAACGGATATCTGTACTATACCTCAGATGATTACCGTGTAGTGCTGAGTATTAGCCGGCTGTTGCACGAAGGGAAAAAACTCTCTTCCATCATGCAGTTGGGAAGGGAGCATTTGCTCTCGATTGCTCCCGAATCGAGCTATACGCCCGACGAAATGCGGTTTCTGGAGCACGTGATTGAGGGCGATTTTGCCACGCTGACGCGGGAATTCGACCTTTACTATCGCACGCACACCATGGAATCGCTGATCCACAAGGAGGTCTGGGCCTATACAGTTTTGGTAGGAAAGGCCTGGGAGTCTGGTTTTATCACGGTGGCGACCGAGCATGCCTTCTCGCGCTGGATTATGGGCTATTTGTCGCAGCTTGCGCTGACTTTTACCCGCAAAAAGGGCGGTGAGCGCCTGTTCATAGCATTTCCCGGTGATCTGCATGAAATCGGCGCGATGATGCACTATGTACTGATGGCGTCGCAGGGTTTGGGCGGCAAGTTCTGCGGGGCGCTGCCGGTGGAAAAGTTATTTGAAGAGCTGGGCCACGGCGATTATGACGAATTACACGTATCGGCGACAGTGCCCCGGACGCGCGAAGAGATTGAAAAATTCGTCAGTCAGGTCCATAAGAAATATCCGCGCATCAAAGTGAAGATCGGCGGCATCGGCGCGAGAAGCAGGGAAGGAATTTCGGCATGAAAAAATTAGCGATTGTGGGCAGCGGCGTGGCAGGTCTCGGTGCGGCGTGGCTGCTCAGGGACAAATATGACATTACGATTTTTGAGGCGGGAAAATATGCCGGAGGTCATACGAATACTATCGATGTTCCCCTGCCTCAGGGTGGAACCCAGCCGGTTGATACGGGCTTCATCGTATTCAATGAGCAGACCTATCCCCATCTGCTGAACCTTTTTCGCCAGTTGGGGGTTGAATATGCGAACAGTGACATGTCCTTCGCCCATTACAATACCATCACCGGGCTGCAGTGGTGCTCGCGCGGGCTCAGGGGATTGTTCGCGCAGCGCAAGAATCTCCTGAAGCCACGCTATTACCGTTTCCTGCTCGAGGCGAACCGATTTAATAGCCAGCTACCCAAAGACCTGGAGGCAGGCAGGGTTGAAGGTTCCTTCGGCGACTACCTGAAACGTAACGGTTTCAGCGATTTTTTCGCAGAAAACTACATCGTACCCATGACCGCAGCGGTCTGGTCGACGCCGCCCGAGCGCATGCTTGCATTTCCGGCGCGCACCTTTGCGCGCTTCTTCGTGAACCACGGTTTCCTTAGTCTGTACAGCGGCCTTCAGTGGAAGTATGTCGTAGGCGGCAGCCGCAGTTATGTGAAAAAGATACTGGCCGGATTTAAGGGTAAACTCCACCTCGAGAGCCCGGTGTTGCGGGTTGAGCAGGACGCCGACGGTGTTACGGTCAATCTGAAGGGAGAAAAGCAACGTTTTGACGGCTGCCTGATAGCCTCGCATGCTGACCAGGCGCTTAAGATGCTGGGTAATCCGAGCGAGCAGCAGCGCAGGTTGCTCTCGCCTTTCCGCTACGAAGCGAATCTTGCCGTACTGCACAGCGACGAGAAGGTCATGCCGCCGATACGCAAGACCTGGTCGTCGTGGAATTTCAAGCTGGGCAAGAATCGCAACGGTGAAATGAAATCCACCGTCGTATATTATATGAACCTGCTGCAGCGAATTCCTGGAAGTATTCCGTATTTTGTTTCGCTGAACGATTTTTCTTCGATCGATCCTGAAAAGACCTATGCGCGCATTCAATATGAACACCCCCTGTTCGACGAGCAGACAGAGAAAGCTCAGGCAATGCTACCGCAGCTGAACGAAGAGGGAAAAATCTTTTTCAGCGGGAGCTATTTTCGCTACGGCTTTCATGAAGACGCGTATATGTCAGCGGTTCAGGTCTCAGAGGCAATCTCCCGGCGGCTAGTCTGATGCTTGAAGGTATCTACGAAACCAGAGTAATCCACGCACGGCACAAGCCTGTGCGGCAGGTATTTCAGGTGCGCGGTTATTCGCTTTTTGTGGATGTGGCGCGCTTCGACGGAAGTGGCACTCGGCTGCGCCTGCTTTCTTTTTCCGGATGTGCCTGGCATCGGTTCAGGCGAACTGACTTTTCGCTGTTATCTGACCAGAGCCGGTCTGCCGTTGACTGTGTGAAAAAATACTTACGGGAAAAGGCCCGCATTCAGGCAGACCGATTCTTTCTTCTGGCACATCCGGCTATTGCGGGCTATAATTTTAATCCGGTCAGCTTTTTCTTCTGTCTTTCGGGAGAGAAGCATGTAGCCACTATTGTTGAAGTAAATAATACCTTTGGCGAGCAAAAGCACTTCGTTTTGCCCGGCAGCGGTATCAAAAACTGCGCGCGCAAGAATTTCTATGTTTCGCCTTTCATCTCGCCGTTTACCGACTTTGCCATGCATGTCAGGCCGCCGACGACAAACCTCGATATCACGATCAATACAATGCGGTCAGAAAGCCCTGAGCTTTTGGCCCGCATGAGCGGTACGCGGTTTGCCCTGAATGACGTACAGCTCCTTAAATTTGCGCTGAAATACCCATTTTATACAGTCAAGGTCATAGTACTAATTCATTACTACGCGCTTCGGTTGTTCCTCAAGGGAGTGCCTTTTTTTCCCAAGAAAACTGCCGATGCGGCGATTGTGCATACCGAACTGAGGAGTAGCAGGTGAAGTTTTACAGAAAGTTGTTTCGATTTG
>CAYOZO010000225.1:0-2856 GCA_964408405.1 uncultured Turneriella sp.
CGAGCGTTGTTGTCTTGCCGCTGCCTGCACCGGCAATGAGTTGCAGCGCAGGCGCGGAAATTTTCCATAACCTCTCTGCCGCGGCGCGCTGTTCTGCGTTGAGCTGCGGTTTCCTGAGACGCGCTACTGTCACGGATCAGCGTGCAGTAGCCTCCAGGAATGTAATCACTTTTTCTGCTACGTTAATGCCTGTCGCTCCCTCGATGCCTTCGATACCGGGCGAGGCATTGACTTCGAGGATCATCGGACCGCGTTTCGATTCGATGAGATCCACACCGGCAAAGGTTAGACCCAGGATACGCGCTGCGAGTTTGACCGTGCGCTTAGCTTCGATCGAGAGTTCAACGCGCTCCGAAGTTGCCCCGCGGTGGATGTTCGAGCGGAAATCATCGGTTGCGGCATTGCGTCGCATGGCTGCGATCAGGTTGCCGGCAAGAATGATCGCGCGGATATCGGAGCCCTGTGCCTCGGCGATAAACTCCTGCACGATGATCTGCAGGCCCTGGTCGAGCAATGTCTCGATGAAGCTGCGGGCCGCCTTACGCGTATCAGCCAGCATCACCCCTGTGCCCTGCGACCCCGTCGGGATCTTCAGAATATACGGTGGCTCCCCAATTTTCTGGAAGGCATTGTCGATGTGCAACGGGTCATCGATCAGTACGCTGCGCGGCACCGGAATACGGTTTTGTGCGAGCACCTGCATCGTGATAAATTTGTCGCGGCAGCGCATCATCGGGTAGCTGGCATTGAGTGCCTTGACGTGCATCATTTCATAGTGCCTGATGATCGCCAGCGTGTGTTCGGGTTTCTTCTGCCCGAGTCTCGGTATGATACAGTGCGGAGTTTCGATTTTCTGGTCGCCGTAGTAGAGTTCGAGCGCGTTGCGCTCGAGGTAAGCCGACATCTGCATCGGTGGATAGACGCGCATTTTATGCCCGCGGCGGTAGCCCTCTTCAAAAAAACGCCGCGTCGAGTACAGTGTGCGCGCATTCGACAGCACATGGATCGTCAGCGGATTTGGGTTGGGATGTGGGGTGAGCGCCACGTCAGGCAGATCCGGGGAAAAATTCACCCTGCAAAGATATTTCAGCTGGCGCCTCGCATAAGCAAATCGGCACGATTTGCGAAGGAATTTTTGCCGATTAGCGGACGCGGTTTGCGCGAAAAATCGCTCCGGCAAGTTGGCGCATGAGGCCCCCGCCTGCTCATGCTGCGTACATTTGCTCGACGCTCTGTGTTGCTGTCACGTCTGAACGCATGACAAAAAAAGCGGAATTCCCCGCACCGTGGGAGCTCACGGGTAGCGGTGTGATCATCTTCTTCCCGGCAAATAAGAAGCGTGTGCTCGAATCGGGAATACTGAGCCCGGAAGATGCTGCAGCATACCGTGGTGGTATCGGGGCGGTAATGCTGGTGCACTACGAAAAAGCGGATTGCGGGCCTTACGATGAATTGCTCTATATTCCCGGCCTGTTCGAGCACAAGGGGCGCAATTACCAGCGCATCACGAAAATTTTTGTCTCTTCAAAAGTATCTGTCGAGTGGGGCCGGCGCAATTGGGCGATACCAAAAGAGCTTGCGCGCTTCGACTGGCAGCAAGGTGAGCGCGAGTGGCATATCGACGTGAAGCAACCTGATAGTAACGCGAGTATCTACTCGGTGTCTCTGTCGCCGCGCTTCTTCTCGTTTCCTGTAACCACCGCGATCCTCCCGTGGTCTCTGCTGCAAAAGCAAGAGCCGAAATATACCGAGGGCAGGCCATTCTACCTCGAGACAAGACCCTCGGGTAAGGGCAGCGGAAAAATCGCCTTTATCGATCGTGTCGAAGGTTCGCGCGAAATCCCCGATTATCACGATGTCTCGCATGGGCCGCGCATCGCCGTTGCGATATCGCCTTTCCACATATCCTTTCCTGTGGCCAAGACTGTCCGTGACTGAGCGGCGTTACGAGATACTCGGCATCGATATCGGTGCCACCAGCATCAAATATGCCGCGCTCATGCCGTCCGGCGAGTTGATGTTTCGCGGCAGCGAGCCTGTGGCATCGGGCAGCAATGAGCAGCTCATCGAACAGCTGGCTGCGGTTGTCGCGCGACCGGAATTTGCGAGGTGCACAGGGGTTGGGATTGGCTCTCCTGGGCCGCTCGATCTTGCAGGGGGAGCTATCCTGGCTTCGGCGAATATGCCCGGCGTAAAGAATTGCGCACTGGTGCCTGAACTCATGAAGCGTTTTCCCGGCAAGAAATTTCGTCTCGACAACGATGCGAATGCGGCGACGCTCGGTGAATGGTTCTTTGGCGCAGGTCAAGGGCTTTCCGACTTTGCGGTATTTACCCTGGGTACCGGTGTCGGTGGTGGCTGCGTTTTTGGTGGCAAGGTACAGCGGGGCTTTAACGGCAATTTTTTTGAAGTTGGGCACATTCCCGTGGCAGCTTTTCCACGGGACAACCGCATGGCGCGCCGCTGCGGTTGTGGCGCGATGGGCTGCCTCGAGACTCTCGCCTCCGCCACCGGTATTAGCGAGAGTTATTTCCTGCAGACCGGCGAACGCTTGAGCGCTGCAGAAATTGCAACCCGGGCAGAGCAAGCAGATCGATACGCGATTGCTGCCTATACGTTTGCGGGGCAGGCACTCGGCATCGCCGCAGCGACACTGACGCAGGTCATGAACCTGACGACCTTCATCTTTACAGGCGGTGTGGCAGCGGCAGAAAACCTGCTCCATGGGAGCGTAAGGCAAAGCTGGCTGGATCATGCGTTGCCCGTTTTTCATCCACAACTGCAAATTGTCTTTACTCGTGGCGACGAAAACGCGGGCATTTTGGGGGCAGCTGCGTTGTTTCTGGAAGAGCCATG
>CAYOZO010000226.1:0-2811 GCA_964408405.1 uncultured Turneriella sp.
TGTTGAAACCGGGCTTAAGCTGCAGACAGCCCCTCACCATGCCATGGTGAGGGGCGTTTTGCGAGCGATTTCGCTCAGAAATCGCGGCGTCTGCAGCGAGTACGGTATTTTTTCAACATCCTGTAAGTTAGTTCGGTCCTCGCTGCACCTGCATCTCACCCGTCTTTTTATCTAGCTCAAAAAAGAACCTGAACCGCGAAACATTGCGCCTGCTCGTGAAATACACATGCTCGCCGCTGAGCTCCGCCTTAAAGACATCGCCTCTTTCTTCGGCGCGCAGAAGACATATGTTCGACTCAATGTGTGCATAGGTGATGATAACCTGCAGCTCGATGAGCAGCCCGAGAATTTCTATCGGCGACCATTGCCTGAGAGCCTTTGCGGTCGCCTTGCCGATTTTGCCGTCGTTATGCAGCGCACGGCCGGTAACGTCAACACGGTTGAGTTCACTGAAGTAAATAGGATTAACGAAAACGGCGCGGTCTTTCTCGGCACGGTAGAGAATAAAATCCCCTGCCGACAATGAGGCAGGCTGCTGGATGATGTTTGGCGCTCCAGGCTTTGTCGTCAGGGTGCGCACGATATGGGTCGCCTCTTCTGCAGTCGCATCACCCGTGAGGCCTGACCACGGGTTGCTGTGCCGCTCCACATGCCAGGTCTGAAGGCATTTTTGGGGTGGAGTTTTGGCTTCCATGGGGTACGCTCCTGTGAGGATGATTACGCCACATACCATGAGGACGAGTCTACTCATGATTTGTTATTCCTCTTCATCTAAAATATCCAGCAGCGGAATCTGCAGCGACTCGTAGGCCTGATTCTTGTCGCGCTGGTAGTTCACTACCGAGATATCAAGCACGACCTGCCTGCCCGCCTCGGCAAATTTCACTTCGAGGGCCGAAAGGCCAATTGTGGTCAGCCAGGCATGAGACAGGTGCTGTGATGCCGTGAATTCAGGCGGCACCTGTATGGGGATTTCTTTTTCAAACAGGCCAGTCGCCAGGTCGATCTGCATGAGGCAGGTACCGGTGAAATTCGGCAGGCCGGCCGCGCGGAATTCCCTGTCGTCGCGGTGCAAGAACCATAGCTTGTGCTCGTCATACACAGCTACATCAAACCTGCTAGCTGCCCGTTCGCGATCGACGACACCGTGAATACTGCCGTCAAAATTCAGCAGGGTCAACGTAGGGTCTGTATGGCCGCCGCGTGAATGCTCGTATGATTGTACAAAGCCGATACACTTGTTAAGATTCAAGAACCACGAATCGACGAACATACCATCGCCACCCATCGTGCATTTGAGAGGAACCTGCCAGGTTTTTCGACCCGTACAGATCACCGTATCGATATCCCCGAATTGGGCAGCGGCGTGCACAGCTCGTACGACAGAGCTACCTATGGTGAGCTCTGGCTGAGCCCTGGCGAGTACCAGCGATGAAGCCATACCGATGTTTTGCGGCGACTAGACCGCCATGTTGTCGAGCGCTGCTTCAATTTCGCTGGCCAGCTTTCCTGCCGCAGCAGAGCCCGATTTCGCATGACTCTTGAGGGCATCGCGTATCAGCTTGATTTCAGCAAAAGTCGCATCGGAGATCGTGAAGTTTACCTTATTTTCCTGTTGGGTCAGTTTCATGCGTTAGCTTGCAGCAGCCCGTTGCATTGGCAAGGCTATTGCGTATCTGCTTGCCGCCGCGACCCGGTGACCGGCTCTGTCGGCAGGAGTAACGTGTATATGCACAATCAAAACCTGATTTTCGACATCATTCCCAAAGACCTCTTTGACATCCGTCGTGACGGCAGCCTCGTTGAGACGATACAACACCTCATCGACCAATGCCACCCGGGCACGACGAAGATGATGCTCGAGACACTCTCGGGCGAAGAATCGACGGCATCGGTGCCGTTCGCGATGTCGAACCGCGCGCTGCATGGTCTCTTACATGGCGGTGCCTACTTCACAGTCGGTGACACGATCACGGCGATGATGTGCCTGTTCTTCATCGAAGAACCCAATGAACGCATGGTCACGGTGAATGCCTCGATTCGCTACCTGCGCGCGGTCAACCGCGAGACAATAAAGGCGCGTGCAGTGCTCAAGCGCCGCGAGGGCAAGCACCTGTATTTTGTCTGCGATTTCGTTTTGCCCGATGGCAAACGCGCCGCGCAGGCGAAGTATCATTATGTGCTGGCAGGGTTCTGAGCAGTTTCTGCCTCTGGCAGACAATCGGCATAGACATGGTCGCGACAGTCGCCCTGCAGGTCCTCCGTTTCTAGCTGTTTTTGCAGCAAGCGGCAGGCCCTTGGCTGGTTCGTCGCAGGGGGGGAGTAATACTTGCAGGTCAGGCAAATACGTGCATGCTGCAGCAGCGACTTCTCGAAGAGAACAGCGACTAGGCTGTGTAGGTCGCCACTAAGCCGTTCAAGGGCCGAAGTACCAAGAGATTCTAGGGGTAAGCGCGCGATATCAGCAAAACGATTGGCAAGTTTCTTGCCTGCCGCAGTGAGTTGCAGATACTTGATGCGCCTGTCGTTTACGTCGGCTGCCTTATACAACAGCTTCTTGCTTTCGAGCGCACGCAGAGAGTCGCTAATGGTAGGTTCGCTTACCTCGAGTTCTTCAGCGGCAAAACCAACGGTGACTTTACGGTTGCTATTGCCCAGAAGCATTTGTAGTATTCTGAGTTGCAGCGGGTTCAACCCTAGCGTGACTGCGGCTTCATTCTCTATGCGACGAATAGCCCGGACGATACGATCAAAATACGCCAGAATTTGTTCTTCATATTTCGTCGTAGTGTTCGCCAAGCAGAAGTCCTA
>CAYOZO010000227.1:0-2727 GCA_964408405.1 uncultured Turneriella sp.
AGCGCATAGCCATCCATTGCCGGCATATTGATGTCGGTAATCACCAGATCGAATTTGCCGGCGCGGAATTTCTCCAGCGCATCCTTACCGTCGACTGCCAGTACAGTGTTGTAGCCTGCGCTCTGTAAGACATGCTCGACCATTTTGCGTATAGTCTCTGAATCATCGACTGCGAGAATTTTTTTCATAATTGTACATCCTAAAATATAGCCGCTACTGCTAAATCCGCAGGAGGCATTTTAACACCGGTATCTGGCATTGCAACCGTTTATCGCGCACCCCAAAAGGGCTGCGCTCTCGTAATTTTCCATGAGTTTCTATTTTTTCCTCCGCGCAAACAGCGTCACCTCAGGGGAGTTCAGTTCGTAGTACCGCGCAAGACCGAATTCCCGCAATACGTAGTCGGTAAGATAACCGCTCAACGATTCAGCCGAACCCAGAATCAGAACTCCCCCTGGTTTAAGCGCCGCCTGTATTTTTTCGAAAAGCTGCCTGCGCGTTGCCTGGTCAAAATAGTACGCGACATTGCGGCAAAAGATCACATCGAATTTCTCGGGAGCAGGTTGCGTTACCAGGTTATGCGTAAGAAAATCGATCTTGGGTAGAAGCACCCGATTGACCTGCACCCCACCCTCAAAGTTAGAAAAATATTTCTTGCGGAATTTCTCCGGTAGGCCACGCGAAAGTTCAAATTCGGTGAATCGCCCGGCCTTTGCCCGTTCTATAGATTCTTCACTAATATCCGTCGCAACAATCTGTGTTTTAGGCACTAATTGCATATGGAATTCGCTGAGAATCATGGCAATCGAATAGGACTCCTGACCCGTCGAACAGGCGGCAGACCAGATTTTGAGCGGCGGATACTGCAACTCTGTGCCAGGCAGGGCATTGCGGTCTTTCCACTCAGGAATGATCTGCTCTGCCAGTGCGTCAAAGATACTCTCATCTCTGAAGAAACGGGTTTCATGCGTGGTGATTTTTTCGATCACCCTGCCGAGTAACTGTGAATCGGTACCCTTTTCAATGGCCGCCAGAAGCTGCGCGAAATCGGCAATGCCATGTTCATGCATCACCTCGGGAAAACGATGCTCAAACAGGTAATATTTCTCGGGTTCGATATGCAGACCGGTCAGTCGTTTGATCGCTGCCACAATTCCAGGGAATGCTTTATCAGACATCAGCGAAGATACTCCGTAATTTTTGCCGCAAGCCCTTCAACGTTGTGCGACTCGTGAATTATGCCGTCGCGAACGGGTTTGGCCGGCATGCCAAAGATGACACAATCGCCAGCCTCTTGTGCCATCAGGTAGGCACCTCGGGCCGCCAGGTTCTTCATGCCCAGGTAGCCGTCTTCACCCATGCCGGTCATGATGACTGCCAGCGTTTCTTCGGGGCAGAACTCTGCCGCGGAGTTGAAGAGAATATTCACTGACGGCTTGCACAGTTCTGCGGGGTCACTTTCTTCGACGCGGATTACAGCGCCGGTTCCGTGCGGAAGAAGCTTCATCTGTTTACCGCCCGGTGCAATGTACACGGTACCTGGCTCGGCTGCACTGTTGTCACGCGCCTCAACGACCTTCAGCCGGCTCTCTTCATTGAGGCTCTCTGCGAGTTGCGCAGTGAAAAGCGGCGGCATGTGCTGAACAATAAGAATGCTGCCTTGTATGTCAGGCGGAATCAACCTCAGCAGCCTGCGCAGCGCCGGCGGTCCGCCTGTCGAAATGCCGATGAGGCAATAACGGAATTTTTTCTTGCCCGTAGTCCTGCACGGCGAGACGGGCGGTCCGGGCGCAACGGGGCGGGCGACGACGGGCTCAGGGCGGACTGTGAAAGCCCTGATTCGCTCCAGAATCAACACGCGGAGCTCGTCGGCTACATTACCGCCGAGCGCCGACGCGGGCTTGGTGATGAAGTCGTCGGCGCCCAGGTCAAGCGCCCTGAGCGTCAGTCTGGCTCCTTTTGTCGTGTGGGAGCTAAACATGATAATGCGGGTTTGTGGTGACAGCCGCTTGATCTCCGGAATCGCCGATAGCCCGTCGAGGTCGGGCATATCATCATCGAGCAGGACGACTTCGGGCTTGTAGTGGTTTACCCGCGGCAGGGCCAGCCGACCGTTCGAGGCTACCGAGACAACTTCGATATCCGGTTCGTTGGCCAGTGACTGCCGCAGGAACAGCCTGTAGACCTCGGAATCGTCAACAACCAGAACCTGGGTCTTCATGACCACAATACTACTTGATGACTTTGAATTCCGAAACTACACTACCCAAAAAGTCAGAAAGTCTCTTGAGGCCCGATGAGAGTTCAGAAAGTTTGTGCGCGTCTTTTGCACTGTCGGTGACCGCCTGGCTAATACCGGAAATGTTCCTGTTAATTTCAGCAGAAACTTCGGATATCTGGTTCACGTTGCTGGCAATTTCTTTGGTCGTCATGGATTGCTCTTCGACGGCCGAAGCAATGCTCGTGTTACCTTCGTTTAGACGGTTGATGATACCGGCAATGCTTCCAATTGCCTGGATAGTCTGCTCCGTGCTCTTCTGAATCGCCTGTATCTGCTTCTTGATGTCTTCTGATGAGGCAGCAGTCTGGCGCGCGAGCTCTTTGACTTCAGATGCCACGACGGCAAAGCCTTTACCCGCCTCACCTGCACCGGCAGCTTCAATGGAAGCATTGAGCGCAAGCATGTTTGTCTGTTCTGCAATCTTCGAAATAATCTCGATAACTTTA
>CAYOZO010000228.1:0-2659 GCA_964408405.1 uncultured Turneriella sp.
AAACGCCCCTCACCAAACTACGGTGAGGGGCTGTCTGCAGCTGCGCCCGGTTTCATCATCCTGCTTAGTTCCTGTTTTTCAACAGCCTAATAGCTATGGAAATTCACAGCCGGTGAGATTTTTCTGCCGTGGCGTAAATAGGGTGTTCCGGGTGCTTTAAACATAAACGCACCGGCAAGTTAGCGAGCTGGCTCCGGTCCCAACCCCTATATGCATGCCAAAAATTGTCGAAATCTTCCAAATTTCCTCGTCCGATACTGTGCAAATGCAGAAAAATAGTCAGAAAGGAGTAACCATGCGCTCTGTTTATCTTGTTCTGTTGGTGGCTGCAATATTGGTGCGGTGCAGCAACTACGATTTGCTCGATAAACTCGAAAATCCCGGGGGATCGATTAGTGTACCTCCACAGAAACTCTACGCCTTTGTAACTTCTGCCGTTACTTTAGGTGACATGACCGGGTTAACCAGTTCAAGCTGTACTGGCACAGGCCTTGGTAGAGCCGATTGCTATTGTACCGAGAAGGCAGCGAGCGCAATCTACTGCACCGCAGCGGCGCGCAATTTGTCGCTTGGCTGTCGGATGGCACAAGCGACATGACCTGCCGAATCCAGGGAATTCTTAATGCAAACAACTGCTCGCTGCCTACTGCCAACGTGAACTTTTACAATACCTACGAAGAAATTATTGCTTCTGGCTATACTGATCTATTCGACGGAACGCTTTCTACACCCATACGCTATACTGAAGCGCGCACGGTGGTTAGCTATAACGAAGTCTGGTCTGGTACAGATCCTAGCGGATTACGTGCATTTGGCGGAGGAAGCTCTGCTAATTGTAACAGCTGGACGAGCGGCGGCACTGGCGACAGTGGCGTATTTGGTAACCCGAACCAAATAGCTTCGCAGTGGTCCAATGCCGGTGGCGCTGGCACAAATAACTGCAGCGAGTCAAAACCCATCTACTGCTTTGCCCGACCCTAACAGGCTGTTGAAAAACAGCCATAAAGCAGGATGTTGAAACCGGGCGCAGCTGCAGACAGGCCATTTATGGCCGTTTTGCGAGCGATTTCGCTAAGAAATCGCGGCGTCTGCAGCGAGCCCGGTATTTTTTCAACATCCTGCTAAGACGTCAGTTAATCCCAATGCGCTGCTCGCCGGCGTAGCGCAAATAACCTTCGGCCTCTTCAGCGGCGACACTCTCTGCTTCGGCGCCAAAGTATTTTTTGCGCAGCGCATCGAGCGCGGCCTGATCGCCGCCCGATTTCAACAGGCGCTCGCGCTCGGCAAGGTACTCCTTGCCTGATTTCCAGCGCGCTTCGCGTTCGCTATCGAGCGCATCCCAGCGTTCTATTGCCGCGGCGTCCATGCCAAGCTCAGAGCGAATCGTGCGCAGCGCGTGCTTCTGCTGCGTGGGAGTAAGCGCCCTCAGGTCGCTTTGCATCGAGGTCAGAAGCTGGTTCGCAATTTCCTGCTGGTGGCGTTCGAGATAGGCTTTAGCTTCAGCGTCGTAGTTTTCTTTGAGCGCATTTTTGAAATGCTCGAGCTTAGATGCGATATCTTTGCCCTGAAGATCTTTGAGTTCAGCAATGGCGGAGCGAAGATTTTCGGCCTTGGTCTCCGCTGCCCAGATATCTTTGGCGTCTTCTTCGCCGAATAGACTGTTGCGCATTTCGGTCAGCAGTTTTCGCCGCTCGTTGCGCTCCATCTTGTCGAGGCGATCTTTATTCTGGGTCAGCCAGTCGTTGTATCTAACCAGCGATGAGAGCTGTTCAAAAAGTTTCCCCGCCAGCTGGGGAAACGCCGCGCCCGCAAGTTCGTTTACGCAGGCAACCCAGTCCTCGGCGTTTTCTTTCTGGCAGTAGCGCATCAGCTCTTCCAGCATCTTGATCTGCACGTAGGGCCGCGCGATACGTTTGCCCCACTTCTCGCGCAAGAGCGCGATCTTCTGTTCAAAAGTCAGCTCGCCGACGATCCGGCGCTGCCCTGTTTCGGTCATTTCGTATTGTATCTTCGCAACTGCGGACTCGTCGTACACCCGCACCGGGCGCGGATTTTTTTCCAGCGCCTTCAGTTGTCGGATTGCATCCGAGTCACGATTGCTCCACCAGATCAGGGCTGCGAGTACTGCAACAACTGCTGCACCGATAGCAAGATTTTTGCGATTATGAAGAAATACCATTGAGGTTCCTTAAGTGCGTACTATTGTCTGGTTATCAAACAAAAAACGCAGCCCATGGCTGCGTTTTTTGCAGAATTTCCTCTGAAGGTCAGTCGTAGTAACCGATGTAGTCGATCACCGCAGCGTAGAACTCCATCTCGTCGAATGTGTCAGGCGGTACACCGACCACGTCGAGGTGATCCTGGTTGATGACGCTCGATGCAGAGGTCATCTGCGCAGAAGTGGGAGCGTTGATGTTCGAGACATAGCCCACGCTGGTGTCGGTAGTCAGGTAATCCTGGCACAAGAAACATTCATTCCATTTGAGGCGGTGACCCATCTGCTGCGAGTTAATGCCGACCAAGCCGTCGTCGTCCCAGTCCGTTCGAACGCCATCGCCCTTGCCGGCCGCGCCGTCGTTGTCGCAGTCGTCAAGACAGTAGCCGTCGCCGTCAATGTTGTAGAAGCCGTTCTTGAGCAGAAAGAGCGCCGGATTGACGT
>CAYOZO010000229.1:0-2659 GCA_964408405.1 uncultured Turneriella sp.
ACGAACCGCTTGCGAAACGCCCCTCACCATGGCATGGTGAGGGGCTGTCTGCAGCTCAAGCCCGGTTTCAACATCCTGCTTCGTGGCTGTTTTTCAACAGCCTGCTAGGGTGAGGGGCTCTCTTTAAGATCAAACCTGGTTTCGAGATACTGCAAGGCGGTGATTAACAGCCTCAGAAGCGCACCGATACACCCGCCTGGAAGAGGCGTGGCGTGCCAGGCAGCAGACCCCGGGTACGATCCGCAATGTAGAGTTTATCCGTCAGGTTCTTGGCGGTGAAAAACAGCGTCGTGCCCCATGGCTCGTACGTGTAATTGATTGCCGCGTTGTATATTGCATATTCCGGAACACGCCCCGCCTGCCCGTTGGCTGTGGGAGTTTCGGTGTTGAGCTCATCGGCGAGCATCGAGCCGACAAACACCTGTTCGATGCGGACATCGAGCCCAATAGGATGCGAGTAACCGAGACTCGTGGTGATTGTGTGCTCCGGCGTATAAGGAATGCGGTTGCCGGAAACCGAAGTCGTTCCGCTAAAACGCGTTCCTTCAAAACGCGCGGTGGGCAACCAGGTATAGGCCGTTACGAGATAGAAGTTGTGCTTCGATTTCAATAGCTCGCCTGTACCCAGACGCAGGTCAAACTCACCGCCCTGCTGCAGAGTTTGCCCGCCGTTCGTAAGCGTGGCCCCTGATCCGCCGGCAACGCTCGCCGCGACGATCTGGTTGGAAAAATCCATACGAAAGTATGTAGCCTCTGCCGAAAGGCCGGGAATAATTTTGGTCCGCACGCCGGCCTCGTAGTTGACACTGCGCTCCGGTGCGAGCTCCACCGATTCGCCGGTGGTATTGCTGATGATGTCTTCGACGCGCGGCGGTGAGAACCCTTTGTGCACCCCGGCAAAGAAGGTCGTGCGCTCCAACGGATTGTAGTTGAGCCCCACGCCGGGTATAACTTCAGTGAGCGTCGTATTGCCCTGCACACCCTGCCCGCCGTTTTCTGCAGACTGCAGCATGCGGTTAGTACGCGCATAGCGGATGTGTTCGACACGCACGCCGGGAGTTACGCTGATATCCTTGTACTTAAAGACATGGTCAACAAAGCCAGAGTAGGCATCCGTCAGACGCAGGTTATCTTCTTTTAAGCCGCCATTGGTCGAAGTCCCCGCGCTGCGTGATTGCGGAAAATCTCCGTTTACCTGCTTGCGATCCTGAATTTCGTAATGCGCGCGCAGACCGACATTGAATTCCTGTTTTTCGCCCAGCAGGGTATAGCTGCTTTTGAGGCGCGGCTCTAACCCGTAGGTGTAGTAGTTACGCAGACGGCCTTCGTTACCGCAGGTAGTGTAGAGATTCGCCATACCCCCGCAATTAGGATCTTGCGTCGCGGGCGTTGTGCCCCAGTCATTAGGTCGCTGCGCCGAGTTACTCGATTGCCGCCACCAGTCGCGGGTAAAATATGAGCCGTAGAGCGAGGTCACAAGTTCCGTTGCGGGCGTAATCTGCCAGGCATGCTGCACAGATGCGCCAAAGCGCTTCGCCCTCATTTCATCGTTCTTAAACGGATTCTGCCGCGCATCCGCTTCAAATTCCGCCTGAGTAAGTCCTGAATAGGTAACCTGCGAATCTTCGGTGTAAACGTTGGCCTTGCTCGTCAGCGTGTGCTTATCTCCGAGCAAGAGCACCTGCTTGAGATTCAGATCATTGATCTTGCTGAAGGTATTGTCGCGCGCGCCCTGCCCCTGTTTGCGCGTATAGTCAATCATGAAGCCCGCGTTACCCCAGAAACCGCCGTAGTTGAGGTGGCCATTAAAATACGAGCGGTTACCGCCGGTTAAGGTAAGCGTTCCGCCCGGATCCTTCGGCGGGTTTGGCGTGATATAGTTAATCACTCCCCCAACAGTCTGCGGACCGAAGCGCAACTGCCCTGCGCCCTTCAAGACTTCGATGCGCTCAAAACGCTCGAGCGGCGGATGGTAGTACGAGGCGTTGTCGCCGTAAGGCGCATAGCTTAGCGGAATGCCATCTTCGAGCAAGAGCACCTTCGTCGAACGCGTGGGATTAAGCCCGCGGACGCCGATATTCGGCCGCAGCGAAAATCCCTCTTCGTCGCGCACGTTAAGACCGCTCAACTTGCGCAGCGCCTCTGTGGTGGTAAAAACGCGCGCTGATTCAAGATCCTTCTTTTCTACGACCTGGCCCGAACCGGGTATGTTCGCGAGATTTTCTTCTTCGCCAATCACTCTGACCGCGGGCAGTGTTTTGGCTGCAGCTACCTCAGGCTTCGGAGCATTTTCTGCCGGTTTTGCTTCAGTGGCAGTAGGTGGGGCAGGCGTTAATTCTGCCGGTTCGGCGACTGCATTGGCGGGCGCCTTTGCTGGCGCCTTGGCAGCCTTCGCCTGCGCAAATACGAGATTCCCGGCCAGCAGAGCCCAACCGAGAATAAGACTGATTGTTGTTCTCATTCTAACTCCTTGTAATTGATAATGATTCTCATTTCTTTTAGCAGTCCGGGCGTCAACATATTTCTTTTTGAACTGCCGGTTAGCAGGTTCCGGAAATACTTCCGCGCCGGTTGCAGACGCCGCTATTCGCCATGCGAATCGCTTGCAAAACGCCCCTCACCATAGCATGGTGAGGGGCTGTCTGCAGCTGCGCTCGGT
>CAYOZO010000230.1:0-2456 GCA_964408405.1 uncultured Turneriella sp.
ATTTCATCGTCGAGAAACTCGAGCAGTTTCGCGCGGTGGTTAATGAGCGTAACCTTGAGTCCAAGCCCCTTGAAGATCGAAGCGTACTCACAGCCAATCACTCCCGCGCCGTAAATCGTCAGCGAGCGCGGAGTGAAGTTGAGATCAAGAATGGTATCGCTGTCGAGTATGCGGTCATCGAACGGCACATCGGCCGGGCGATAAGGGCGTGAACCAGTACCGATGATAATGTTGTCCGCTTCGATGGATTCGACACCGGCGCGGCCGAGATCGACTTCGATACGATGCGGCCCGGTGATGCGTGCACGACCGCAGTAGATTTTCACTCTGTTACGCTCGTAGTAACTTAAATTATGCTCTGCTTCGCGGTCGATGATGCGGCGCGCCGCGGCCATCACCTGCGGAAACTCAAGATCGCGGCCGCTGAAGTGCCCCTTGACCAGCGGGTTTGACATTGCCTCGATGTAGCGCTGGATCGAATGCCGCAGAGCTTTCGAAGGTATCGTGCCCCGGTGCAGGCATTCACCGCCAAGTTGTGCATTGAGCTCGATGACCGCGACCTTTTTGCCGTCCTTGGCACACTGCATCGCGGCACCCTCACCGGCCGGCCCCGAACCAATCACCACTACATCGTAACGCGCAACTGTACTTTCAGGCATCGGGATACGTTAGTTTCTTGCTTAGCTACGCAAAGCGAAACTCAGAAATTCTTTATGAAATTTTCCTGGTCCTGGTTTTCGACAGCGCGAGGCGAACGCACCCGCCGCACGCGCTCAATCGCCTGCTCGGCACTTAAGCCTGCGAATTGCTTCAGATAAAGCGCAGCGATGATACCCGTGCGGCCGAGACCGCCGACGCAGTGGATGGCAACATTTTCACCCCGGTCAGTGCGCTCTTTGATCCAGGCGAGCACTTCTTCGGCCTGCTGCCGCGTTGGTACGCCCTGGTCTTTGACCGCGCGGTGGATGAAGTCGAAGCCTGCTGCCTTATAAGCGTCGAGCAGGTTGCCGACCCCCTATTCACCGAACTCGTTATTGCTGATCAGAGTTGCCACATGCGCGACCTTCTGCAGCTTCATCTGTTCGATATCCTCTGCGAGATCGCGCCCCGATCTTTGCGACCCGGCAAGATCGTCATACCCAAAAGCCCCTTGCTTTCAACCCCACCGCTTGCGGGTTCGCCGGTCGCAGTCATAAAATCGATACGCAGGCGAGCCGTCTTCGTGAGCGCATCACGCACTGCCGCAAGTGCCCTTGCCCCCGAATAGAGCGCCCATTTGCGCTGCCACAGATTGCACTCGTCGAACGACAGTGTGTGCATCGCGTAGCGCGCCGCAGCGACAAAGAACTGGTAGGGGTCGCGGTCGAGATCGATGATTTCACGGTAAAGGCTGCGCAGATAACCGATCACCGCGAGCGACTTCGCAAAACGTCTGTCTGCCGCGAGTTCTGCTGGCACGTTCTGCGGAGGCACTGCAAGGTCGTGTACTGTGTACAGCCAGTCCGTTGCCTGGCAGGCAAGGCGCAAGTCATCGGCATTTTCAATCTTTGTGAATATGTAAAGGATGTCATTTTCCAGCTTGATCAGATCTTTCAGCGCGTGGCCGCGGTGCGTGTGAAAAAAATCGATCAACCACACGTTCTGTGATTCGTCGATGATGATGTTCGCGCCATTGAGGTCACCGTGCACCCACGAAACATAACGCGGCACAGCAACTGTCTCGCGCAAGTGCTGCAGGTCTTCTGAGTAAAAGCGCGAAACATCTTCGACATCGATACCAGGCGCAATCTGCAGCCGGCCATCAGGGCGGAGCTCTGCCAGTTCTGCGCATTTTTTCCTGACAGATTCGGCATACTTGGGTCTGAAATCGTAATATTCAAGCAGGTTAAGATTTTCCTGCGTTGCTGCCTCGTAGAACCTCCCGAGCTGCCGCTTGAAAACTACCTGTAAAAACTTCTGGAGCAATTCGATGTCATCGCTTTCGGCAAAGTACTTTTGAAAAGTTCGAACCTTGCCATCGGTCATGGCCGCGTAACGGTACTTGATGCCGCCGCGCTCGCCAAATTCGGCGAAGTCAACAACTGCAGGCGCGCTGTTGCCGAGCACCTCTTGAATGCGTTCAAAAGCGGCACGCTCGCGCGAAATGGGATCACGCTGGCCGATTTTGACGACTGTGGGTTGCTGCTTTTGCCCGTACGCATCGCGCGACTCGGCTTTCAGTACAACGTTACCGCTGTAACCGCCGTCGAGACAGATAAAGTCCGCCGATTTGCTGTCACGAAAGAGATAGTGCAGAATCTTGTTGTCTGCTTCCTTAAGCTCATACGGTATGTTGAAACGGAATTTTGTGTCGTCGAGCTGCTTGTTCTGCGCGTACGCAGACGCCGTCAGGCCGTGACCCGAACCACCGAGGTATTCGGCGAAACTGGCCACGGAATCAAGAACTTTGACGCCAA
>CAYOZO010000231.1:0-746 GCA_964408405.1 uncultured Turneriella sp.
TGCGCCGCTCATAGATCCCAATGGTTATGCTCTGGGCACGCTCTGTGTGGTGGATACAAGGGCAAGACGGCTGACCGATGAGCAGCGGGCCGCGCTGAAGGACCTCGCGGATGAAGTCATGGAGCAAATCCGGATACGCCAGATTATCACTGAGCGCAAAGCCTTCGAACAGGCGCTGGCGGAAAGCCGCGAACGCTACGCATCCATAGTATCTGCGCTTCCCGATCTCATTTTTCTGTTTGATTCAACCGGCCGTTTTATTGACTACCACGCGGGAGACCAGGCACGCCTGTGGCTGCCACCTGAAAAATTTTTGGGTAAGCGTGTCGAAGAGATTATGCCGGCAGATTTTGCGCGCCTGGTCATCGATCGGATCAACGAAACTCTGCAAAAGCATTCACTGGTTACTTTTCGCTTTGAGCATCCTCGCGATCCGGACGGCGAGATTGAATACTTTGAGGCGCGCATGGTACCTACCGACAGGGCGCACGTACTCTGTATCATCAGCGACATTTCTGTGCGTACCCGCAAAGCGCAAAAGATCGCTCATCTGCAGCAATTGCTTACCCTGACCGGACGTGTGGCCAGACTGGGGGCATGGGAGTACTGGCCCCTTCAGGATCGCCTGTACCTGTCCGAGGTGGCGCGCGAACTGCTGGCGCTGAATCCCGATGAACAGGTCAATCTGTCTCAGGCGCTCGTGCGATTCCTGTCACAAGATGATATCGGACTGGTCAGCAGAGCAA
>CAYOZO010000231.1:764-1608 GCA_964408405.1 uncultured Turneriella sp.
AGAGTGTATCAGCGACGGAAAGCCATTTGATTTGTCCCTTCAGGTGACGCCGGCAGGGGGCGGGCGTATCTGGATGCGCATTAAGGGAGCTGCGAATTTTTCCGAGGGAGTCTGTACGGGCGTCCACGGTACGTTGCAGGATATCGACGCCATGAAGCAGAGCGAAATCGCCCTGGAAACAGCCCGCCGGCAGGCCGAGGCAGCTAATCAGGCAAAATCGGAGTTTCTCTCGAACATGAGCCACGAGCTGCGCACACCGCTCAACTCCATTCTGGGTTTCAGCCAGTTGCTGGAAATGAACACCGAGCGCCATCTCGACAGCGAAGAACTCGAAAATGTGGGTCATATCCGCAAGGCGGGCAACCATCTGCTGAATCTGATCAGCGAAATTCTGGACTTGTCGCGCATCGAAAGCGGCACTATGGAGCTGGTATTTGAGGATTTTCGCGTCGACGATATCCTGAGCGAAGCCCTCACATTCGTGCAGCCCATGGCGCAGCGCCGGAATGTGAGTCTGCAGTTTTTCCCAAATGCGGAGTTCATGGTGCATGCAGATAAAATCCGGCTTAAGCAGGTGCTGCTTAACCTGCTGACGAATGCGATCAAGTATAACCGCGTTGGTGGTTGTGTGCGCATTGAATACGCTACAACGGGTGCGGGTTACGTGCGAGTAGCCGTGTCTGACACAGGTGCAGGCATAGCCGAGGTGCAGAAACCATTGTTGTTCCAACCGTTCCAGAGGCTCGGCGCTGAGACTTCGACGGTCACCTTGTCCGTTTCGAGCTCGCACAGCGGCTCGTCGACGGCGACCGCCTCGCCCGCCTTCTTGAACCACTTGGCAAGC
>CAYOZO010000231.1:1618-2275 GCA_964408405.1 uncultured Turneriella sp.
TACATCCACAGAGGGCAGCGAATTCTGCATCGACATTCCTGTGTCCAAAGACCCAAAGACCAAGATACCGACAGTCGTGGCGCGCACGCGTTCGGGCCGGGAGGATATTCGCGGTACTGTGCTTTGCGTCGAAGACAATCCGGACAGTCTGAGGCTCATGGAATTTTTTTTCAGGCGGCTGCCCAATATCACGCTGCTGACCGCACGATCTGCAGAGCAGGAGCTCAGGATCTTTAGCCAGAGGCAGATAGATCTGGTCTTGCTGGATATTCATCTGCCTGTTGTGTCGGGCTTTGAGGTGCTGCGGCAAATGAAGGCGCAACCGGGAAAGATAAATGTTCCCGTCGTTGCCCTCTCGGCTGCCGCGACAAGGGATGATCTCGAACTGGGCAGATCGGCCGGCTTTGACGATTACCTGACCAAACCGGTGCGTCTTGATCGTCTCGAAGAAATCGTGAGCGAATTGCTGAAAAGGGTCAATTAGCTTGCCGCCACTAAGCAGACTGACAGGTTTGTCACAGGCATGACCGACGAAATCTGGAAGTTTATCTCAAGTGCCAGCGAAGCCGATTTGCAGGCGGAGCTCATACGTTACGTTTCGCTATTCCGGATCAACGAAGTTCTCTCCTCGACGCTGGATTACGACGAGGTTCTGCG
>CAYOZO010000232.1:0-2145 GCA_964408405.1 uncultured Turneriella sp.
AAATTCTTGCATTCCAGAAAAATTACGATGCAGCGCCGCTCGCGGTTCGCTTTCCCAAGAAAGAGTACCCACCCTTCGCCGTCGCTGAATTTATCAAAGAGATAAATCTTGCATCGTACAATCCGTTTGCGGCAGAAGTTCTCGCCCCAGGTAAGCAGATTCTGCTGCTCAGCGAAGGAACCTTTGCCGAAAAAGCGCTCGCTGTGCGAAAGTTGCTGCAGAAGAAGAATATTTCAGCCGAGGTAATGGATCTGCGCTGTCTGCGACCTTTGCCAGTCGCTCAACTCATGCGCGCGCTTAAAGGTAAGAAGCTTCTCGTAACGCTGGAAAACCACGGACTTACCGGCGGGGTGGCGGATCTCGTTGGGCAGGCTCTGCGCAATAAGGGCGTGGCCATTCGGCATCTGGCGCTCGGCTATCCGGACGAAATTGTCCCACACGGTTCTATCTCTGACATCGAAGATATCTATGGCCTGACGCCGCAGAAGATTGCCGCCCGGATCGTGCGGGCGATCGGAACCAGCTCGCGCTAGTTAGCGGTATTAATCTTCTGCGATAGCTGCTCGAACAACTGCGGGTCGATCACAGGATCGACAATGTAGATAATGCGCCTGAGGAAATCCTGTGCGAGGTTAATTTTGATGCGGCGGGGGTCGGAGCGAAAAGTCTCAGTTAAGAACTCCCCGCGGTAGAGTCCGTTGTCCCGGATCGTCTTCATGTGCAGGACGCCCAGCCTTTGGACGAGAGCCCGACTCTGGTAACGTCCAACCTCCAGAACTTTTACCACTTCAAAGTAGGTCTGCCCGCTGTTCATGGTGAGCGCGACAATCAGCAGGTCTCCGTTACGAATTACCTTTTGGTTGTGACTGAGCGATATGGAAATATGATCCAGAAAGTCCCTGATTACCTTGGGACCGTACTGATAGTATGAGCCGTTAATAATCAGTTTAATTGCGGTGAGCGGATCTTTTGCTTCGCGCCAGGAGGTTTCAGTCGTGAGGGCGGCAAAGTCCGTGGCGAGACTGAGGATGTTCACGTCCTCTTCGTAAACTACAAATTCCTTGAGTGCGCTGAGCTGCCTGGATATGTCGGCTGCGATTTCCGTCTTTCCCTTCTTTTCATTATCCTGAGCCAGAGTTTGCAGTGTCGCTACCATCCAGCGAAATTCAGGGTAATTGTTTGTGCTGGTTTTCCGGCAAGGTCCGGCGCTGGTTGAGTATCAGTCGCTTCGTCTCGAAGGGTACGGTCGGTTCATGCGCGACCATCATGTAGGAAAGCAGCGGGTACTTGTGCAGGTAGGCGCGTTGCTCGCTGGTCAGGTTTTCGCCTTCGGGCAGATTCATTTTTGTCTTGCCAATCTGCGCAAGCATACCGCCCATCATGACGGGTTGCACCGCCTCAGACCCCCGGCCACGGTCTTTGGAAATCATCGCCTTCATGCTGCGCGATTTGAGAGCCATCGCGACGACTGCACGTTTCACCGCCAGTTTTGTCAGCTCGGATGAGTTGCCTTTGACAGTGTCGAGAATATTGATGACACCGACCATCATGTCTGGTTGCTGCTCGAAATCCGCAATAAACGAGTTTACCTGGCCATGCATCTTCTGCGAATGCACGGCGCTAAACGCGGCAAATTTGAGTTCGCTGAAAAGTGACTCAGTGGCAGCGCTGAGCTCTGAGACGCGCTTTTCTGAGAGCAGCTTTGTGTCAGTCAGACCCTCGAGGTCTTCGCGCTGTTCTTTCTTGATGCCCAGGCGGTCTTCGTCGCTTTCGCGGTAGAAAATCCCTGAGCCAATATGCTGCAGCAGCTTATTGATAAGTTCGGTCGAGGCCTGTTCTTTTTTGGGGATCAGTACCTGTCCGTTAACATTGTAGAAGTTTACAGGGATTTCCTGTGTCTCGCGCATGCGCGCAATGACCTCAGGAGAAAAATTAAAAGGCTTGAGGGCTTCCCCGGCCATAGACGTCAGAGCGTCATCGCAGATATTAGGCAGACGGTCAAGGGAAGAAGAGAACTATAGAGAACAGGTAGCAGCCAGATGCGGCTGCGCCCGATACCAGACACTATCAAGCTGTTGAAAAACAGCCGCAAAGCAGGATGTTGAAACCGAGCGCAGCTGCAGACAGCCCCTCACCATAGCATGG
>CAYOZO010000233.1:0-2123 GCA_964408405.1 uncultured Turneriella sp.
GAACCACCGAGGTATTCGGCGAAACTGGCCACGGAATCAAGAACTTTGACGCCAAGAATTTTCCTCAGGTGGTCGAGCGCAATGAAGTGCTGGCTGCGCGATGAACTCGCGGTGAGCGCGCTGCACGTAATGATCTCTGCTTTAGGATAGCGTGTAGTAAGCTCGTACGCAAGGTAGGTAATTTTGGCCTCGGTCCAGACGCCGATCAATCCGATCCGTGTGGGAACTTCAAGGCAGGGCGCAAGATGCGCAGCAAGCTCCGTCTTGTAGAAGTCGTTGAGGCCCGAGGCGTCAACGATGGCCGCCTTGCGGCCCGGCACGACCTGCCGGTTGAAGACAAACTCCGCCCCCTCGCTACCCTTTAGACAGTGCGCCCCGAACTGCGCGAGGTGTGCCTGCTGTTCGGCATCGGCCGCATCATGCCAGTCGCGTATGTGAATGATTTGCAAGCGGTCGGGAGTTTCATTATACGCCCAGCGTATGATCTGCGCGACAGGACCTTCTTCGACGCGCTCACCGAGCAGGCGGTTCGCCTCATCGTAGCCGATGTGCAGGTAGTTCGGCAGTGGGTCGTATTTGTCGAGCAGCCGCACAAAGTCGTTCTGCAGGCACTGCGTGATCAGGTAGGATTGCATACACACCAACAGAAAATTGACGACGTGCGTCAATTTCCTGTTGGTATCCCGCAGTGCCGCAGCAGTACACCGTAGCCGAACTTTGTCGGATCATTGAATATAAGATTAAAAGCTCCCCCGAACTGCAGGATGTCTGGGTAAAGGGAGAGATCACTTCATACCAGAAGCACGCATCTTCAGGCCATATTTACATGACGCTCTCGGATACCGCAACGAAGGGCGCTACCGCACCCAACGGCGCGGCCAGCGGCCCTCGGCCTACAATCCGCTGCACGTACTTTCGTTTCGCGCAAACCGCGCTCGACTTCGAACTCAAGGCGGGCATCGAAGTAGAGGTACTTGGCTCGACCGGCATCTACGCGCCGCAGTCAACCTACAGCCTCACAGTGAAGAAGATTCAGAAAATCGGCGCGGGTGACTTGCTGCAGCGGCTGCAGCAAATTCGTGAGAGACTGCTGAAAGAAGGACTGATCAAAACTGACAACCGGCGCTCCCTGCCACTTCTGCCCAGGCGCGTAGGCATCGTCACTGGCGCGGGCACTGCCGCTTACCGCGATATGCTGAAGCAAGTGCAGGAGCGCTACCCCAACGCAGAGATTGTGCTCGCGCCAGCGCAGGTGCAGGGCGAGGCCGCACCGCAATCGATCGTCGCTGCGCTGGAAGAAATACAGAAACCCGAGTGGCGCTGCGAGGTGATCATCGTTGGCCGCGGCGGTGGTTCAGCCGAGGACCTGATGGCGTTCAATGACGAAGCGGTATGCCGCGCAATCGCCACCTGCCGCGTGCCGGTTGTCTCTGCGGTGGGCCACCAGATCGACCACCCGATATCAGACGACGTCGCCGACTACGCCGCAGCGACGCCGACGGATGCAGCGCGCCAGGTTTTTCCCGTGGTGGACGAACTCAGGAACCAGTCGGAGCAACTACTCAGACGCGCCTACGCAGCAGTAGAAGCGGAGCTGCGCGTTATGCAGGAGCGTTTCCTGCGGACTGCAGAAAAAGAATTCTGGGAAAAGCCATACTTGCTGGTCGAAGAGCAGTCGCGCTGGCTCGACGAGCTGGAGTCGAAGCTGCACTTTACATTTCGCAACGCAGTGCACACCGCAGCGAATTCGCTCAACCAGCTGACGCCGCTCGGAGTTCTCATGCAGCAAAAACTGAAGCTGACGCGCGCTGAATTTGAATCGACTGCCGGCCGATTCGAGGCCTATTCGCCGCTCGCCACGCTGCAACGGGGCTATTCGGTGGTCTATGCGGGTGAAAAAATCGTCACCGATGCGGCGGCTTTGAAACACGGCGACACAATCAGGGTGCGGCTTGCAAAAGGCGAAGTGAATGCAGAGGTTCGTTAGGGGTAGGTTTAAACCTACCCCTAACGCGAACGGGCCAGAATTGAAGTCGTCGAATAACCTTTACGAAACGGCAGAATAACAATCTCTTTGCCCATCGCCTGCATCGCCGGAAACTCCGGCAGCTTTTCTTTGACGT
>CAYOZO010000234.1:0-2045 GCA_964408405.1 uncultured Turneriella sp.
GTATCTTGCATGGGTTAGCGCACAGGCTCTGAGGGATGTGACATAATTCTTGACAGAGCGAAAAGTCAGCAATGCATAGGCTCTATGGAAGTCGGTCTTGCGATACTGCTTTTCGTCTGCATGACCGCCTTACTCTACGTGCTGCTTTCGCTCAAGATCACCCGCCAGGTCGATCTGCAGATGAAGGAGTTTTACAAAACCCGCATCCATTCTGATATCCAGGAGTTTTACCGTGAGATGGAGGGCTATGCGGTCCTCATGGAAAACCGCATCCAGCGCTTCAAATCGCTTATCGAGCGCAGCGAGGCGCTGCCTGATCGCCGTGCACACGAGCAGGCGACAGAACAGCCGGAAATCCCACAGGTGAAGCCGGCGATATCGGCGGAGCGTAAGCAGAATAAAAAAGCATCTCTCCAAAGGTCTATAGCCCCGGAAAAGAAAAGGGATTCCGGCCGCGCTGAAAAGAAAGCGACCAGGGCTGTGCCTGTAAAGCCGGTAAAAGGCAAAGAAGCGAAGCGACAAACTGAACCCGCAAGGCCCGTGGTGGTTGCAACGCAGCGCCTAAGGCCGGTTGAAGAGCATGCTTTGCCCGTCCAACCGGTTGCAATGCCTGATTACAGCCAGCAGTTTTCTGCGGCTCAATCAAGAGCAGGTACGGATGCCGATACAACCATCGCCGAAGAGCTGATGAAAGACCTCTTCGCGCAGGATGAAATGCAGCTGTCGCGGCGCGTTAATCTCGCCTCTGCCGGTGAGCCCCGTCACGCACCGGCGCCGCAAGCAACAAAGGCGGCGGAGCCGGCTGAAACTGAAAAGACATCGGTTACCGGCATTCTTGCGCGCATCGGTAAGGCGTTTCAGCCGGTCGTTTTTGGCGACGGGTCGCAGGTGAATGCCAACGCAGCGAACAGACCGACGCAGACCGTTTTGCAGCAGGGCGTAGCAAAAGAACCTGCGCTGAGTAACAAACCGGCAGATTTTGCCGAGATATTGCGCCGCGCAGAGCAGATCAAGGCGGAAAAAAAAGCCGAACGCGAACGCGCCGAAATGGAAGCGCGCGCTGAATTCTATATGACCGGCGATGAATTTGTTTCAACGCCCCGACAACGCTATACCGCAAATGAGCAGGCCGCGCGGGGCGTAGCGCAGTCTGCTGTAGCCGGTGCAGATACATTAAAACCAGCCATTGGGCGCGAGAACGAAGTCCAGCAGCGGCAAACGCCGCCACGCAACAGCCTTGCGGTCAAAAGTCTCGATGAGCACACGATCAATTTCCTGATTGATTCGCTCAAACACAATGCAGGGTATCGCAAACAGGCGCTGCGGGCGCTTACCGAGAACAATATTCCGCTCGAAGAAATTGCGCGCCTCAGCCGTATCGATATCGGTGAACTGCAGCTAATGAACGAGCTGGGTAAATTCTAGATGAAGATAGAGGCGGTGCGCTTCGGCAGCCAGCGCTCGCAGGCCGCACTGCTGCTTTTTTCTGCATTCCTGGTCGCGGCATGCGGTCTCGTTTATGAACTTGTTGCGGGCACTGTCTCGAGTTACCTGCTGGGTGACAGTGTGACGCAGTTTTCACGAACGATCGGCGTTTACCTGTTCGCGATGGGCTTAGGCTCGTACCTCAGTCGTTTTATCGTGACTGATGCGGTGAATAAATTCATCGAGATTGAAATCATTCTTGCTCTAATCGGCGGTCTGGCAGCGCCGCTGCTTTTTTTTGTCTTCACTGTGACCGAACACTATGCCTGGCTGCTCTATTCGCTACTCATTATCGTTGGTACGCTGGTGGGTCTTGAAATACCCCTGCTGCTGCGCATACTTAAAAACCGCATGAATTTCCGCGATCTCGTCGCGCGCGTTCTTTCGCTGGATTACATAGGCGGACTTGTGGCGGCTGTCGGTTTCCCCGTGCTGCTCCTGAGGCCTGAGGTTGGCCTCATTCGCGCGTCGCTCATTGCGGGGGTCCTGAATATCCTGGTGGCATTTGTGGCTATCTGGGTTTTTCAGCAACAGATTCGGCTGCGCTACCACCTTGTCCG
>CAYOZO010000235.1:0-1943 GCA_964408405.1 uncultured Turneriella sp.
TACGGAGCGCCATATTCCACAAGGTAAGTGTTCTCCGGCAATTTGTAGCGCGAGAGCATGTCATGGATTCTCGCATTGGCAGCGGGTATCACAAAGGCATACCCCGGATGTTTGTTCGAAAAGAGCCGGATTCCCTCGAGAATACGCGCAGTGTGGTACTGCACCTCGGCGGGGCGCGACCCAGGCATGACGGCGATAACCGGCATCCGGCTCGAAAAAACTTTTGCCAGCTGCGGAACTTTCTTCACCGGGTTGCCGGAGCGTGCCATGCGCGCTTTCAAATCAGCAGTTTCTGTAGTAAGCGGATGGCCTATGTAATGCGCCTCTACGCCAATCTTGTTATAGATCTCCGGCTCAAAATCGTAGAGACAAAGTACCCGCTCAAAACGGTCGCGAATTTTGAAAACGCGTTTGTACTTCCAGGCCCAGACGGTAGGCGAAACAATCATCGTACAGCGAATGCCTTTTTCCTTTAGCTTCTTCGCCAGCATGATATTAAAACCAGGAAAATCGATCAGCCAGGCCTCACGCGTTCCGTTGGCTACTGCCTCGGCTACAAGTTTATCCATGATCTTCGTAAGCCTGCGATAGTTTTTCGCCGCTTCAAAAAAGCCGATTGTTGACAGATCTTCAGAGGTGAAGTGAATATCCATTCCCGCTTCGCGCAGGCGTCGGCCGCCGCATCCCCACAGGGGGAGTTTCTTCTTTTTCAGGACTTCGCGAACGATGGCTGCGCCAAGCAGATCACCCGATTCTTCGCCCGCAACGAGCAATACAGGTTGCAGCGGCTCTGCAGCTGCAACCGTGCGCTTACGCGCTTTCTTCGATTTCGTATTCGCTGAAGAGCGTTTTTTGGTTCGAGTAGATCGCTTCGTTTTCATCGAGTCTGACCGGATATTTGCCGTTGAAACAGGCCGTACAGTAACCGGCGTTACCGTGCTCGGCAACCGCAGCACCGCCGGCGCCGATGCCACCCGGTGTTTCTTCTGCGGCGCGCTGCATACCTTCCAGCGTCAGGTATGCCAGCGAGTCAACGCGCAGGTATTTGGTAATTTCTTCTATGGTGTGGGTGGCCGCAATGAGCTCGGAATGGTGCGGTATGTCAATACCGTAGTAGCAGGCGTGGCGTGTCGGCGCGCTGGCTATGCGTACGTGAATCTCTTTTGCGCCGGCATTGCGCAGCATCTTGACTATCTTGCGGGTAGTCGTACCGCGCATGATACTGTCATCGATAACTACCACTCGCTTGCCCTTGACGACGGAGCTTATGGCGTTATACTTGATTTTTGCTCCGAAGTCGCGAATTTTCTGGTCAGGCTCGATGAAGGTACGGCCTATGTAGTGCGAACGAATCAGCCCCATATGGTAGGGCAATCCGCTCTTGCGCGCATAACCCAGAGCCGCAACCGACGACGAATCAGGCACAGGCATCACGAGGTCGGCTTCGACAGGTGACTCTTCGGCGAGTACCTCGCCCATGCGCAGCCGCGTATCATAGACCGATTTGCCAAAGACAAACGAGTCAGGACGCGAAAAATAGACGTACTCGAAGATACACAGATTCTGGCTGGATTTACCGAACGGAAACTGCGAGGTAACTCCGCGCGGCGTTACAATCACCATCTCGCCGGGTTCAACGTCTCGTAAGTACTCCGCATCGATGATATCGAGAGCGCAGGTCTCGGAAGCAAAGACATAGCCATCGTCTTTCTTACCCATCACGAGCGGCCTGAATCCGTTCGGGTCACGAAGCGCATAGAGTGTATCGCCGGTCAGCACCACGAGAGAATAGGCGCCGCGGATCTGCTGTACCGCTTCGATGAGCGCGTCGGTAAAGTTATCGGCGCGCGAGCGCGCGACCAGGTGGCTGATCACTTCGGTGTCAATTGTCGTCTGGAACAGCGACCCCAGCTCTTCGAGGTTACGCCGGATAGTCGCGGCAT
>CAYOZO010000236.1:0-1900 GCA_964408405.1 uncultured Turneriella sp.
TGGCATAGTCACGCGCGAGCTGGGCATCAAACAGCCTGCCGCGGGCAGAGAGCAAAATCACTCGGCTTTGTGCGTCGGTCGATTTAATGGCTTCGACCGCGAGCGCGATGGGTTCCACCATCAAAACCATGCCGGCGCCGCCACCGTACGGTGCATCGTCAACTTTCCGGTGCTTGTAGGGCGTATAGTCGCGCGGGTTTACGAGTTTCACGCCGATGGTGTTTGCCTTCACGGCCTTACCCAAAAGCGAGGTTTCGAGCGGGCTTGCAAAAAATTCGGGAAACAGGGTTACGACGTTGAACTGCACTTTTCAGTCTTCGAGGAAATACTGCCACTCGGCAAGCGTTATCTCCTGCCGGTCTAAATCCGCCTTGCCCCAATGAGGGTATTCCAGCGGCAGAATAATTTCGCGCTGCTGAGCGGAGTTTTCTTCATTCAGGGTAACGGTGACGAGCGTGTTTGAGCCCAAATCTTCGATCTCGCTGATCGCTCCCAGCGGGCGTTTGTTTCTTGCATCCAGAACGGTAAGCCCGTATATTTCGAAGTACCAGAGTTGGGCCATGGGCACATGCCGTGCACCGTGCTCAGCGCGTGCCATCTGTCGCATCAATGCCAGAGGCTTGACGATTAGCCGACTCGTCAGTTCTGCCGCGCTCTCGCGCATCTCAAGCTCTGCGAAGGCTACACGTTTCACCTCGCCCTGAGCGGGCTCTGCTTTGGAAAGAGTGAGGCTTTTCAAAATTTTCGGCGCGGAAATGACCGGGCTTATCTGCTTCGCGTTGCAGATTTCCACGGTCTGCCCGACAAAATCGCGCAGGTGGTTACCTGCCAGGTCAACGTTGAGCATACCGCGCACGCCGTGAGGCCTGCCGAGGCGCGCAAGCAAGACATAGAGGTTTACAGGATCGCTGGGGTTAGCCGCAGGTTGAATCACGCCTCGTCGACGATTTCGAGGAGTATTTTCTGGTAACGCTCTTCGCGGCCGTCTTCGAGAATGATCTTTTTCACGGAAATGGCATTGAGCAGCACACGCACAGCCTTCGCGATACGACCGCCTTTGCCGATGATCATGCCGATGTCGTCTTTGTTCACGCGCAGTTCAAGAATCAGGGAAGCCGGACTTTTTACCGGAAGTACCTGCACGTCGTCGGGGTTACGCACGAGGCTGCGCGCAATGTATTCAACGAGCGAGGCAGGATCTGAGTTGCGCTGTTCCGCCATGGTGTTAACGCCTCGAATCTATTTTGCAGCGCGTTTTGCTCTCGCTTTTTCGTTGGCCTTTTTCTGCAGTGCGCCGGCCTTCAGCGCCTTTGCTTCTGCGAATGGCTTCCAGACGCCGGCCTTTGACAAAATGCTCTTCACAGTATCAGAAGGTTGGGCACCTTTGTTGAGCCACTCGTTCACTTTGTCTTTTTCGAGGCGAATTTGCTCGCCATCTTTTACGAGCGGGTGGTACAGGCCGATGATGTCGAGAAATTTACCGTCGCGTTTGACGGTAGAGGATGCAGCGACAATGCGGTAATACGGCTTCTTTTTTGTGCCGTAGCGCTGCAGGCGGAGTTTAACAGTCATGCGGGTAAAAGTGGCCTTTGAGACATAGCGTCAAATTTAATATGCCCCTGAGCTCAGAGGTGCGGCAAGTCGCCAGAGCGCTTTTGGGCTCTAGCTTGGTCGGCTAGTTGGCAACAAATCACCTTCTTGTTTTTTTGGCACTAGCAGGCTGTTGAAAAGCAGCCTGCTAGGACACACTGGATGGATTATGTCACATCCTTGCGCTGCTATGTGGAGCCTGTGCGCTAACTCATGCAAAAAGACAAAAAGGCGATTTTTTGCGCGTGCCGGGGCCGCGTTTCGCCAGAACATGTGCGAAAATCGGCAAAAATTCGCGCCTTTTGGCGCC
>CAYOZO010000237.1:0-1862 GCA_964408405.1 uncultured Turneriella sp.
ATCCTGCTTTATGGCTGTTTTTCAACAGCCTGCTATTCTTCGTTAATGCGTCGGATGATACCCGTCAGCAGACTCTCAAAGGCCTGCTTGCGACGCTCGGCTACCTCAACCACTTCGGTGTGGTGCAGCTCGGCTGCAATACCCGCCCCCATGTTGGTAATGAGACTGATACCCAGAATGCGCATACCGGCCTGCCGCGCGACAATCGCTTCGGGTACAGTACTCATACCACAGGCATCTGCCCCGAGCGTGCGCAGCATGCGTATCTCTGCGGGAGTTTCATAAGCCGGCCCCGTGAGCCCCGCATATACTCCCTCGTGCATGGGCAGGTGCAGTTGCTGCCCGATTTCGCGTGCGATCTGGCGCAACTGAGGCGAATAATTTTCGCTTTGGTCAACAAAGCGCTCCCCCCACTGCGCGTCATGGGGGCCTATCAGCGGATTAGTTCCCATGAAATTGATATGGTCGCTAATCAGCATAAAATCCCCCGGCTTGTAGCCGGTGTTCACCGCGCCCGCAGCATTCGTCAGTATGAGGGTACGAATGCCGAGCGAAGCCATCAGACGTATGCCGAGGGCTACCTGCTGCATCGAATACCCCTCGTAGAAGTGCACGCGTCCCTGCATACACAGTACAGAGGCGTCTTCGAGAAAGCCGGCAACAAATCGCCCCGTGTGACCGGGTACAGTGGATTGCGGGAAATGAGGCACCGTGCCGTAGGGAATAGCCACAGATTTTTCCAGGCGCTCAGCAAATGCCGAGAGGCCTGATCCAAGCACAACTGCCACCTGAATCGGGAAATTCACCCGGCTCCGCAGGAAGGCCGCTGCGGCTTCGATTTCCTGTGCTTTCACTGGCTGCATCATTCTTTCAGCAGCGCAAACCGGGTTTCACCGAGGTTCTTCTTGAGTGATTCGCGGATACAGTAATCACTGATCTTGCGCTCGTTCGGGCTCATGCGTTCCCAGACACTTTTTTCGGTGGAGATGTAGAGTATCTCGTCGCGTGTCCAGAGCGAGCGCAGGAACAACGGTTCCTTGAGCAGATTGCGAGCTTTGAGGGTTTCCAGTTCGCCCGCAGGCCCGGCGATGAGCTCCAGTATGACACGGCGGGCAAGCGCTTCGTCTTTCGTCAGCTGTACGTCGCCTATTTTCTCAACCGGCTGAGCGACAAGTTTGCGGGTGAGCACGACCTCTTGTGCAACGGCCGCATCATCAAGAGGCTTTTCCTGAACGGATTGCTCAGAGGCCGTCTTCTTGGTCTGGATCATGTCTTCATCCGGGTAGATTTTTTCCAAACCGGTGAGGGAAAGCGAACGGGGAAAGTAAAGTTCAATACTTCTGCGCGATTCACCCGGCTCCGTCCACAGGAAAAGGAGAGGATTCAGAAGCTGCAGGTAGCTGCTGCGCGTCAGTGACATGAAGGCAACAAAATCGAGCACAAGTAAGATTGCCAGAAAGCGGAAGAGATTCAGTGGTTTTGCCAGAAAACCGACCGCTGAGTTAATTTGGCCGGAAACATTAGCCGCCAGATTCGCTGAACTATTTTTCAGTTTTTGCCAGATCACTCAAAAACGCTCCGATTCCTTTGCTTACACCCTGCGCGAAAGCCTTTTGGTAGTTCTCGCTCCCCAGCATTTTCAGATCATCTCTGTTCGTCAGGTAACCTGTCTCAATCAGGATCGCGGGCATCAAGGCCCCCCTCAAAACCGCAAAATCTGCCTTCTTCACTTTTCGTGCTTTAATCATACCGTCAAGGCCATTCACAAGCCCCGAAAAAACAGACCGCGCAAGAGTCTTGCTTTCGCGCTGTATCTGCCCGCTCATGAATGCGCAGATACAGCGCGAAAGCAAGACTCTTGC
>CAYOZO010000238.1:0-1819 GCA_964408405.1 uncultured Turneriella sp.
TTCCAGCGCGCCGATCTCGCGCGAATAGTCGATGCGCACCCCCCATGCCGCGCCGCCTTCGATCATCTTTGAAATGATCTCGAACGTGATCTTGCTGTCCGGGTCGCCGTACGCAATATAAGGAATAAAGAGATACCCTTTCTGCTTTTTGCGCTCGGTCATCAGGCGCGTGAACGGATGCATAGTGTACTCGGTGCCAAAGCCAAGGGGCGGCAAGCAAAAAAAAATGGCACCGGAGAATCTTTAGTGCGACGCACTACTCTTCTGGCGTCAGGTACGCATCAAACACCCAACCCGAAGCCATTTGCCGGTCGAGGGTATAGATCCAGCGGCCACGCTTTCCCGAAACGAGCATCGCAGGGCCAGCGTAACGCAGGAGAAGCCTTTCACCGTCCTCAAGGCGGCGCAGCACATCGGCATCTGTTGTCGGCCCCGAGCGCATCTGCAGTTTCTGCGCTGAGACGAGCCGCACCTGACGCGGAAACAACTCAGCCAAAGCAGTAAAATCCACACTGCTGCCGGAAAGGTCGGCATCGGACTCGAGTATGCTGCGTATGAGCGCGAGCGTTTCATTGCCCGCTGGCTTTTCGAGCATGACTGCCGCAGCAAGAATTTCACCCAGTCGCGTGCGGTTTTCGGGAATCTGGATCAGGCGCTGCAGGGTTTCGCGGCGAAAGATTACCCGATCGTCGAGCGCGCGCAAGTTTGAGAGTAAGGATTCAAGATTCGCCTGCGCGTTGCTGGTAAACTCCGCAACCACATAGTAGCTCATCAGCAGCGGACTGTTTTCACCCGAACCAAGCAGCTTCTGCGTGTAAGATTTCAGCTCTGCAAGCCGCCGCTCCTTAAAAAGTCGATCGGCCTTCTCGGTGGGAGTTTCCCCGAATCGGTAGCAGACAAAGAGTACACTGCCAGCCACGAGCGCTGACAGCAGCAATCCCCTAAGGAGCGTTTTGCCCAGGCCGTGACGCGGTGGCGGTATTACGACCGGCATTTAGCCGGCCTTAGCTCCGCTTTTTGACTCGTCGGTCTTTTCGCCACTCTTGCTGAACTTGCTGATGGACTTCTGTATGGACTCGATCTGTCCGAGTAACTGGTCGAGTTTGCGCGCGCGCTCATTCGGATCGAGTACGGAGACCATGTTTTCCTGAATAGACTGCGAAATGTTGGAGACCAGACCTGAAATACTCTGCAGCACCCGGTCGGCTTCCTGCTGCCCTTTATCGGCAAGCCCTTTCAGAAACGCGCGTTGTTCCTGCTCATGTGCCTCGGATGGATTCATCAGCATTTCGAGCAGAGTCCTGCGCTCTTCAGACGTACTCTGCGTCATGCCGACGCCTGCGAGAACCAATTTTTTCAGAACTTCGAGAACTCCCCCTTTGCTTTCGCGAATCAGCAGCTTCAGCATCTGGTTCTGCAGAACGGGGTTGGCTACGCGATCGTTTTCATTCAGCTTAAGAAATGTCTGACCGAGCACCTTACGGGTAATATCTTCTCCGTTCGTATTGTCGACGACCTTGATGTCGACGCCATCGCGCACGTACTGCGCTACCTCGTCTAGGGTAATCGTCCTCGAGGTTTCGGGATCATAGAGCCGGCGGTTGGCGTAGCGTTTAATGAGTTTCATGAAATCCTTAGTGCAGTGCGGCGTGCGCGGGGCACACAACTGCTAATTTCTGGTGCAATGCACGATTTTGAGACACTGCGTCAAGGCTTAAGAGCCTGTGCGCCAACCCGCCGGCGCAACAGAACAGACGCGCTAGCAGGAAGTTGAAAAAATCCCGTGCTTGCTGCAGACGCTCGCTGAGTCGCGAGTCAG
>CAYOZO010000239.1:0-1760 GCA_964408405.1 uncultured Turneriella sp.
GTGGCTGTTCATCATTGATGGCACCGATCTAGCGGCGCGCGAGTTCTTGCTGCACCGGATTATTACCGGTTTTCGCCGCTTACCATAAGCAGCACCGCTGCCTGGCAGACAACCGCCCTCATCTCGCCTGCGGCATCGACTTTTTCATTCGTGCGCCCCTTCACGCTGGTCTGGTCTATCGACAGGTTCAGAAGCGCTGCGAGCGAGTGCCGAATTTCCTCGCGCACCGGGGCGATGCGGGGCAGCTCGCAAATGATATTGCAATCGAGATTGGCTATTGCGTAGCCCCGCTGCTGCATGCGTTCCAACGCAAAGCGCAGGAAGTCTGCGCTCGGCCGACCCCGGTTGCTCTCGTCTGACGGCGGAAAGTGATGGCCGATATCGTAATCGGCGAGCGCTCCCAGAATGGCATCGGTGACGGCATGCAGCAGCACATCGGCATCCGAATGCCCCAGAAGCGAAAAAGGCGCAGCGATACGCACTCCGCCAAGCCAGATGTGATCACCCTCGGTAGTGCGGTGTATGTCGTAGCCTAGTCCGATTCTCATAGCCTACCCCCTTCGCCCGCGACACCTCCCCTTGCCCAGGGCAGGGATGGGGGTGGGGTTACTCACCCGTCGCGACAACTTTCACTACGGGTGCTGTATTGAACTGTACTGCGGGTGCACTCTCTTCGCTCGGCTCTTCTTCCGGTGGCAGCGCAAGCAGACGCTCAACTTCCTGTACATCTTTATCACCCCGGCCAGAAAGGCAAATCAGAATCAGCGGATTTTTCTTGCCTGTTTTGCGCATCTCATTGACGTAGTTCTTTGCCGCTGCAACCGCATGCGCTGATTCGAGCGCTGGAATAATCCCCTCTTCCTGAGCCAGCTCCTGGAAAGCATCGAGAGCCGCCTTGTCACGCACAGCGACGTACTCGGTGCGCTTCTGCTGCAAGAGGTAGGCATGCTCCGGCCCCACACCGGGATAGTCGAGACCGGCGGAGATCGAATGCACATTCTCGACCTGCCCGTCGGCGCTCTGGATAATGTAGGTCAGCGCGCCCTGCAGTACGCCGGGTTTGCCGGCGGTGAGCGAAGCCGAGTGGTTACCCGGGGTAAGATTGCGCCCCCCGGCTTCGGCGCCAATAAGCTGCACCTTCGTGTCTTTGAGAAAACCGTAGAACATCCCGAGGGCATTGGAGCCACCCCCCACGCAGGCGAAAACAGCCTGCGGCAGCTTGCCGGTAGCTTTCAGGATCTGCGCGCGCGCCTCGCGGCCAATCACCGACTGGAATGTCCGCACAATCGTCGGGTACGGATGCGGTCCAATCGCAGAACCGATGAGGTAGTATGTGTCATCCACGTTACGCGCCCAGTCGCGCAAAGCTTCGTTCACCGCATCGCGCAAGGTACCGTGCTCGCCACCGACACCCGAAACTGTTGCCCCGAGCAGGCGCATACGAAAACCATTCAGAGCCTGGCGGCGCAAATCCTCTGAACCCATATAGATGTGCGCAGGAATTTTCATCAGCGCAGCAGCAGTCGCCGTGGCAACGCCATGCTGCCCCGCGCCTGTCTCGGCAATGATGCGCTTCTTTTTCATCTTCGAGGCCAAGAGCGCCTGGCCCAGCGTATTGTTGATCTTGTGCGAGCCGGTATGCAGCAGGTCTTCGCGCTTGAGGTAAACCTGTGCGCCCCATTTTGCCGACAAATTTGCGGCGTAAGTCAGAAGCGAAGGCCTGCCCGCGTAGTCGTTGTAGAGCGCAGCCAGTTCCTTTT
>CAYOZO010000240.1:0-965 GCA_964408405.1 uncultured Turneriella sp.
TCAGGGGTTTTGGGAGGAAAAAATTCAAAGCTGAGCGCGGGTTTATTCGTCTTCAGAACATCTGCGATATGGAGAGGCGCCGCGCTGGTCATCGCTCCCGGTTAGCGACGCACATGCCCCGTAAAGGAGAAAGAGGCACAGGTCAGCGAATTTGCATTGGCGGTGTCTTGCCGGTTTTTCAAACTGCCGCATGCAGCGTCTCGTCTGTTGTTTTGCCTTCATCAGTCTTGTCACGCCTGTACTCGCCGCCGAAAAACAGCTGGGTTCGGCCAAAGTGAACCTCACCGCCGAACTCAAAGATTTCGAGCTGCGGACACAGCGCCACCGGCACCAGCGGCATGTCACCGAGGAACACGAGCTTTCTCTGAAAGAGACATGGCAGTACCCTGCACGCACCTACTACCGCAACTTTCTTGCGGGGCGCTTTCCCTGGTCGCAGGATATCACAGACTTTCGTGTCAGTGTCGATGGTAAAGGTCAAAAGACTGACATCTACCGCTACGGCTACGACAAGATCATGCTGCGCCTGCCAGCGCTTGCCGCGGGAGGGCGGCGCCTCACCATCCGTTATACGATTCGCGATATCCGTGGTTTTCCCGAGGCGACCCTGCCCGAACTGCGCTTCTGGGATTACCCGTTGCAGATCGAAGAAATCAGCGCGAGGCTGAATGGCCTTTCTGCTGACGCGCAGGTCTTGCTCATCGAGCGTTATAATCGCGAACAAATCGCAGAGAAGCGCGCCGACGGCAGCCAGGTGTTGCGCTACAACAAAGATAACGAAATCACACCTTCACCGGTGCTGCAAATCAGCAGCAAAACACTGCAATACAAAGACGGTATCAGCGGTTATGCGCGGTATTTTGTGCAGCAGAGCAGGCTATTGCCTTTCGTGGGAGCTCTTCTTGTGCTGATGCTTGCTCTCAGGTTCATGCCAGCACGTATTGTTCTGGGTTTTGTATCGGTCT
>CAYOZO010000240.1:975-1740 GCA_964408405.1 uncultured Turneriella sp.
CGCGTTCTGGCTTTCGCGCATGCCGGGCTGGGCCGGGTACTTTGCCGCGCGCCAGGAGATTGAACCGCGCGCCGAGTACATCGAACATTTTTACGGCGAGCTCGCGGGAGACATTGCGGTTGCGGCGATCTTGTTCATGCTCGCGCTGCGCGTGGCCCGCGGTATCTGGCGCGGCGAACTTGCCGACTATTATTTGCCGTATAGCGGCCTCATGAGTTTTCTGGTACTGCTGCTTTTTATCGGGCAAGACCCCGAGGCGCTGCTCATGCGGTCTTTCCGATCATGTACTCGGGTAAAGAGATTACGCGCTTCTTTGGCGCCGACGCGCATCTGTGGATAGAAAAAGTCATCGCGCTCGGCAAAATCAGCTTCGACGAGTTGAGCTCCGCCTCTGGCCTTACTGTTTCGCGACTCAATCGAATCTTCGCAGAATTGCCGACACACCCGATTGCGATTGATTACCAGAACCGGCAATACCTCTCTGCCTATGCCCTGGCAGGTCTTGAACAAACGCAATTCTGCAACAGCTGTGGTGGAGCTTTGAAGATCGAACACAGTGCGCTGCTGCAATGTCCGTATTGCCGCAGCGACTATGCTTTGGCACAGGAAAAAAAATCCAAACCGGAGAATACGCCACCGCTGGTTGTCAGCACCATTGCCGGTTTTGTGCGCGCGTGGGGAATGATGTTGCTCGTCGTGTTGGTCTTTCTTGCGATTTTCGGAGCGGTCGCGGAAATTTATGCCCGCATGTACCGCACACGAGAG
>CAYOZO010000241.1:0-1730 GCA_964408405.1 uncultured Turneriella sp.
TAGCGGACGCGGTTTGCGCGAAAAATCGCTCCGGCAAGTTGGCGCACAGGCTCTAGGCTATGAAACCTGCTCGCCGGCAGCTTCGGGATTTCCATAGCTGCCGCTCGTAGCTATGGAAAATCAGAACAGCGAACTCAAGCGCGCGCTTGGGCCCCTTTCGGTCTGGGGTATGGGCGTAGGCTACGTCATCTCGGGCATGTACTTCGGGTGGAATCTGGGCCTGCCCCAAAGTGGCCCCTACGGCATGCTCGTCGCCACGGGCATTGTCACGCTGATGTACGTCTGCTTCGTCTTAAGCTACGCTGAACTTGCGGCAGCGATCCCACGCGCCGGTGGTGTCTTCGTTTATTCGCAGCGGGCCTTAGGCGCTTTTGCGGGCTTCATTGCGGGCCTCGCACAGAACATCGAATTCGTTTTCGCTCCCCCTGCAATCGCGGCGGCAATCGGCGCTTACCTCAATATTTTTTTTCCCGCCATCGAGCCTGTAGGGTTTGCGATTGCTGCCTACATACTTTTTACCGCGCTCAATATCTGGGGCGTCAAAGAATCTGCTGCTTTTGGCGTCTTCATCACCGTTCTCGCAGTGGTGGAGCTTCTCCTTTTTACGGGCCTGACTCTGCCACACTTTGACTCCGCCGCCTTCAGCCGCAATGCGCTGCCATCAGGCTGGTGGGGCATACTGCCGGCGATACCCTACGCGATCTGGTTCTATTTGGCCATTGAAGGCGTGGCGAATATGGCCGAAGAGGTGAAGAACCCGCAGCGCGATCTTTCGCTCGGCTTCAACCTCAGTATGGCGACATTGGTTATGCTTGCGGTGTTGGTTTTCCTGGGCGCAGTGGGAGTTGCGGGTTGGGAGGCGGTGGTTTTCCCGCCGAATTCAACGAATCCCTCGGATAAGCCGTTACCGCTCGCACTGATGCGCATCACGGGCGAAAGCCATCCCATGTACCAGCTTTTGGTGTCCATCGGTCTTTTGGGGCTCATTGCTTCGTTCCACGGCATTTTGCTCATTGCCGGCCGCACGACGATGGAGCTTGCGCGCGCGCGTTACATCCACCACCGCTTTGCGAGGTTGCACCACAGCAGACAGACCCCGGCAGAGGCGCTTGTTCTTAATATGCTCATGGGTATTGCAATTCTGCTCTCCGGCAAGACTGCGGAAATGATTGTGCTCGCCGCATTTGGAGCGCTGACGATCTATGTGCTGGCGCTTGTTTCGCAGCTTATCCTGCGGCAGACACAGCCCGCTCTGATTCGTCCTTTTAAGACGCCACTTTACCCATACGTGCCCATTACAGCGCTTCTCATCGCTGTGTTTTCGCTCTGCGCCATGATCTATTTTAATGGCGCGCTCTTCGTCATTTATGTTGCATTGCTGGCTATGGGCTCCCTCTATTTCTACCTGGTGCATCTGCGGCGGCAACGCGATTTTTAGTTAACGAAAAAAGACTGCCACAACGAGGCCGACTGGAAAAGCGGTGCTTCATGGAAGATAAGGCCGATTTCAAAAAGATTCTCGAGCGGCTCGAACATGCCAATGCCAAGAAAGTAAAAGTGGCTGTCACCGACATCGACGGCGTTCTGCGCGGCAAATACCTGCACTTCGACAAGTTTGCCTCGGCGGCAGAATCGGGTTTCGGTTTCTGCAATGTCGTACTCGGCTGGGATTCTGCCGATGTCTGCTACGATAACGTGAAATACACCGGCTGGCATTCGGGTTATCCGGA
>CAYOZO010000242.1:0-1726 GCA_964408405.1 uncultured Turneriella sp.
GCTAAGAAATCGCGGCGTCTGCAGCGAGCCCGGTATTTTTTCAACATCCTGCTAAAAGTGAGCTACTTTGCTGGTGTAAGGCAGCGCAAATGTAGAAAAGCAATTTCAAGGAGGAATACATGGAAAACACGATTAAGAAGGTGTCGATCATCATCTCTAAAGGATCGCTCGAGGGCATCTATCCGGGATTGATCATGGCCAATGGTGCGCGCATGGAGGGTATTGAAGCCAATCTCTTCTTTACTTTTTTTGGTCTCGACGCAATTCACAAGAAGAAGCAGCACCGCATCAAGGTCGCCACCGTGGGCAATCCTGGTCTGCACATTCCCACATGGATCGGCGGTATTCCCGGCATGTCGGCATTTGTTACCTGGCGCATGAAGAAGTCGATTGAATCACTCGACATTCCGCCGGTGGGCGAGTTTTTGCAGCTGATCCATGATTCGGGTTGTGGTATGTATGCCTGTAAGGCGACCGTCGATATGTTCGGCATGACCAAAGCAGACTTCGTTTCGCCGGTCGATGACATCATCACCGTCGGCGAATTTTACGAGAAGGCGCAGGGCGGAGAGATAATATTTACCTGACAGGCTGCTCAAAAAAAGCCGCGCAGCAGGAGCTTGAAACCTGGCGCAGCGCCAAACGGGGATATGCGTAAAAAGATGCTCCAGGCTACAGCGCGTATAAGAGCGGCCTGCCCGCTGCAAAAACGGCGAGACTTTGCAGAGTGGTAGTCGCGATATTGTGCAGGGCCTCGCGCGTCAGAAAAGCCTGGTGCGAAGTGATCAGCACATTCGGAAAAGTCATCAGCCGCGCCAACTGGTCATCCTGCAGAATCTCGCCGGAATGGTCGGAAAAGAAAATCCCCTCTTCTTCTTCATAGACGTCGAGCCCCGCGCTGCCGATGTGGCCGGATTTGAGAAAATGGATTAACGCCTGCGTATCAATGAGCGCTCCCCTACTGGTATTGATGAGCATCACGCCGGGCTTGGTGAGCGCCAAAGTTTCGTGGTTGATAAGATGTCGGGTAGCGGCGTTGAGCGGCACATGCAAAGACAGGATGTCAGACTGCCGCAGGAGCCTTTCCATATCCGCGTATTCAACGCCAAGGGTTAGAAGACTGTTATCTGGCTTGAGGTCATGCGCCAAAATTCTGACTCCAAGCCCGATCAGGATATTCGCAAAAACAGCGCCAATCTTGCCCGTGCCAATGACTCCCGCTGTTTTGCCGTAAAGATCAAAACCCACGAGACCCTCGAGCGAAAAATTGCCCTCGCGCACGCGGTTAAAGGCACGGTGGATTCTTCGGTTGAGCGCCAGAATCAGTGTGAGTGCATGTTCTGCCACCGCGTGCGGCGAATATTCCGGCACGCGCACCACACAGACGCCCAATTCTCTGGCTGCAGTGAGATCAACGTTGTTAAATCCCGCGCAGCGCAAAGCGACGATCTTCACCCCGCACTCTTTCAGTATCTGCAGGGTTTCCCGGCCAAGATCGTCGTTGACAAAGGCGCAGACTGCCTTTGCGCCCTGCGTGAGTTGTGCGGTCTGCGGCGAAAGGCGTGTTTCCAGAAATTGAATGTCGTACCCAAACCCTGAGTTGCACTCTTCAAATGCTGAAATATCATACTTGTGCGAGTCAAAGAAAGCAATGCGCATCGAATCACCCTTCGAGCCTGTGCGCCAACTTGCCGGAGCGATTTTTCGCGCAAACCGCGTCCGCTAA
>CAYOZO010000243.1:0-1691 GCA_964408405.1 uncultured Turneriella sp.
AGCGAGCGCGCAGCCGAGGGTGAGCCAGTCACCGCGGTTCAGCGCCAGTTCACCACCGGGTGAAGTCAGCAGAAAGAGCCCGAGCAAAACGACGACGATTCCCGAAGCGGTGTATAAAGAGGGAGCTCGCCGGTAGAAAACGAAATAGATCAGCGGAATAAAAATTACCAGCATCTCGGTGATAAACGCCGAACGCGAGCTGCTGGTGAAGATGAGGCCAAAAGTCTGCAGGCTGAAGCCCGCGAAGAAGAAAATCCCCAACGCCACGCCTCGCAGCAAGAGACGCAAGTCAGCGGAGGCGAGCTGGCGACGGTAGATCGCTGCGAAGAGCACGCCCGCGACAGTGAAGCGCAGGCTGACGACAGTCCACGGCGAAATTTGCTGCAGTGCAATTTTGACAGCGGGAAAGGTGCCGCCCCAGATGACGGTGCAGAGCACGAGCATCAGGTCGGGCAGAGCGAGGTTACGCACCGAAGTTTTGAAAATGGGCATTAGCCCGTTGTCGCCTTGCTGAGCTCAACGCTCAGCAGGGTACTCACACCCGGTTCGTTCATCGTGACGCCGTAAAGCACCTGCGCCTTGCCCATGGTTTTCTTATTGTGCGTGATCAGAATGAATTGCGTGTTCTTTGCGAAGTCGTCGAGCAGCGTGAGAAAGCGGCCGACGTTCTGTTCATCGAGCGGCGCGTCGATCTCGTCGAGAACGCAGAACGGCGACGAACGTACCATGTAGATCGCGAACATCAGCGCAATCGCAGTCATCGCCTTCTCGCCACCCGACATCAGCCGCATCGACCTGGTTTTTTTACCCGGGGGAGTTGCCTCGATTTCAATGCCGCTCGCGAGCGGACGATCCGGCTCCAGCAGATCGAGCTTTGCCTGACCACCGTTGAACAATCTGGCGAATATCTCGGCGAAGTTATGGTTAATCTGTTCAAACGATTCGCGAAACAGCGCCTCTGACTTGGCCTGTATCTCGGCCATCACCTTTTTGATATCTTCCTGCGCCTTGAGTATGTCGTCCACCTGCGTCTGCTGGTGGTCGTACATCTCTTTTATATGACGATGTTCTTCAATGGCCAGCTGGTTGATCTGGCCGAGCGCCGATATACTCCGCTGGATCTCGGTAAGTTTTTCTTTCTCGTCGGCGAGAATAAGCTTGCCGGAGGTAAACTGTCCCGATAGCTCCTGCCAGGTAAGTGAATAGTCGTTGTAGATATTTTGCAGCAGGGCATCGCGCGTACCGCTGAGTGCGCCGATCTTACCCTCGAGCTCGTTGATTGCGACAAACACCTCGTCAGTTTTGCCGCTTTCGCTTTTCATTGTCTGCACAAGCTCTCGGCGCTTGTCGTCGGCCTTCTTAAGGTCACGTTCGATACCCGCAATACGCTGCGTTTCTTTCTCAATACTCGACTTGAGCTTTTCGACCTCGCGCATCAGGTTCTTCTGCTCCTGCGCAAGCTGCACGAGAGACCGGTCAATTTCGGTGAATTGCGAGCGCACGAAACCCATGTTGGTCTCTTCATTCACAATCTGCTGCGCGAGGTTTTTTTCTTTTTCTTTGACGCTGCTAATCTGCACGTTAAGCGACTTGATGTCGCCATTCAGTCGCTCGCGTTCCTGCCGGCTTGCGGCCGATTCTTCAGCTAGCTGCTGCTTGCGCACGAGCAGGCGCTGCGTCTCGCGGTTCAC
>CAYOZO010000244.1:0-1600 GCA_964408405.1 uncultured Turneriella sp.
TGGACCGAATCACTTTACCGGGTAGAGCAAATTGAAGCAAAGGAAATAGCCCATGCTCCGACCGTTACGCTTTATTCTGCTTTTCTGTTTTCTGGCAGGCAGCCTGTGGCCTGAGAGTGGAAATGAACAGCGCTACTTCTTTTACAAGGCAACGCGCGATGACGCGACTTTTTACCTCTTGGGTTCCATGCACATGGGCAAACCCACTGACCCTGAATACCCGGAGAAAATCTACCAGGCGCTGAGGGGAAGCTCGATGCTGATTCTTGAGGGCGAGGGACGCCCCGAGAAGATGCGCCAACCCGACATGTCGCTGACTTATCTGCCGGCAAAAAAGCGGATTACCGACCTGCTTACTCCCCTGGAGCGGCAGCAGCTGAAAAAAATCACGGACTCTCTGGGTGTGCCCGAAGGACAGTTTGAGCATTTTCAGCCCTGGTTCATAGAATTTATGTTTGGTTACAGACTCGCCTTCAACCAGGGCTATGTGCTCGAGTACGGCACCGAGCACCGGCTGTTGCGCTACATTGACAGGCAACTGCCGGCTAAAGAGCGACCGCGCATTTTTGCCCTTGAGCGGTTCGACGAGGTCATCGTCAACATGTCGCGTCTGCCGCTGGCAGAGCAGATGAAGCGCTTTCGCGCGTTTCTAAGCTATTCCGATCGCGTGGGAGAAAGCAATGCGCTCGAAATGGCCGAGCACTGGCGCAACGGCGACGACGAAAAGGTGCTGGAGATTTTTCACTATTACAACAAGCAGAATGCATCGGCATCGGATGCGTACGCAAAGGTATTGTTGTTTGACCGCAACAGGCGTATGGCAGAACGCCTCGACCTTGTTGCCAGGTACCCAGGGCAGTATTTTGTGATCTCAGGCGCTCTGCACCTGATCGGCGAGAAGAACATACTCGATTACCTGCGCGCCGCCGGCTTCACAGTGGAGCGTCTGTGAGCAGAAAATGGGGATGTGAAAAGTGCGACTTTCTGGGTTATCGCACGGAGCCGCAGCTCATGCGTAGTCGCGCCACCCGCGTGCTTGCGCTCTGCGATTGCGTCGAAGCTCTCTGCCGTGTCTGCCCGGGCGACCAGACAAGCCCCTACGTCTATCTCGATGAGAAAAGCGGCAAAATTCTGCCCTGTGACTGCAAGGGCGCGCGCGACAATTACTCCCGCGTCAAGGAGCTCTTCGCGCAGTCCAATATCCCGCTCAAGTACCGGATGTACCGCCTGCGCGAATTCAATCTGCAGCCGCAGTATCCAAACCCGACGAAATCGCCCGAGCTGGAAATGGCGCGCAGACAGGCGACCATTGCGCTCACTGCTGCGTTTGACCGCGCACGGCTGTTTATTGAAGCGCAGAGGAAACTTCTCGCTGACCCTAAGCAGGTGACGCCTGCCGACCTTAAGGGATTGCTGCTTATTGGCCCGCCCGGCACCGGCAAGTCGCTGCTGGCGGCGATGATTCTCAATGAGCTGATCATCACTGCCCGTATGTCGTGCCGGTATATCAAGATCTCACGCGACTTCTTCCAGCAGTTGCGCGCCACTTTCAGTAACGACTCCAATACCTACGGTCGCACCGATTCGGTCTTTAATGAGA
>CAYOZO010000245.1:0-1557 GCA_964408405.1 uncultured Turneriella sp.
GGGCAAGTACATGGTTCCGGATGCAGATTACTTCACTGACGGTTATGCGCTGGATAAACAGACCGTGCAGGTAGTCGAAAGCCACGAAGATGGCAGCCTGTTGCTGCCGGCTGCCGAGCGCCATGCGCGCAACTGTGAATCTGCCGAGGCAAAGGCGCGCATCCGCCACCGGATGGCTTACCCGCAGTCGCGCGATGAAGGAAAAAGACTTTCAGCGCGTTTTGACAAAAATGCAGGCTGTACCATTCGCATGGCGTTTCGCAAGGAGTAGCAATGATGGTAGCCAAGACCCCCGAGCGTGATTTCCTGGCAGGCCACAAAATCGGCGGCAGCAACAAACCCTTCTTTATTGCCGGCCCGTGCGTCATTGAAAGCGAAGAGCTGCTGCGCACCGTGGCAAAGGAAATACGCCGCGTTGCAGATGAGCAGCAGGTGCTGATATTCTTCAAGTCGTCGTTCGATAAAGCCAATCGCTCGTCGATTGATTCGTTCCGCGGTCCGGGTATCCGCGAAGGGCTGTCACTCCTGAAAAAAGTCGCCGACGAATACAAGCTCCCCTGCCTGACAGACATCCATAATCCGCATGATGCCGAGGTGGCCGCAGAGTATGTCGATATGCTGCAGATACCTGCTTTTCTCTGCCGGCAGACCGATCTCGTAATTGCAGCTGCCAAAACCGGCAAGTGGACCAATATTAAGAAGGGGCAGTTCGTAGCGCCCGAAGATGCGCTGCAAATCGCCGACAAATACCGCAAATCCGGTTCGGATAAGGTCACGCTGTGCGAGCGGGGTTACACCTTCGGCTACAACAACCTCGTCGTCGATATGCGCTCGTTCGAGATCATGCGCTCTGCCGGCCTGCACGTTGTCTTCGATGCGACACACTCGACCCAGCTGCCCGGCGGCGGTAAGGTTTCGGGCGGCGACCGCCGCATGGCATTTCCGCTCTCCCGCGCTGCGGCAGCGACCGGGCTTGACGGCATTTTTGCCGAGATTCATCCGAACCCGCCCGAAGCGAAGTCGGACGCGACTAACCAGCTCTACCTTGCTGACTTTGCGCGCTTTGTCGATAATATCCTGAAAATCGATCGTTTGGTCAAAAGTGGCGTCTAATGAACATGCAGACAATCACCTCTTGCTTAGTGGGAGCGATCGCTCTACTCTCCATTCCCTCCTGCGCCAGCGGTAGCTGGCGCGAGGGCTTCAGTGGTTCTGACCGGCTATATCTCGTTGGCGAAGGACATGCGCGTGAAGACCTGCCGCAAGTGCAGCGCATAGCAATGGCGCGCGAAGCGGCTCTGATCGATGCCTTAAGCCACTGGCCGCGGCATTGCGGCGCCGTCACAGGCGACGACGGCATAGCCACCTATCGGGTGGAAAATCAGAAATTGCGACTTTTTGAATGCGAAGGCACGACCTGTCGCGCCCGAATCGTGATTGAACGCAGCGGGCTCAGAGAAAAATGTAAATCCTGAGGCGCTCCCGAAAGGGCCGTCGCTTAAGAGCCTGTGCGCTAACTCATGCAAAAAACAAAAAGGCGATTTTTTGCGCGAGCCG